>NZ_AP013042.1:1102075-1469434 GCF_001547755.1 endosymbiont of Bathymodiolus septemdierum str. Myojin knoll | reverse complement strand
TTTTATATTTTAAAGATTAAAATAAGACGATATTACATTATAGAGGTTTATCAATGAGAATGCTTGAAATTGTTTTTGAAAAAATATTGTGGAATTCACGCTTAATGGTGATAGTTGCCGTGATCGCATCGCTGCTTTTGTCGTTACTGCTGTTTGTTATTACCGCCGTTGATGTTGTTGCCTTGCTTACCCATGTTGGCGACTATGTTAATGCGAGCGCTGAAGCGCGAAAAATTTTAAAAATTGAAATGGTTGCCCATACTGTAGGTGCTATTGATGGATTTTTGTTGGCAACTATTTTGTTGATATTTTCATTGGGCTTGTATGAATTGTTTATTAGTGATATTGACGATGCTAAAAATAGCGAGCGTTCATCAAAAGTGCTGGTAATTAACTCGCTTGATGATTTAAAAGAAAAACTTGCTAAAGTTATATTGATGATTTTAGTGGTAACATTTTTTGAGGTTTCACTATCAATGGGGTTTACAGAGGCACTTGATTTAATGTACTTTGCTTTTGGTATTTTAATGGTTTCCTTGGCGCTTTATTTTGGTTCAAAATCATCGCACTGATTGATTTTTAGTATCAGTTAGAGTAAAATCACTCATTTTTTACAGTAGATAATCATTATGCGTCAAACAATCGTAGCAGGCAATTGGAAGATGAACGCCTCAAAAGAAACCGTCAATACCTTGGTTGTGGGCATTCTTGAGGGGCTACATAATGTAAAAAACGCAAAAGTAATTGTATGTGCGTCTTCACCTTATCTGTCCCAAGTTGAGGCGTTAGCAGTGCATTCACAATTAAACCTTGGTGCACAAGACCTTAATGTTAATGCATCAGGTGCCTTCACTGGCGAAATAAGTGCAGATATGATTAAAGATTTTGGCGCTGAATATGTTATTGTTGGTCATTCTGAGCGTAGAAGTTTATACGGTGAAACTGATGAAATTGTTGCCAACAAAGTAAAAGCCGCACTTGATAACGACCTAACCCCGTTATTTTGCATTGGTGAATTATTAGAGGAAAGAGAGTCCGGCAACACCGAGGCAGTTGTTACCCGTCAAATCAATGCCGTTATTGCTAAAGTTGGCATCGAAGCCTTTAAAAATATCATTGTTGCTTACGAGCCCGTTTGGGCAATCGGCACCGGCGTTACCGCAACACCGCAACAAGCACAAGACACACATGCCTTTATTCGTAGCTTATTGGCAGAAAATGATGCTGATATCGCACAAACAACCCCTATCCTTTATGGGGGCAGTATGAATCCTGCTAATGCAGAAGAATTAATTGCTTGTGAAGATATTGACGGCGGTTTGATTGGCGGTGCGTCACTCAAAGCAGAAGATTTTTTAAGTATTTGTAAAGCGGGTTAATTATTATGTCATTTCAAGTTATTTTAATCATCCATGTGTTATTGGCTCTGGGCCTAGTCGCACTTGTTCTCATGCAACATGGTAAGGGCGCTGATGCGGGTGCCGCATTCGGCGCGGGTGCATCAGGCTCTGTCTTTGGTGCTCGTGGCGCTAACTCGTTTATTTATAAGCTCACCGCAGGTGTTGCAACAGGCTTCTTTGTCACCAGTTTATCTTTGGCATATTTAGCTACAAATGATACTGGTGTGCAAGACAAGCCTAAGAGCGTTATGGAAGAGGTACTTCCAGCAGTTGTTTCTGATGTTCCAGCAATGGATGATCAAGACAGCGACATTCCTAAATAAATCATATTGCCGATGTGGTGGAATTGGTAGACACGCTACCTTGAGGGGGTAGTGGGCTATGCTCGTGCGAGTTCAACTCTCGCCATCGGCACCATTTTTGCATCGTCTTTTCCTATTTCATTGCGTTGTATTTTAAAAATACTCAGTCATATAGGAAGACTATGCGCCTTCGTATTTTTAAAATACACCTTGTAAAAACGGATGTTAATAAAAAGACCTGCATATCGCAGGTTTTTTTATATTTATTCATAAGAGTGTGGTGCTTTACTGGTTTATTTTCTATCTAAAATTGTAAAGTGATAGGCGTATTTATTTTTTTCATCAGCAGTGTGAGATTCGCGAAAAACCTCTTCAAAATCGTCGCGATTGAATGGGGGGAAGTGAGCATCACCGTCGAAAGTACCTTCAATTTGAGTGATGTAGAGGCGGTCGACGAAGGGAAGTGTTTGTTGGTAGAAGGAGGCGCCGCCCATTATCATTAACTCATCGTCATTCTTGGCGAGGACTAAGGCATCTTCAATGCTGTTGACGACTTCACAGTTGTTCGCTTGGTAGTTGGGGTTTCTAGTGATAATGACATTGCGGCGGTTTGGCAGGGGGAAGCCAATCGATTCGTGCGTTTTACGACCCATTAACACGGTTTTTCCAGTGGTGGTTTTTTTGAAATAGGCTAAATCAGCGGGAAGATGCCAGGGCAAGGCGTTGTTCTTGCCGATGAGTTGATTGTCGTCCATTGCGACGATAATAGATAGGCGCATCATTGCTGTAAAAGGTCTCAAATAAAGTAAAATAACCCCATTTTACAAACTCTTTGCCCAATTGTGCCATTAATTCTTGCTTCTTCTTCGCCATTTAGGAAAAATTTGCTCAATAAATTGGGTTTGGCGTTTGATATCATTTCACCGGATATTGATGAGTCTAGACGCAAGGGGGAGACACCTGAGCAGTTGGTATTTCGATTGGCACAGGAAAAGGCATGGGAAGTAGCAAAGATGCAGGGTGGGTTGATTATTGCATCAGATCAGATTTCAACACTTGGAGACGGCAACGGCGTGGATGATGTGATTTTGGGAAAGCCACATACGCACGAGAATGCGACTAAACAACTTCAAGGGAGTTCGGGTAATATTGTTACTTTTAAGACAAGTTTGGCACTTTTGAATACAAATAGCAACAAGATACAGACGATTGTACACACTACTAAAGTATTTTTTAAGGTGCTGAGTGCGGAAAAAATCGAACAATATTTGCAAGAGGACAAACCATACAAATGTGCAGGGAGTTTTAAATCTGAGACCATTGCAGGAGCGAGCTTATTTGAGCATATTGAGGACAACGATCCGGATGCGATTGTTGGATTGCCGTTGATTGAACTGATAAAAATGTTGAAAAATGAAGGGATTGTCGCCTCTAAAGGCTAACGCTATGCAGTCCTTTTATCCACAGGGTGTAACGCCTTTCGAGTCCGGGCAAAAATTTTATTGGGGGTCGCTTTACGGCAGCGCTCAGGCGTTAGCGTTGATTGAGTTTGCTCGGCAGCAAGAGCGGGTGATTTTGGTGGTGGCAAATGATATTAGCCACTTTGAGCAATTGTTTAAATCGCTCAATTTTTATGGCAGTGACTTGGCAGTTTTACGCTTTGATAATTGGGAGGTGTTGCCGTTTGACCATTTTTCTCCGCATCCGGATATCACCTCTAGTCGCCTTGATACGCTGTCTAAATTACCGACGCTAAAACGCGGTATTGTTATTACCACTTTGGAGTCTCTGTCTCAGAAGTTGTGTCCAATTGAGTTTAGCAAGCAATACAGTTTTAGTCTGAAAAGTGGCGATGATTTGGAGATACAGTCATTCTCTCAACGCCTGTTGAAAATCGGCTATAACCGCGTGAATACAGTTAGAGAGCGCGGAGAATTTAGCGTTAAAGGCTCATTGATTGATCTGTTTCCAATGGGTGTGAATTTACCGTATCGGATTGATTTGTTTGACCAAGAAATTGAATCAATTCGTATTTTTGACGCATCAACTCAGCGCTCTATTGAGGCGGTGGAACAGGTGTCATTGTTGCCAGCGAGAGAGTTTGCGACTGACCAGAGCAGTATTGAGGTTTTTAAATCTAACTATCAAAAAGCATTTGGCAATACCAATGGGTTTATTTTTGATGAGGTTAGCGAGTTGCGATTGCCGAATGGCATTGAATTTTATTTATCATTATTTTTTACCCATACCAACAGCCTATTTGACTATTTGCCCAAGGATACAATTATTGCCACCAGTCAAGGGTTTAGCGAGTTGTTAGAGGTAAATTATGACGAGATTGACGCGCGTCATCAGCAAGCGGAATGCAATTATGAGCGTCTGCCATTGCCGATTAATCAGGTATTTGTGGATAAAGATGTGCTGTTTGGGCAGATAAAACAACGCCAGCAGCTGGTGACTGGCAGCTCGAAACAGGAAGAGAAAGTTGGGCGCTTGAATTTTGGTAGTCAGTTGTTGCCACCGCTGACGATTAGTGCGCAAAATAAAAATCCACTGAGTAAATTTCTAAATTTTGAGAAAAAGTTTACAGGGAAAATCCTGATTGTTTGCGAGTCCGAAGGTAGGCAGAGTGTGTTGAGTGATTTTCTCATTAATCACAACCGCAATCCGCTGCCAGTGGCACATTGGCAAGATTTTATTGAGAGCGAGCAAAGCCTTTGCATTACCAATGATGAGCTGACCGAAGGCTTGCTAACTAAGGACATTGCGGTCATTACCGAAGTCAATTTGTTTGGCGCTGATGTGGTTAAACAGCAACGACGCAGACGGGCGAAGCATAAGGATTTTGATGAGGCGATTAAGAGCCTGGTGGAAGTCCAAATCGGCGACCCAATTGTGCATGAGAGTTATGGTGTGGGGCGTTATTTGGGTTTGAAAACACAGACTTTTGATGAAATGACGCAAGATTTTTTGGTGTTAGAGTATGCTGATGAATCTAAATTAATGGTGCCGATGACTTCGTTGAATCTGATTTCTCGCTATTCGGGGGCATCGCCTGATATTGCACCTCTACACAAATTAGGCTCTAATCAATGGAGTAAGGCAAAGCAAAAAGCCGTCGACGCCTTGCACGATATTGCCGCAGAATTATTGGAAATCTACGCCAAACGACAGGCACAAGTTGGCTTTGCGTTTCCAGAGCCGAATGATGCGTATTCGTCGTTTGTTGCCAGTTTCCCTTTTGAAGAAACGCCCGACCAACTGAAAACCATGGGCGAGGTGTTGGCAGATATGCAATCGCAAAAACCAATGGACAGACTGGTCTGTGGTGATGTGGGCTTCGGTAAAACTGAAATTGCCATGCGAGCAGCATTTTTAGCCGTTGAAGCGGGTAAACAGGTGGCAATTTTGGTGCCGACGACCTTGTTGGCAAATCAGCATTTTGAGTCCTTTAAAGATAGGTTTGTTAAATATCCAGTGGAAATTGCAGCAATGTCACGCTTTCAAACTACTAAGGAGCAAACACGCATTAAGCAACAACTGCTTGAAGGAAAAGTGGACATCGTTATCGGCACGCACAAGCTCATTCACGGCAGTATTAAGTATAAAAATCTGGGGCTGATTATCATTGATGAAGAGCATAGATTTGGCGTTAAACAAAAGGAGTCTCTGAAAAAAATTCGGGGTCAGAGTGATATTCTAACAATGACAGCAACCCCGATTCCACGCACGCTGAATATGGCACTCGGCTCGCTCAGAGAGTTGTCCATTATTGCCACGCCACCGCAAGGGCGGAGCGCAATTCAGACTTTTGTCAACGAGTGGAGTGATGCCACTATTAAAGAGGTGTGTTCGCGTGAGCTACATCGTGGGGGGCAAATATTTGTCCTGCATAATGACATTGATAGTATTGATAATATGGCAGAAAAGCTAACATCGCTGATACCCAATGCCCGTGTGCGTATTGCCCACGGGCAAATGCCAACCCGTGAATTAGAGCAAATTATGAGTGATTTTTATCATGGTCGCTTCCAAATTCTAGTCTGCACCACCATTATTGAGACAGGCATTGACATTCCTAATGCCAATACCATTATTATTAACAATGCACAAAATTTTGGCTTGGCGCAATTGCACCAATTGCGTGGGCGAGTTGGTCGTTCACATCATCGGGCGTATGCGTATTTGGTGATTAAATCGCACCAGTCACTGAGTAAAAATGCCAAAAAACGCTTAGATGCCGTCGAGTCTTTAGAGGAGTTAGGTGCAGGCTTTATGCTCGCCAATCATGACTTAGAAATCCGTGGTGCGGGCGATTTGCTTGGCGATAATCAGTCGGGAAAAATCAGCGAAATCGGTTTTAATATGTATCATGACCTGCTCAAACGCACCGTTGATGCAATGCGCGTGGGCAGAAAAATAAACCTCAACAACCCACTCAACCACGAAATTGAAATTGATACAGGGCTCCCCTGCCTTATCCCCGAAAGTTATCTTGGTGATGTCCACGAACGCTTGGTGCTTTACAAGCGCATCGCCAGCGCCAAAAATAATACCGAATTAAAAGACCTGCAAATAGAAATGATTGACCGCTTCGGACTGCTCAAAGATGCCAGCAAAAACCTATTCGCCGTTACCCAACTCAAACTATTCTGTGAAAAAATCGGCATTAACAAAGTCTCAATCTTTGAGGGCAAAGTTCATCTAACCTTTGCCGACAAAACTACTATTGAGCCAATAACAATCATCAATTTAATACAAACCCAACCACGAACTTATCGAATTAAAGGACAAAATCAACTCATTATCACCCGCGAAATGCCCGAAGATATCGGGCGCATTGAATGGGTTGAAGATTTTCTAAAAACTTTAGGAGCTTAACGCCTGAATTCAGCCGACGCGTAAGCATGTCTCGGCTGGAATGATTTGTTAGATGTTCTTTAGTGGTACTGATGTCCCATTTCACTTCTATAGTCACTAATTATATCATTTGACATTTCTATATAGTGAAAAATATGAGAATTAATAGCCCACAACATGCTATTTACCTCTTTCATGATTTTGGACATATTTTCTATGTTATAACTTTTTTCATTTGGAAAATGTAACCCGCCACTTTTATTTTTATGGTATCTGTATTTTTGACCATTAGTGTCAGTATCATGCATTTGCTGAATATATTTTTCTATATTTTTTGGAAATTTTTCATTTGAGATGTCAATAACAAAAAGTATATTTTTTAATGAATCGAGTAGTTCATATAAATTATGTGTGCTATCTAATGAATTGCTAATTTTTTCAGATAATGTACCATTTTGTAAGTATCCTAATTGTTCCATTTTTTCATATAAAACTTCAGCTTCTTCAATTAAACTTTTTAAATGTAGTTCAATATAATGCCTATAATTAAAACAAATAGGATAAATTAAAGAATCTTTATCTGTGCTATTTGTCATATCAATAGCTGTTTTAATTAAATGGTTTCCTGCTTCATAATATCCGTTGATGTAGGCATATTTAGCATCAATTAATTTATTGCCTAAAGTTGAACTTTCTTTAATTTGTTGCATGGAGGGTTTTTGAAATAATTTTTTCTTCATATTAATTTGTTTCCTTTGGCATCTAACTATTTATTAACTACACAATATGCCACTAACCATATGTAACTTTACTAAAAACCAGTTTATTGTAGCAATTTTAACTGAAAATATATTGACATTGATTGCGTGTGTTAAATATAACCGCTTTTAAAGTCAATCGCACCTTGGTGTTGTTTTAACTTAAAACAAAGCCTCACTATAGTTTTCTTGATAAAGTTTTTCAATCTTGGCTAAGTCAAACTTGTGATTTTGTGTGCCTAAATGGGCAATTTTAATTGCACCTAAAAGCCCTGCCAATTGACCGGTGGTTTTCCAATCCATATCGTTCATTAAGCCGTATAACAAGCCTGCACGATAGGCATCGCCACATCCAGTTGGGTCTTGGGTTGCTCGAGCCTTGGCGGGGGCAATATTGATGATTTCGCCGTTGGTGTGGATTTCACTACCTTTAGCGCCTTTGGTGATGATGAGTGCATCGACCATTGAGGCGATTGTGACTAAGTCTAAGCCAGTTTTGTCCTGCAACATTTGTGATTCATAGTCATTTACAGCAACATAGTCGGCTTGCTCAACAAAGGCAATTAATTCGTCGCCTGAAAACATCGGCATGCCTTGGCCTGGATCAAAAATGAACGGGATTTCTGCATCCTTAAATTGTTTGGCGTGCGCAATCATACCATCACGACCGTCTGGAGAGACGATACCGATGTCAACGGTGCTGACATCGCTGACTTTGTTTAAGTATGATTCGCCCATTGCACCAGGATGAAAAGCGGTGATTTGGTTGTCGTCCATATCAGTGGTGATAAACGCCTGACCCGTGTAGGCACCGTCGATGACTTTCATATGCGTGGTGTTCATGTGGTGTGATTCCATCCAGTTCATATAGGGGGTAAAATCTTCGCCAACCGTTGCCATTGGTACAGAATTTGCACCTAATAAGTGTAAGTTGTAGGCGATATTGCCACCACAACCGCCGAATTCTTTACGCATTGTTGGCACCAAAAAAGAGACATTGAGCATATGCACCTTGTCGGGCAAAATGTGGTTTTTGAACCTATCTTGAAAAACCATAATGGAATCAAATGCGTAAGAACCACATATTAGTGCTGTTTGTGACATAGTATTTCTCCTTTTTTATGAGTTATCTTAGTTGCTTGGGTATTGGGAAGTGTACATTTTCTTTCACGCCGTTGACTTCAATCACTTCATTTGCACCATAGTTGCGCAAATAGCTAATGACCTCTTGCACCAATATTTCTGGTGCGGATGCACCTGCGGTTACGCCAACAGTATTAATACCGTTCAACCACTTGCTGTCAATTTCATCGGCACCATCAATTAAATAGGAATTTTTGTGCATTTTTAAAGCAATCTCACGCAAACGATTAGAATTTGATGAGTTGTTAGAGCCAAGCACAAGTAATAAATCTGAGTCTTGCATTAATATTTTTACTGCGTCTTGCCTGTTTTGCGTGGCATAACAAATATCATCTTTTTGTGGTGATTTAATTTCTGGAAACCTATCTTTTAATGCGTCAACAATTTGCTGAGTATCATCCACAGAAAGTGTGGTTTGTGTGGTGTATGAAATTTCACCGTTCAGATTAAGCTTACTGACATCGTCTACCGTTTCCACCAAGGTAATACTTGACCCCTGATCGGACTGTCCCAGTGTGCCTTCGACTTCGGGATGCCCTTCGTGGCCAATTAAAATGACTTGGTGTGCTTGTTTTTGCTTGCGCACCACTTCTTTGTGCACTTTGGTCACTAAAGGACAAGTGGCATCATAAATAATTGCATCGATTGCTTTTGCCTGTTTACGCACCGCTTTTGATACGCCGTGGGCGCTAAAAATAACGACGCCTCCCGCAGGCACTTCGTCAATTTCTTCAACAAAAATTGCCCCTTTGCTTTTTAAATCATCTACTACAAATTTATTATGCACTACTTCATGGCGTACATAAATTGGCGCCCCATGGCGTTTCAACGCACGCTCAACAATCTCAATTGCACGGTCAACGCCTGCACAAAAACCACGAGGATTTGCTAACAATACTTTCATGATTTTTCCAAAACTTCCACTTGAAATACGACATCACAGCCTGCGAGTGGATGGTTAAAATTTACCGTGATATCATTGCCGTCAATTTTGTCAATGCATCCCACATACGACTCATTTGTCGGGGTTTTAAACTCAACCGCCGTGTCAATTTTAATTTCAAAACCGTCGGGGAATTCAGAACGATTCATTACTTGAATGGCCTCGTCATGCACTGCGCCAAAGGCTTCATCGGCGCCCAATAAAAAAGTGCGTAACTTCCCCACTTCGGCTTCTTTTATGCAAGATTCTAAACACGGGTCTAATTGCCCATCGCCAATCTCAAATTCAAAAGGGGCGCTGCCTGATTCATCCGCCAATGCACCGTTTGCATGTGTTAGTTTATACAATAATTTGTATTTAGCCATGTAGAGCTTGCAATATGGTATGGACTTTATCGCGTAATTCGTGGCGATGGACAATCATATCAATTGCGCCTTTTTCCAGTAAAAATTCACTGCGTTGAAACCCTTCTGGCAAGGCTTCACGCACTGTCTGTTCAACCACACGCGGACCCGCGAAACCAATCAAAGCATTCGGCTCGGCAATATGAATATCACCCAACATTGCAAAACTTGCAGAAACACCGCCCATGGTTGGGTCAGTCAAAATTGAGATAAAAGGAATTTTTTTATCACTTAATAATTTCAATGCTAGCGAAGTTTTACTCATCTGCATCAACGATAATAAACCCTCCTGCATTCTCGCACCGCCTGAGGCTGAAAAGCAAATCAGCGGTGCATTAGTTTCCATACTCAGTTGTGCTGCGCGCACAAATTTTTCGCCAACAACCGACCCCATAGAGCCACCCATAAATTTAAATTCAAACGCTGCCACCACAACACTCATACCATATAATGTGCCACTTTTAACCACCAAAGCATCCTTCTCATTGGTGTTTTTTTGTGCCTGTATTAAACGGTCTTTGTATTTCTTTTGGTCTTTGAATTTTAACGGATCCACTGCCACCAAATCGCCCGCAATTTCTTCCTGCCCTTCCTTATCAAGGAACGCATCAATGCGCACACGAGCAGAAATACGCATATGATAATCGCATTTCGGACACACATAATTCAAGTCTTTTAGCTCTTCTGAATACAGCGTGGTTTCACACTTTTGACACTTGCTCCACAGTCCTTCTGGGATGTTTTTCTTTACAACACTGGTAATAGAAGGTAATATTTTTTCCAACCAACTCATTTTATCGCTCCTGAAATCTCGCTGGCTAATTTACCAACACTTTCTAACATTTTATCTGTATTTTCACTGTATTTATCAACAAATGCCACCAATGACGACCCCACAATCACCGCATCTGCTGATTTCCCCACGGCTTTTGCAGTTGCCGCATCTTTAATGCCAAAGCCAACGCCAACTGGCAAATCAATAAACTGACGAATTCTGCTAAGATTGATATTGACCGAATCTACATCCAGATGTCCCGCACCCGTCACCCCTTTTAGAGAGACAAAATACACAAAACCCGAGGCAATTTTTGCCAAAGATTTAAGGCGCTTATCTGTCGTTGTTGGCGCCACTAAGAAAATAAAATCGATGTCATTTTGGTCTAATTCTTGCTTCAAATCATGCGCTTCTTCTGGTGGCATATCCACCACCAATACGCCATCCACACCACTTTCACTTGCTTTTCTTGCAAACGCCTGATAGCCAAACACTTCAATCGGATTAAGGTAGCCCATTAATACAATCGCTGTTGTTGTATTGGTCTGCCTAAATTTTGCCACCAAATCCAACACATCCTGCAAACTTACGCCATCTGCCACCGCCCGCTCATGCGATTTTGCAATCACAGGACCATCGGCCATCGGGTCTGAAAAAGGCACACCGAGTTCAATCACATCTGCACCGTTTACCACCAAAGTCTGCATCAACGCAAACGAATTATCTAACCCACTATCGCCTGCGGTAATAAACGGAATGAAAGCTTTTTGTTGATTGGTTTTTAAAGCAGTGAAGGTCTTTTTTATTCTTGACATATTCTTGTATCTAATTTTGATATTTTTTCGCAAATTTCTTTAGTTTTGCAAATTTGATAAGGTTTTTCTTTAAAATTTGCTGGTAAATATCTGTCCATTAAATTTGTATCAGTATTATCTTTCCATACCAAATAATTAGAAACCTCTATTAAATCTGGGCTTATCTCTTGTTTAATTAAATCAAAAGAATTTGCAAATTTAGCACTCATATTTTTAAAAATAGCCTTCAAATTTTTTTGAGTTGGCTGTTCTTTAGGATTCTTAAGTATTTTTGATTGCAAGTCTTTCATCTCAATCATAATTAAGCCATTTTCAATGATATCAAAATAATCCACTCTACATTGGTTTGCACAATTTTCTGTCAAACTTTCAGCAAACCCGTTTTCACCGTCAAATTTAATCGCATCACATTCTGCGCTTTCCACGCCATTATTAGGCGCATGTTCAATTTTTGAACAAAATGATTTCAGGTCAATCATTTTCTGGGTTATATCAATCATTTTCTGGGTTATATCAATCATTTTCTGGGTTATATAATTCACTTAAAAACAAATCCTCATAAGCGTTCATTAACTCATTTCTAGATTCTATTAGATTGTCAGTAATATTCCCACTTTCAAAAGCCAATAAAGTGCCATCTTTTTGAAAATGGTTAACGGCAATAAAATCACTATCCTTGCCTTTAGTGTGAACTTCTAGAGTCTTAATCATATCTAAACTGTGCGTTGCTATTACTACATTGACACCATTTTCCGCCAACTTAATTAAGACTTTAGTTAATAAAACTTGCCAAGATGGGTGTAAGTTTGTTTCTGGCTCATCAAAAAATACAAAGGAACCTGCGCTAATCACATTGTTTTTTAATAGTGCTTGTATCATGCCTAAATTGGTCATACCAAAAGAAATTAAGTTTTTATCAATGCTCTTGCCAGAGTTATCAACAAAAGATAGGCGACCATTATCAAAAATAAATTCCCCACCAATTTCCGTTTTTAATTCAGACACTAATTCTGAAACAATCTCCAATGGAGTGTTGGTGGATTTGGTGTTTAAGATTTCATCTAAATCATAGAAATATTTTGGTACGCCAGTTAAATCCCCTGGTTTTCTTACTTCTTTTGATTTATTTAAAGCATCTCTAACGCTCCAATAAGCAGGAGATTCAAAAAATACCACTCTTGAAAGCCCAGATATGTCATTAATAAAATTAAGGTCTAAATTAAAATCAATGATATTTTTTGTATCAAAAGATATTGTGAATCCATCGGCAGATAGACTTGTCTTTTTTGCATTAAAAGAAACCAACTCTGATATGTTGGCTATTTGGAAGTTTTCTTGTAATTCTTTTTTTAGAGATTTATCCAGTAACCTAATATATCTTTCCCTTCCTTTTGTTAAATTAAAGATTAAAGAGGCTAAATGTTCTCTTAAAATATCAACCTGGTAACGAACAGACTTAATCTTTTGTTTTTTTTCTAATTTCCTTAAGTATTCTCTAAATTTATGAATTTTTTCAATTTGTGTTTCGGCAGTAATAAAGCAGGTTTGAATATAAACATCTATAGGATGGTCTTTCATATCCATTAATAGAGAGTGAAGCTCGTTAAGGGCTGATTTCAACAATTGGATATACTTTTTATCTTCTTTGCTTTTACGCGTTAAAGACTTATCAAAAAAATCAACCCCAAAACTGCTTATTTTAATGTTATCAATAGCCTCAATATAAAGTAAGTTTTTATTAACCATGCTAAAAATAGAATAAAGCGTTTTAGTAAGAAAACTTTTGCCCGTGCTATTTTCACCAGTCAGTACAGTTAATGGGCGAATTTTTACTGTGCCATTTTTTAACTTACCCAAGTTTTTTATCTCAATGTCTAATTTATCCATAATATTTACCTCGCACTAAATTTATGCACACAATCTACCAATACCTTCATATTTTCAGGGTCAACATCAGGGGTGATGCCATGTCCAAGATTAAAAATATGCCCCGTATTTCCTTTGAATTTGGATAACACTTTTTTAACTTCTTTCTCGATAATTTCAGGTGTTGCATACATCACGGCAGGGTCAAGATTACCTTGGATAGCTACTTTGTCGCCCACTTGTGCCTGCACATCGTCTAACTCCACCGTCCAGTCAATGCCCACACCATCACAGCCTGTATCGGCAATATCAGTCAAATGTTTACCGCCATTTTTACTGAACAAAGTGATCGGCACAGTTGGGTGCAAGGCTTTGATGCTCTTCACAATTTTTGCCATATAGTCTAACGAAAAATCTAAATAATTTTGTTTTGATAGTACGCCACCCCAAGTGTCAAACAGCATCAAACTGTCCGCACCCGACAAAACTTGTTGGTTTAAATATCCAATCACGCTGTCAGCTAATTTATCCAATAATAAATGCAAGGCTTGTGGCTCATTAAACAGCATTCTTTTGGTGTTGGCAAAAGTTTTACTGCTGCCCCCCTCAATCATATAGGTCGCTAATGTCCATGGGCTGCCGCTAAATCCAATCAACGGCACGCGATTATTCAACGCTTTTTTTATCGTCGCAACAGCATCAAAAACATAAGTCAATTCATTGGTTACATCGGTTGGAATTTTCTCAATATCCGCCAACGATTGAATGGGACTGGTAAATTTAGGGCCTTCTCCCTCTGAAAAGTATAAGCCCAAGCCCATCGCATCAGGAATGGTTAAAATATCTGAGAATAAAATTGCCGCATCCAAATCAAATCTATCAATCGGCTGCATTGTCACTTCACACGCCAATTCTTTATTTTTACACAAAGACATAAAATCCCCTGCTTGTTTACGAGTGGCACGATATTCTGGCAAATAACGCCCTGCCTGACGCATTACCCAAATTGGCGTGCGCGTGGTTGGTTTTTTTTGCAGGGCGTTTATGTAGTCGAATGACATAGTTGACAGAGAATAAATTAAGAGCGATAATTATAACAATTTTTTACCCAAACTCAGCAGCAATCGGGCATAAAAAAAGCCACAAAAATGTGGCTTTTTTTATCAAAAATTTCTTGTTTATCGTTTGAACGCAGCGTAACGAGATTTAAATTTCTCAACCCGACCTGCACTGTCCATAATTTTTTGCTTACCTGTGTAGAAAGGATGACAAGAAGAGCATACATCTAAGTGTAACTCTTCTTTACCGATGGTTGAACGCGACTCAAAAGTGTTGCCACAAGAACACACGACTTTTACTGGATTATAATTTGGGTGGATATCTGCTTGCATAGTCTTAATTTATTCGTTAAATCTCAAAGAGAAAGAATTATATACTAAAATGCAGGTTATGAACAAAATAAACGCAATTATTCTCGCTGCCGGTAAAGGCGCCCGTATGAACTCTACCAAGCCAAAGGTGTTACAAGCCTTATCAGATAAAACCCTGCTTCAACATGTACTGATTCAAGCGCAGCAACTTTGTTCGCAAGTCTTTGTTGTTTATGGCTTCGGTGGTGAACAAGTACAACAGGCAATCAATGACGATAGCATTAAATGGGTGCAACAAGTTGAACAATTAGGCACAGGGCACGCCGTTGTCCAGGCGATGCCACAGATTAACAACGACTCCATTTCTTTGATTTTATATGGCGATGTGCCTTTGATTGAGCAATCTACACTGAAAAAATTAATCGCCCAAGCGGAAAAGCAGGGCGTGGCATTATTGTCCGTTATTTTGGATAATCCAACAGGATATGGGAGAATTTTGCGTAAAAATGGAAAAATTCAAGCCATTATCGAACAAAAAGACGCAAATATAGAGCAGATTGCCATTTCTGAGGTAAATACAGGTATTATGGCGGTCAATAGTGGCTTATTGAAGGTCTATTTAGACAAATTAGACACAAATAACGCCCAAGGCGAACTTTATTTAACCGATATTATTGCAATGGCAGTTGCAGATGGAAAAATCATTGCCTCTGTTATTGCTGATAATGAATTTGAGGTAGCAGGCGTGAATGACAAAGTGCAATTAGCAGAGTTAGAGCGCGTTTTTCAAAAAAACCAAGCCACTAAATTTATGCAAAATGGTTTAACATTAAAAGACCCGTTGCGTTTTGATTGTCGTGGCACACTCAGTTTTGGGCAAGATTGTGAAATTGATGTTAATGTCTTAATTAAAGGTGATGTGTCTTTAGGCGATAATACGCTAATTGCATCGAATTGCATCCTAAAAAACGCTAAAATTGGAAATAATGTCGCTATTTTGCCAAATTCAATCATCGAAGATGCCATTATCGGAGATGGCGCCTCCATTGGTCCGTTTGCTCGCATTCGTCCAGATTCTAACATCGGTGAAGATGCCAAAATCGGCAATTTTGTTGAAGTAAAAAAATCCACCATCGGCAAAGGTTCAAAAGTCTCACACCTCAGTTATATTGGCGATACCACAATGGGCAGGGCTGTCAACATCGGTGCTGGCGTTATTACCTGCAATTACGATGGCGTTAACAAACACCAAACCATTATCGGAGATGGCGTGTTCGTCGGTTCAGATTCGCAACTCATTGCGCCTGTCACTCTTGGTAAAAATGCCACTATTGGCGCCGGATCAACCATTACCAAAGATAGTCCAGAAGGGCGATTAACACTCAGCCGTTCCAAACAAATAAGTCTAAAAAACTGGAATAAACCGATTAAAAAAAACTAAAACTCTATACCTTCAATCTCAGCAATTGTATGAATATCCTTGTCGCCACGCCCTGATAGGTTTATAACAATATGTTTATCCTTGTTCCATTCCTGGGCAAGTTTGATGCCGTAAGCAACAGCATGTGAGGATTCCAGTGCTGGCAAAATACCTTCAACCCTTGTGAGGGTGTGGAATGCATCTAAAGCTTCTTTATCGGTAATCGCCACATATTGTGCACGACCACTGTCTTTTAAGTAGGCGTGTTCAGGGCCAACACCTGGATAATCCAAGCCCGCACTAATTGAGTGACCTTCAATAATCTGCCCATTTTTATCTTCCATTAAATAGGTACGATTGCCATGTAAGACACCGATATTACCAGCACAAAGCGGTGCTGCGTGTGCAGTTGGTCCTTTTTCAAGCCCATGACCTGCTGCTTCAACGCCGTAAATTTCAACAGATTTGTCGTCAATGAATTCGTGGAACAAGCCAATTGCATTCGAGCCACCACCCACACAAGCTACCAACGCATCAGGCAACCCGCCAACTTGCTGTGCAAATTGCACTTTAGCTTCTTTGCCGATAATACTTTGAAAATCACGCACCATCATCGGATAAGGGTGCGGACCTGCCACGGTGCCGATGATATAAAAAGTATCGTCAATATTCGTTACCCAGTCCCGCATCGCTTCATTCAATGCATCTTTTAGTGTCTTCGAGCCCGAAGTTACTGGCACAACCGTTGCCCCTAATAATTTCATCCGAAATACATTTAACGCCTGCCGCGCCACATCAACTTCACCCATATAAATGACACACTCTAAGCCTAAACGCGCCGCCACTGTTGCCGTTGCCACGCCGTGCTGCCCTGCACCAGTTTCTGCAATAATACGCGTTTTGCCCATTCGTTTTGCCAACAACATCTGACCAATGGTGTTATTAACCTTATGTGCACCCGTGTGATTGAGGTCTTCGCGTTTTAAATAAATCTGCGCACCGCCGAGTTTTTCACTGAGATTTTTTGCGTGATAAAGTGGCGTTTCACGCCCGACATAATGCTTCAAATCGTCTTTAAATTCGGTTAAAAAATCGGCATCATCTTTATATTTTTCATACGCTTCTTTTAATTCAGAAACCGCAGTCATCAGTGTTTCTGCAATAAAAACACCGCCAAATTGTTCGAAATGACCCTTATCATCGGGTAAGTTGTAGTTACTCATAGGTTTGCTTGTTGAATAAAATGTTTAATTTTGTTAATATCTTTTATGCCCTTTATGCTTTCCACACCACTTGATACATCTACAGCATAAGGATTTACTTGTTTAATCGCATCATTAACCGTCTCAGGATTTAAACCGCCCGCCAAAATAATCGGTAAATCAGCCTCTATTTTTGCCAATCCCCAGTCAAATTTTTTGCCCGTGCCACCATATTCCCCTTTGTGAAAAGCATCTAATAATAAGCCACTGGCTTGATGATAATCGCTCGCCATTTTATTGATATCCATTTCTGTCGTTACCCGCAACGCCTTAATAAAAGGTATGCCATACTGACTACATTCTGTTGGTGACTCATCGCCGTGAAATTGTAAAGTATCTAATGGCACCTCGCATAACACCTCATCAATAAAACTGGAATTTGCATTCACAAACAACCCCACGCGATTAACAAATGGCGGCAAAGCATTGACAATTTCCAATGCCTTTTCCACCTCTACAAAACGGGGCGATTTATCATAAAACACCAGACCAATTGCATCTATCCCTAGCAGAGATGCCTCTCTTGCATTCTGCGCGTTGGTAAAACCACAAATTTTAATCCTCATTGTCATTTGGATTTTCAGCCTCTAATTTCGCTCTAATGGCATCCCTATCGATCCACCATTTGTCTTCAACCAATTGGTCAATTGCTCCTGAAAGTTTCGGCAAGAACACCTCTGGCTTATCCAGTTGCAGCGTCCGATGCCACATATCAAAAGTCGTTTGGTCAGTCACATGCGAGTGCTTATCCGCCACACTGGCAAGCATCTGCGAAGTGAAAAAAGTCAAATCATCATCCGGACCACAACGCATCGAAGTCACATAATGTGCCACCGTCGCCGCTACCGCACGCGTATCTGCCTCCTCGGGGGACTCCTCCACTAAGTGCTGTAACATTGCTACCGTAATTTCAGGGTCAATTGGAAAAGTAATCCCCAGCCACAACGCATGCCCAAGTGCTACCAGTGCATCTGGACCTTCTGACAAAAACATCACATCGCAAGCCTCAACTGCCAATTCCCATAATTCGTCATCCTGTGCCAGCATAAATGCTGTCCAGGCCTTCTCCCAAGCATCTGCACCCTTATAGCGTTCAACCTGAATCCGCCCAATCTCCAACAACGCTTTAATGCGTTCTTCAGTAGGCGTGCTTTCATTCATCTGTGCAATCTGTTCTTCAAAATATTCCAGTCTCGCCGTCAACTGCGCTTCATTCGCATAAACATCCTCGCCGTCATCGCCGTCGAAAATATCCTCGCCTTTGTTCAAATATTTAAATCCCATTTTGTTTCCTCCTAATAAAAGGCCGCTTCCAGGCGGTCCTCCCAATTCTCAGGTGTGTCCCCATAATCTGGCTTCACATCCATCTGAAAAAATCGCTCATCCGACTCATTGGCAATCGTCTTTAACACCACCACCAAGTCTTCAAAAGAGTCCAACGCTGGGTTTGCAATCATTACTTCGCTGATTAATAACATGTTTTTTTTTATTGTGTAGAAAGTTAGATATTTTACACTTGCAAAGTTTGTTTTTATGTCAAGCTACCCTGTAATTCTTTTAGTATTAGATAGATGTGATTATCGACCTATTCTATTGATTGAGCACCTACTTTCACAAGTCTAGTTAGCATTATGTTACCATTACTCCCATAATTTTTTATAAACACCTTTTTCAACAAATTCTAACAATCCAATATTTCTTAATTCTTGTAGATTTCGCCTAATTGTATTTTCAGGCGTTTTGCCTGAAAACTGATCTTTAAATTGATAAATATCTTGCGTGGTAAATATTTCTAGACCTATTTTCTCAATACCATCAAATACTTTTTGATTGCCAGTTGATAACTTCTCATTCAATTCCTTGGCAAAAATTTGAACACCCCCATTCAGATTTTTAGATCTTTGTATTTTAGGCAGTTTACCTAATAACGCTTGCACCTTTAAAAGGTGTTTGTTTTCTATCTGCTGGTAGTCTTTATTGTTGTAATAATTTAGAAAGTCTTTCTCTATCTTTGTTTCATTTTCTAGCAAAATACCATATTCAAGATTATTATGCAGTCCGCCATTGGTTAAATTTGCAGAAGTAATAATTGCTTTGTTGTCAAAAATAAAAATCTTTGCATGTAGGTTGTCTATATTTTTTAATGAAAAATCGTTATCTTTAAATGCTTTTACCGCACCTAAATCAAGCCCACCTCCACGCATATTTGGCAAAGTAAATTTTGTGAGTAATCTGCAATCCACCCTGTCATTTTTATTGTCAACTATGACTTGGGCAACTTTTTCTTTAATAAAAGGAGATGAGAGATAGATTTTCTCATTCGCACTTTTAACTAAGTCAATTAAAGTGTTTTCCCAATGTTGTTTTAAAATTTGCATGGTATTGTTTTAAATTGGTCAATTAAGGACATTGCCACAAAGGTGACTCATGCAATAATTCAGTCAGGTTAATACTTTTAACGCTCACTTCCTGCAATCCACAAACTGCAGGCATTTTATATTTTGATTTTATTTGTGGTAACGAAGGCTGCCTATTTTCATTAGTGACTAAAATTGCATCAATTCTTTTACTGATGGCAACAATAAAAATATCGTTTTCACCTACACCTTCGCCGTAATTATCACCCTCTATTTCTATCGATAATTTAATACTTTGAGCCACTGTCAAGTCACGAACTTCTTTTTTATAAATTTTGATGTCACACACCAAACCATTAAAAATATTTGAGTCTATTTTAGATTTTGTTTCGTTAAGGGCAATGTCAGATATAACAAACACTTTTTTCTCAATGTTCTCTACAAATTTACCCCATAAAGGTTTAAACACCTCGTTGTTGAAAGGGTAATTGTCCCACAGGTCAACAATAGCCGATGCATCAAAGTTATACAAAATCACCCTCCAATTTATGAAGCGTGCGTATTTTGAGGTTATCTAAATACGTACTGGCCTTACTTAAAGTAATATGCTTATTTTGCAAAGCATCTAAAACAGTTCCCACATAGGCTCTACCAAAAATATTGACGGGCTCTCTATGTCGATACATTCTAGGCGGTGGTTTATAAGTACCTAGTTGTTTTTGTCTTTCCTCTTTTAACTTTTTTTCTTTGGTTTGTTTTTCTTTTAGATCCCTATAAGCCTGATAATGGACTTTGGTAATTTTATTGTCTCTAAATAATCGATATAGAATTGCATCACCACTAACGCACCAACGCTTTTTAAACGGCTCTAAAAAATCATCATACTCGTGTATATCTAAATTTTGTAATTTATTTAAATCAATTGTATTGATGGAATTATCGGGCATTAAAGTGTTACTAGAAAATTCATTGGCCTGTTTTTCTTTCCCACTATAAGTATAGAAATCTTTGTTTTCATCTAGTATACTTTCTTTATGCAATAATAAGTGTGCCAATTCATGTAGCAAAGTAAAGGCTTGTGCGCCCTTGCTAATTTGTTTTTTTATAACAATAATTGGTAGTATTTCATAATAAAGTGCAAAACCACGTACAGAACTATCTTTACCTATTTGCCATTTACCAGAGTAGCCATTACTAACAAATACCATAATACCTTTGCTTTCTACTAGCGCCCTTAGCTCATTAAAATCAAGGTTATCTCGAATGCCTAACCACTCTCTAGCATTATCGGCACTTTGTTTAGTGCTATCAGTAGAGTTTATTTGTTCTGGATGCCAACTACCTGTCATTGGCGTGCCCAATTCATTTAATAAGTTTAAATAGATTTTTCGATGTTGCTCAACATTCTCAATTAACGTGTTTATCTTTCTAGAATGTAGCGGTTTTTGATTGTTAATAGTGCGAAATTGCGGAGAGTAAACCTTTTCATAGTTGACATCTTTAGGTTCAAGAAAAAATAGCAAACTGCGGTTAAAATATTTTGCAATATTTTGCAATTGATTTATAGTTAAAGACTTTTTGCCTTTCATTGCGTTAGCAATAGTATTTTCTGCAAATCTGATATCTTTATATAGTAGAGATACATCTATCTCAAGCGTTTCACAACACCAGGCTAGACGATTTGGATTGATGGCTATTTTTTCCATAAAGCCATTTTAGATGATTTACGCTATTTCTTGATTGCTTTTTTCTTTTTAGGTTTGGCTTTTGGTTTGAGTTTATTAGAGATGGCTTTTTTGCATTCTTCAAGGGTTAAGTCAGAGGGAAGTTTTTCGCCGAAGACTTTTTTGATGGTGATGTTTTTTTGACCTTTGCCTTTTTTCTTGCCGTTCCAGATGTAGGGGCCGAAGCGACCGTTGAGAATTTGAATTTCTTCGTTATCAAAGGTTTTGATGATGCGTTCGGCGTCGAATTTTTCTTTGGCTTTGATCAGGACCAAGGCTTCTTCTAGGGTGACTTCTTCGGGGGTAGTTTCTTTAAGGGAAACATATTTTTTTCCGTATTGGATGTAGGGACCGAAGCGACCGTAGTTGGCTTTGATGGTGCCGAAGTCGTTGGTTTCGCCGACGGTGCGTGGCATATTGAAGAGTTCTAACGCCTCTTCAAAGGTAATGGTTTCAAGGTTTAGTGAGCCACGGAGTGAGGCGAAAAGCGGTTTGTCTTCGTCGTCTTTGTGGCCGATTTGAGCGAAAGCACCGTATCTGCCGAAGCGTACGCTAACGGGTTTTCCACTTTTTGGGTCGGTGCCGAGTTCGCGCATGCCACTGACTTCTTCTCTGGAAATGTTTTCGGCGCCTTCAATTTTTTTATGGAAAGGGGTATAGAAGTCCTTTACTACACCTTGCCATGGGGTATTTTTTGTGGCAATAGTGTCAAAATTACTTTCTAATTTTGCGGTGAATTGGTAGTCAATGATGTCGTCAAAATATTTGACTAAGAAGTCGGTGAGTAGGTAGGCGACACTGGTTGGGAAAAGCTTGTTTTTTTCTGCTCCAGTTGTTTCTGTAGAGGTGGATTCGACCACTTTGTTGTCGATGATTTCAATCAGTTGAAATTCGCGTTCTGTGCCTTCTCGGGTTTCTTTGGTGACATAATTTCGCTCTTGCACGGTGGAAACCATGGTGGCAAAAGTTGAAGGTCTGCCGATGCCCATTTCTTCGATTTTTTTCACCAATGAGGCTTCGGTGTAGCGAGGTTTTGCTTTTGAGAAACTTTCTCTAGCGGCGAAACTTGTTAAGGTTAAGGCGTCGCCTTGGACAAGGCTGGGTAAAAGTTTATCTTCTGACGACAGGTAGTCGTAAACGCGTAAGAAACCTGGGAAAACCAATACTTCGCCATTGGCTAAAAATTGCTCATCACGACCTGTAATGTTGATTTTTATTTGCGTTCTTTCTAATTGTGCGTCACTCATTTGCGATGCTAAGGTGCGTTTGTAGATTAGGCTGTAGAGTTTTGCCGCTTGGTCTTCGATGCCGAAAATACTTGGTTTGGTTAAGTCGGTTGGGCGAATGGCTTCGTGTGCTTCTTGGGCGCCAGCATCCTTGGTTTTATAGCGTCTGGTTTGATGATATTGCTCACCAAATTCTTGTTTAATGACTTTTTCCGCGGCAGAAATAGCCTCTTCTGAGAGAGTGAATGAATCGGTTCTCATATAAGTAATGGCACCTTCGCGGTAGAGGTTTTGTGCGAGGGTCATTGTTTGCTTGACGGAGAAGCCTAATTTTTGTGAGGCTTCTTGTTGTAGGGTTGAAGTGATAAAAGGCGATTTTGGAGAGCGTTTTGATGGCTTTTTCTCAATTGAAGCAACGCTTAAATCACTGCTTAAAAGTGCAGTGGAAAAAGCCAACGCTTCCGCTTTGTTGGCAAAATCTTTGCCGATTTTAACTTCAATAACTTCACCCGCAGTATTGACCAATTCTGCTTTGACTTTATAAGTATTTTTAGCGGTGTGGTCGGTAATTTCTCTTTCTCTTTCCACCACCAGGCGCATCACTGGTGACTGTACTCGACCTGCGGAACGCGCACCCGAAACCTTACGCCAGAGGACTGGGGAGATTTCAAAACCGACCAAGCGGTCAATAATACGACGGGCTTGCTGGGCATCAACGATATTTTGGTCCACCACTCTGGGTTGAGTGATGGCGTTGGTGATTGCCCCTTTGGTGATTTCGTGGAAAACAATTCTTGGGGTGTCGTCTGGTAGATTAAGTGCTTTGAGCAGGTGCCAAGCGATGGCCTCCCCTTCGCGGTCCTCATCCGTTGCGAGATAGACTTTTTCAGAGATTTTGACGGATTTTCTTAGGTCGGCGACGACTTTTTTCTTGTCAGCGGTGATTTCGTAGGTGGGTTCAAAGTTGTTTTCAATATCAATGCCCATGTCTTTTTTTGGCATATCACGGATGTGACCAATGCTAGATTTGACGATATAGTCTTTGCCTAAAAATTTCTCAATGGTTTTGGCTTTGGCAGGGGACTCAACGATGACTAAATTTTTTGACATTATGACGGTTTTTCCTTACTGAACGGTGTGGTTATCATCAAGAAAAACAACAGATTCTAGCCATTCTGGTGATATTTCATCGGCATCGTCGCTGTTGCCGATGACCATCATAACCACCCATTTTAGGTCTTCAAGATTGAGGTTGTTTACATCTAGTGACATTACCCGTTCAATGACGATTTCGCGTTGAATGGCAGTTAGTTGGCCTATGTTTTCCATAAACAATAGGAAGCCACGCGCTTTGGCGTCTAATCTAATTTTTTCTGCGTTGGTGTAGATGCGTAGACCGCCTTGCGTGTTGGAAAATGCTTGGGCCTCTCCATTTTGTAGGCTGGCAATGTTCTCTAGCCAATCTAAAGCCTTGTTGATGCGCATAACTTCGAAACCTGCATTTGAAAGGTGTGCTTTTAAGGCGGTATCATCGATTTCTCCCGTCGATTCGTCGGCAGCTTCAAACAAGTAATCGAACATATAAGTTAAAACATCAAGAATATTATTTGTCATAAAACCTCATTTAGTTAACACATAACTGGAGCCATCAGTTTGTGCGACTTTGTTGTTAAGTTCTAATAAAAGCAGCTCTTGGGTGATAATTTGGGGGCTAAGCCCACTTTTTTCAACCAATTCGTCAATGCTGATGGCGTCATAACTTAGGTATTTTAATAGTATAAAGGGGGTGTCATCCAACTCTTTTTCAGAAATAGTCACATTTTCCTTTAATAATAGGCTTGACGATTCAAATTGTAACTCGTCCAAAATGTCATCAATATCTTCTACTAATTTTGCGCCGTTTTTGATGAGTTGATGGCAGCCTTTTGAGAGCGGGTTGTGGATAGAACTGGGGATGGCAAAAACTTCTTTGCATTGTTCGGCGGCGAGTTTGGCAGTAATCATGGTGCCACTTTTAATGCTGGCTTCAATTACCAAAGTGCCGAGACTTAAGCCGCTGATGATGCGATTGCGTCTTGGGAAATTTGTGCCGATGGGGGTAGTGCCAATGCAAAATTCAGAAACCAAAGCTCCTATTTTGGTAATTTGGTGTGCCATTGATTTGTGTTTTGCGGGGTAAATTCTGTCCAATCCCGTGCCACAAACAGCGATGGTGGGTTTGTTAACTTCTAGTGCGCCCATGTGGGCATAGGCGTCAATACCACTTGCCATGCCAGAAGTAATGACCAAGCCTGATTGGGCTAAAGATTTGGCAAAGGATTGCGCATTTTCTTTGCCGCCAGCGCTAGGATTACGCGAGCCGACGATGGCAAGTTGGGGCATCGATAGGCATTCGATGTTGCCTCTGACATACAATAGGGGTGGTGGATCGTGGATGTTTTTGAGTGATTCCGGGTAATTATCGTCAATTAAAGTCAAGATGTGGCAATCGTCGCTTTGCGCCCAATCGAGGTCGGCTTGAACCAAACTGGTGTCGGCAGCGTCTAAAAAATCTAATGCTTTTGTTTGAAATACACCACTTTCTTTGCGTTCGGTCTTGCTGGCAGAAAAGACTTGCTCGGGCGTTTCAAAAACTTGCAATGCCTTATAAAAGGTACGCGGACCGACACGAGGCGCTTTTAATAGGAGTAACCAATATGTTAAATTCATTTTTCTAATTTTGTTTAATAGAATTGCACTATTTTTATTGTAACACTCTGATTATGGTAAAATTGCTCATTTTATTTGACCGTAACTAATTATGAAACAAAAAAGAACCTTTCAACCGAGTGTTATCAAGCGTGCAAGAAAACATGGTTTTAGATCAAGAATGCGTACCAAATCAGGTCGCGCGGTGATTAACGCTCGTAGAAGAAAAGGACGCAAGCGTTTGGCAGCCTAATGTCTCTCGGGCTGACGCATGAAGCCAAAATTCTTAAAGCCAACGAATACGCCAGCGTTTTTAAAGGTGGGAAATTCATAAAAGGCGAGTATTGGCAAATCGTTGCAAAACCTGTTAACAATTCTAAACCTCGTTTAGGGTTGGCTATTTCGAAGAAAGTATATCGTTTGGCCGTTGATAGAAATCGATTTAAGCGTATTGCCCGAGAAACTTTTAGATTGGAAAAGCAACAATTGGACAATTGGGATTTTGTGGTGATGGCAAGGCGTTCAAAGCCTGTAAAAAATGGGGTTTTATCTGTAGAATTATTGAATTTATTTAAGAAGGTAACGCAATGAAATATGTTTTGTTAGTCCCGATTAAATTTTATCAACTATTCATCAGCCCTTTGTTGGGTTCTAATTGTCGTTTTGACCCAACTTGCTCGCAGTATGCCTATGAAGCAGTGCGACAACACGGATTTTTCAAAGGATTTAATTTAAGTATTAGACGCATCGGCAAGTGCCACCCTTGGCATGAGGGTGGTTTTGACCCAGTACCAGAAAAAGAACATTCACACTAAGCAAATATTATTATGAACAATCAAAAATTATTTTTAGGCATTGCAATTTTTTTAACGGTTTTTATCTTATGGGATAAATGGCAAATCACGCAAACAGTGGATGCAGATGGCAATGTCGTGCGTAAAACAACCACAACCCTGATAGGTGCGCCAACTGCAAATGGCGATGTACCGATGATGGACACGCAACAAGTGGAAATTGATTTGCCGACTATGCCAACTGTTGTTCAAAAGGGTGGGTTTACTACGGTAACCACGGATTTGTTGACGGTAGAAATCAGTCACAAAGGTGGCACGATTCAAAATGCTTTCTTGAATAACTATCCTGTTGAAATGGGCAGTGAAGAGAAGTTTCAATTATTGAGTGACAAAGCAGGGCAAGTATTCCAAGCGCAAAGTGGTTTAGCATCAAGCAATGATTTGTTACCGACGCATTTGTCTAATTTTCGTTCTGTCAATACTGATTATCAAATGAATGGCGATACTTTACTGGTGCCATTGACTTGGCAGGGTAAAAACGGCGTTCAAGTGGTGAAGAATTATCACTTTAAGAAAGGCAGTTATGTGGTGGGCGTGGATTATCAAATTAAAAACAACACCAGCCAAGACATTCCAGTTAAGTCGTATGTGCGTTTGAGTCGCCATCCAATTGATCAAGGCAATGTGACGATGCCGACTTTTACGGGCGGCATTGTGTATGACAAAGCAAAAGACAGCGTGCAAAAAAATAAGTTTAAAAATTGGGAAGATTTTGAATCGCAGCAAGCACAGGGTGGCTGGATAGCAATGGCGCAACAATATTTTATTGCAGCGTGGATTCCAAATCAAAATGAAACGCAACACTTTTCTGCCAAGGTAAGTAAGGGCATTTACAAATTAACCAATGCCAATCAACAAATGACCGTGGCTGCGGGAACGACAGCCACATTGGCGACTAATCAACTTTATGTTGGGCCGAAAGAATATGGCAAAATTGAAAAGGTGGCAACAGGCTTGCATTACACACTAGATTATGGGTTTTTGGATATTCTCGCCAGTCCACTATCATGGGGCATTCATAAAATTAACGAGTTTATTGGCAGTTGGGGTTGGTCAATTATTTTGATTACTTTCTTGATTAAGTTAACATTTTATCCGCTTAGTGAAAAATCTTATCGCTCAATGGCGGGTATGAGAAAATTAGCACCAAGATTAGCAAAACTCAAAGAAACCTATGGCGATGACAAGCAAAAAATGGGGCAAAAAACCATGGAACTGTATAAGAAAGAGAAAATAAATCCCGCCTCTGGTTGTCTGCCGATTATGGTGCAAATCCCGGTATTTATTGCTTTTTATTGGATGTTGCTTGATACTATTGAATTACGCCAAACGGCTTTTTGGTGGATGCCAGACTTATCAGCAATGGACCCGTATTACATCCTGCCAATTGTGATGGGTGTTTCTATGTTTATTCAACAAAAACTAAACCCACCACCGGCTGATCCAATACAGGCTAAGATTATGATGGCGTTGCCGTTAGTGTTCACAGTGATGTTTTTGTGGTTTCCGTCGGGATTGGTGCTTTATTGGGTATTCAACAATACCTTGTCAATATTGCAGCAATGGACCATTAATAAAAGAATCAACGGCTAATTATTGCATAAATTTTAGATTTTTTTTCTCAATGAATTAAAATAGCGAAATGCTATTTGACAATTCAGATGATTATAAATACTGGCGAGATGAAAAACTTGCCAATGCCGAAAGCAATATTGAGGCATGTTTGGTTGAGATTGCCAACCCGTATGCGCTGACCAATACTGAAAAAGATAAAATCCAGCAACTTTGTCGTTACAATAATTTTGCTTTATTTGCCATCACGGCGCAAGCCGATTATGCCAATGCCATCAACCAATTTAATCAACAATTTGGTTTGAACAATCAAGACCAGCATCTTTATGTGCAAAAGGACGGCTTGGCACACATTACCCCAACAGGCAACAAGCAACAAGGCGAATTTATTCCCTACACCAATAAAGCCATCGGCTGGCATACCGACGGCTATTACAATCATCCTGATAAGCGCATTCGCAGTTTTAGTTTATTCTGCGTCAACCCTGCCAATCATGGTGGAGAAAACAGCTGGCTGGATAATGAAATACTCTATATTTTATTACGCCAACAAAGCCCAGAGGCTGCCGAATTACTCACCAAAATCGATGCCATGAGCATCCCCGCGCACAGTGAAAATGGCAAAATCTTGCGCCCCAAATCAACAGGTGCAATTTTTATGCAAGACAACAAACGGCTTTATTTGCGTTACACCCAGCGTAAAAAAAATGTGCAATTTACCAGTGAAGTCGTTGCCGCCGTCGCCTTATTGGACGATATTTTAGCCGCAGGCAGTGATTATCATTTTCAACATTTAATGGCAAAAAACCAAGGTATGATATGTAACAATGTCATTCATAAGCGCAGTAGTTTTATTGATGATAAACACAATCCACGGCTACTTTTAAGGGGGCGATATTTTGAGCGGGTTTAGCGAAAAACTACAGAAAATTAAAGTATATAAAAATATTGACCTAAGATATGTATTTGATAATGGATATTTTAGAAACTTTTACACCCATCAATTTAATCAATCCTATTGGCAACATCAAAACAAAATTGCCGAATTTAGGCGCATCCATAACAACCATAAAAAAACTGCCAATACGACAAAAAGGGCATTCGGTGTTATTTCTGCAGCCGTTGTTGTTGCGTCATTTAATAGCACCTATGTGCCTTGGTTTGTTGCTAATATCGATAATATTCTTATTAAGATAACCTCTGTAGGCGTCTCAGGTATCGTGATGTCTGCCCCTATTGTTTTTGTTATTTGGATATTTCGTGATAAGAATCACTTAATGGAACTTGACAACGCCAGAAAAGACACCAATCTTAAAGAATTTCAACAACTACAACGCTGGGCAACCGGCAATATTGAGGGCGATGAAGACAACGCAGACAACAAGATTGCCCTGCAAATATCGGCGCTGCATTCTTTGCGCGGCTATCTCAAAGGCGAATATGGTGAGAGTTTTAGGCGGGGTGCGTATGAGATTTTCCGCGCCAGTTTAGCCACTCAGCATCAAAAAATCTTGCAAGAAGTAAAAAAACAAAAAAATCTCAGCATAGCAGATGCGATAAACCGTTGTTCACTCACTAAACAACTCAATATTATTGCTCATGAAGAGTGGTTTAATTTATTGATTAATCACGATTTCCCCACTAATAACATCAGTTTATTAGGCGTAGATTTGCAAGAAACCTACCTGCACCACCGGATTTATGACGAAACCTTAGATTTATCGCACGCACAACTACAAGGGGCGAATTTGCTGCATGCACAACTACAAGGGGCGAATTTGTGGCACACACAACTACAAGGGGCGAATTTGCGGCACACACAACTACAAGGGGCGAATTTGATAGGTGCACAACTACAAGGGGCGAATTTGCGGCACACACAACTACAAGGGGCGAATTTGATAATGCACAACTACAAGGGGCGAATTTGATGGATGCACAACTACAAGGGGCGGATTTGCTGAATGCACAACTACAAGGGGCGAATTTGACAGGTGCACAACTACAAGGGGTTTGTTTAGGTTACGACTCCTTAAATTTTAAAGAAAGAATAGAGCAACGAACCGATAAAGACACCGACAGCAACAACTTAAAAGAACAATATCAGGTGCTTGATGATGCGCAAAAATCAGAATTGATTACAATGCTAAAAACAGTTGGAAGCCCTTCGGCTAAAAAAGCAATAGGGCGCATTGAATCCGCCTCAGAAGAACTGGACTTATCAAACGCAATGACAGGGACATACAGCAAAAAAGAAGCTGATAAATGGTTGAAAGATTATCTGGCGGCTACAAAATTATGATTTTTAAACAATGTCCATCACCCAATTTTAGCAAGCGAGATTCACAGGTTGATATGATTGTTATTCATAATATATCTTTGCCGCCAAATCAGTTTGGGGGTGGGTATATTGAGGATTTTTTTCAAAACAAATTAAATCCCTATGCCCATCCGTATTTTGATCGCATCAAAACCCTAAAAGTATCCAGCCATTTGCTTATCAAGCGTGATGGCGAGACGCTTCAATTTGTTGATTTTGCTGATAAAGCTTGGCATGCAGGTGCATCGTATTATCAAGGACGGGATGATTGCAATGATTTTTCCATTGGCATTGAATTAGAAGGTGCAGATGATATTGCCTACACCAAGGCGCAATACCGAGAACTCAATAAAATTCTAGCCTATTTGTGTCAACAATATCCGATAAAATATATTGTTGGTCATAGTGACATTGCCCCAGGTAGAAAGAGTGATCCGGGGCGCGCATTTGATTGGAGAAAAATAGATGAACACAGACAAATTAGCAAAAAAAATTAAACTCATCATCTTTGATGTGGACGGCGTTTTAACCGATGGCGGGTTATATTTTGCCGAGGATGGTTCGGAAATAAAGCGTTTTAATGCATTAGATGGACATGGCATCAAAATGCTCAAAGACAACGGCGTTGAAGTGGCAGTGATTAGCGCTAGAAACACTAAAAGCGTTGAGTATCGAATGAAAAACTTAGGCATTAAACATTTTTATCAAGGGCAAAGTGATAAGGTTGTTGCCTTTAATGCGTTGTTAAAAACGCTCAGTGTCAGTGCTGATGAAGTCGCATATGTGGGCGATGATGTGATTGATTTGCCAGTGATGAGCAAAGTAGGCTTTGCCATTGCTGTTGCCAATGCACATGATTTAGTCAAACAACATGCACACTTAACGACAGACAAAATCGGCGGACACGGTGCTGTGCGTGAAGTTTGTGATTTTATTCTCAGGGCGCAAGGTAATTTCGATAAAGCGATGGCGCCTTATTTGCAATGACCGAATTCCAACAACTTTGCTACAAAACCCTTAAAGAAAAAGTCCCTGCGGGTAAAGTCATCACCTATGGTGGGCTTGCCAAACTGATTAACCATCCAAATGCATACAGAGCTGTTGGTTCTGCTATGAATAAAAATCCTTTTGCGCCTGAAGTACCTTGCCACCGTGTGGTGAAATCGAATGGGGATTTGGGTAAGTTTGCCTATGATATTTCGCTTAAAGTAAAACGCCTTGAAGAAGAAAGCGTTTTAGTGGAGAATGGAAAGGTTGTTGATTTTAAGAAAATCTGTATTTAACCTTTCTTGCCTCGCATTTTGCTAATCATTTGCAATTGAGCTATTGACTCGGCAAGAGCAGCTTGTGTTTTGCTTAAATCTTGGTCACCTTCTGAGTTTTCCATTGCTTCCTCTGCCCGTTGTTTGGCTTCTAATGCCTTAGTTTCATCCAAATCGCCAGCACGAAGCGCTGTGTCAGAAAATATGGTTACGACATCAGGCTGAACTTCAACAATGCCACCAGAAACATAAATAGATTCAATGCCATTTTCAGTTTCAATACGCACTTCACCCGGCTTTAATGTTGATAAAAGCGCAACATGCTTTGGATAGATGCCTAATTCACCCGTTGATGCAGGTGCAAATACGCACTTGGCATCACCCGAATAAAGAGACTCCGTTGCACTGACAACATCGACATGAATAGTCATTTACGCACTCTCCGCCGCTGCTTTTTCACGCACTTCGTCAATAGAACCCATCATATAGAATGCTTGCTCTGGAAGGTCGTCCATTTCGCCGTCAAGGATAGCTTTGAAACCTGAAATTGTGTCTTTTAGTGACACATATTTACCTGCTGAACCTGTGAACACCTCTGCCACGAAAAATGGCTGAGAGAGAAAACGCTGGATTTTCCTAGCACGAGAAACCGATTGCTTATCTTCTTCGCTCAATTCATCCATACCCAAAATCGCAATAATATCTTTTAATTCTTTGTATCGTTGCAACACACCTTGCACGCCTCGTGCAACATTGTAGTGTTCTTCGCCAACGATGAGTGGATCTAACTGACGAGAAGTGGAATCAAGTGGGTCTACTGCAGGGTAAATACCCAATTCTGCTACTTGACGAGACAGTACAACCGTTGCATCTAAGTGCGCGAAAGTGGTTGCCGGAGATGGGTCAGTCAAGTCATCTGCAGGCACATAAACTGCTTGGATTGAAGTGATTGAGCCTTTCTTAGTTGAAGTAATTCGTTCTTGCAATGCACCCATTTCTGAGGCAAGCGTTGGCTGGTAACCTACCGCTGAAGGCATACGACCTAAAAGCGCTGATACCTCTGTGCCCGCAAGTGTGTAACGATAAATGTTATCAATGAATAATAAAACATCACGACCTTCATCACGGAAATACTCAGCCATTGTTAAACCCGTCAAAGCCACACGCAATCTGTTTCCCGGTGGCTCGTTCATTTGACCGTAGACCAGGGATACTTTGTCTAGGACATTAGATTCTTTCATTTCGTGGTAGAAATCGTTACCTTCACGAGTTCTCTCGCCAACACCAGCAAATACTGAATAACCCGAATGTTCAATCGCGATGTTACGGATAAGTTCCATCATATTGACGGTTTTACCAACACCAGCACCACCGAACAAGCCGACTTTACCGCCTTTGGCAAATGGGCAAACTAAGTCGATGACTTTAATACCTGTCTCTAAAAGTTCCGCAGCAGGGGCTAATTCATCATAAGCAGGGGCACTACGGTGGATTTCCCATTCTGCTTCTGGGTTAATGTCACCGGCATTATCAATTGGTTCACCCAATACATTCATAATACGACCTAAAGTCTTAACGCCGACAGGCACTTTAATCGCTGCACCTGTGTTGGAAACCTCTAGACCGCGTTTAAGGCCTTCAGAAGTACCCATTGCAATGGCACGAATAATGTTATCGCCTAATTGCTGTTGAACCTCTAAGGTTAACCCTGTTTCCGTCACTAATAAGGCGTCATAAATACTTGGAATCTTGCCTTCTGCAAATTCGACATCGATAACCGCGCCAATAACCTGTGTAATTTTTCCGTTGCTCATTTTGCTTATCCTCTTTTTAAACTTTTACTGTTAATATTTATACTGCAGCCGCACCACTCACAATCTCAGAGATTTCTTGAGTAATGGCTGCCTGTCTTGCTTTGTTGTAAACTAATTCTAAATCTTGAACCATATCACCTGCATTATCCGTTGCACTTTTCATTGCAATCATTCTTGACGACTGCTCACAGGCGATGTTTTCAACCAAGCCTTGATAAACCAAAGCCTCGATGTAACGCACCAATAATGCGCCGAGTGCTATCTCTGCATCTGGCTCGTAGATGTAGTCCCAATGATGATCCATGCCGTCTACTTCGCCTGCAACCATGGGTACCAATTGTGTGACTGTCGGTACTTGGGTCATGGTGTTTTCAAATTTGTTATAGGCAACTGATAATTGCTGAATTTCGCCTTCGTCATACGCATCTAGCATCACTTTGACTGTGCCTAATAGGTCATCAAAGTGAGGCGCATCACCCAAATCTGTCAAAACTGATTTAATGACTAATCCTGAATTTTTAAAGAACGAGGTGGCTTTCTTACCAATGGTGCAGATGTCAACTTCGACGCCTTGCGCTTGATATGCCAGCACTTGCTTTAACAAACTTCTGAATAGATTGGTGTTTAAGCCACCACATAAACCACGGTCACTGGAGATAATAATGATGCCAACGCGTTTAAGGTCACCCGTTTCTTTCATATACGGATGTTTAAATTCTGAATGTGCGTAAGCCAAGTGTCCAATAACTTTGGATATTTTGTCAGAATAAGGGCGAGAAGCCAACATTCTGTTTTGTGCTTTTTTCATCTTAGAAGCTGCGACCATTTCCATGGCCGCAGTGATTTTTTGAGTATTTTTAATACTCGCAATCTGTGTTCTAATTTCCTTTCCGCTTGCCATTGTTTATATTGCCCTATTACCAAGTATGATTTGCTTTAAAGTCATCAATCGCTGCCTGTAATTCAGCTTTGATGTCGTCATTATAGTCACCCGTTTCGTTAATTTTATTTATTAATGCCACTTGGTTTGCACCCATATAGGCAATCAATGCCGCTTCAAAATCAACAATCTTATTCGCCTCAATATCATCTAATGCGCCAGAGTTGGCTGCGAATAATGAAGTTGCCATTTCAGCCACTGATAGTGGAGAGTATTGGTTTTGCTTCATTAATTCTGTAACGCGCTGACCACGGTCGATTTGTGCTTTAGTTTCTGCATCAAGGTCTGATGCAAATTGTGCAAACGCCGCCAATTCACGATATTGTGCAAGGTCAAGACGAATACCACCGCCTAACTTCTTAATGATGTCCGTTTGTGCTGCACCACCTACGCGAGATACTGATAAACCGGCGTTAATCGCTGGACGGATACCTGAGTTGAATAGGTCAGTTTCTAAGAAAATCTGACCGTCAGTAATAGAAATTACATTGGTTGGTACGAATGCAGATACATCGCCACCTTGGGTTTCAATGATTGGTAATGCGGTTAATGAGCCGGTTTTACCTTTTACTTTGCCATTGGTTAATTTTTCTACATAATCTGCATTGATTCGTGACGCTCGTTCTAATAAACGAGAGTGCAAGTAAAACACATCACCTGGGTAAGCTTCACGACCTGGTGGGCGTTTCAATAGTAACGACACTTCACGATAAGCCCAAGCCTGTTTGGTCAAGTCGTCATAGACAATCAGTGCGTCTTCGCCAATATCACGGAAATACTCACCCATTGAACAACCCGCATAAGGGGCAATATATTGTAAGGCAGGTGCATCAGAAGCGCCAGCATTTACCACAATGGTATTTTCCATTGCACCATGTTCTTCTAATTTGCGTACAACTGCTGCTACTGATGAGTCTTTTTGACCAATCGCAACATACACACATTTGACCCCTGTATTTTTCTGATTGATGATTGCATCAATTGCAACAGCAGTTTTACCGGTTTGTCTGTCGCCAATAATTAACTCTCGTTGTCCACGACCAACGGGCACCATTGCGTCAATCGCTTTCACACCTGTTTGAATGGGCTGGTCAACCGATTGACGGTCAATAACACCTGGTGCAATAACTTCTAATGGGCGTGAATTTTCTGCCTTAATGTCGCCCTTACCGTCAATAGGCTTGCCTAATGCGTTAACAACGCGACCTAACATCGCTTCACCAACAGGTACTTCTACCAAGCGGTTGGTGCACTTAACCGTGTCACCTTCAGAAATATGCAAATATTCACCTAAAACTACCGCACCAACGGAATCTTGCTCTAAGTTAAGCGCCATGCCGAAAGTATTGCCTGGGAATTCAAGCATTTCACCGAACTGAACATCCGCCAAACCATGAATACGCACAATACCATCACTTACGCTGATTACCGTACCTTCTGTACGCGCTTCAGCTGCAAAATCAAAGCCTTCTATTTGCTTTTTAATTAAATCACTAATCTCGCTTGCGTTTAATTGCATAACCTTTCCTCTTATAAATTAAATTAATTGATTGACAAACGCGAACTTAGCTCGTCTACACGAGCCTTGACCGATAAGTCAACCACTTTGTCACCTTCTTTAATCACAACGCCACCGACCAAATTTTCATCTACTTCAGTATCGATGCTCACTGTCGTATTGTATTTATCTGATAAGTTACTTGTGATTTCCTTTTCTTCGGTCGCACTTAACTTGTAAGCACTAATTACATGAAATACTTTCGCATCGCTGTCGAGATTGGATTTTGCATCAAATAATTCTAAGATGCTTGGCAATACAACAATACGACCATTCTCTAATAACAAATTAACAAACGCTGTTTCTTCCTTGCTCAATGCTCTGCCCAATGCAGATTTAAACACACCTGTTAGTACTTCTACCTTTTTGGCTTTGTTGGCACTCGGTGAAGCAACAAATGCAGACATCATCGCATCCTCTGCAATCGATGCACCCACCTCTAAAACAGCCTTCCAGTCTGAATGAGATTTGTTTTGCTGTGCAATTTCAAAAATTGCATTGGCATAAGGTTTGGCGATTGTCGTTAATTCCACTGTTCTCGTTCCTTATAAAGTCTGCGACAGTTTTCCCAACATGTCTTGGTGTACTTTAGGGTCAACCTCTTTGTCTAAAACTGCATTCACGCCCTGCATAACCAATTCAGATACTTGGTCTTTTAATTGGTTACGCACGCGTTGTGACTCTTGCTCAATTTCAGCGTGTGCTTGTGTTTTGATGCGGTCTGCCTCTTGAGAAGCGGTGCTCTTAGCGTCTTCAACCATACCCGATGCTTGTTTTGCTGCATTAGCAATAATTGCAGCCGCTTGGTCTTTGGATTGGTTAATGGTTTCTTGGGCTTTTTGCTGCGCTTCTTTGTGCTCTGATAAGCCTCGTTCTGCTGCAATCAGACCACTCTCAATGCGTTTTTTACGCGCTTCCATAGCCGCAATAATTGGCGGCCATACGAATTTCATGCAGAACCATGTGAACATGGCGAACATGATTAGTTGTCCAATCATCGTCAAATTAATATTCATAGCTTAAACCCTGCTTTTAAATAATTAGCCTGCAACCGCAAATAAGATATACATTGAGATACCTACTGCAATCATTGGAACCGCATCTACCAAGCCCATTACGATGAACATTTGCGTTCTAAGCATTGGAATAAGTTCTGGCTGGCGTGCTGCACCTTCTAAGAATCTTGCACCCAAGATGCCGATACCTACCGCTGCACCTAATGCACCTAAACCCATTAAGATGGAACCTGCTAAAAATAGCGTTGCTTGTACTTCTGTCATTTTCTTACTCCTTTTTTGTTAAAAAATTAATGGCTTTCGTCGTGTGCCATGTCCATATATACAATCACCAATGTCATAAAGATAAAGGCTTGTAACAATACGATTAAAATGTGGAAGATTGCCCAAGGCACTGATAGTGTCCACTGAATCCAAAACGGTAATAACGCGATTAAGATGAAAATCATCTCGCCAGCATACATGTTACCAAATAAACGCAGCGAGTGTGATACTGGCTTTGCAATTAATGAGACAAATTCTAAGAAAAAGTTAGCTGGAATCAATAGAACCTTTAAAAATGGGTTTTTAGATTCAAATGGGTGTAGGGTTAATTCTGCAACAAAACCGCCAACACCTTTGATTTTAATTGTATAGTACAACATCAATAAGAACACGCCGATTGACATACCGAAAGTGGCATTTGGATCGGTGGTCGGCACAACTTTAAAGAAGACATGATGTGGATCAGCACCAAAGGCGACGCCAATATATTGTGCAATTTGTGGCACCCAGTCAACCGGGATCAAGTCCATCGTGTTCATTAAGATAATCCAAATAAAAACGGTTAAGGCCAGAGGAGCAACCAATGGGTTTTTGCCGTTAAAGGAACCGCGAACATTTTCATCAATAAAGTCGATAATGCTTTCAATAAAGTTTTGTGCGCCTGAAGGAGTGTCAGTGGTCATCCTCTGAGCGATGCGATAGAAGAAAAATAAAAACACAGCACCCAAGAAAAATGAAACGCCCAAGGTATCTAAATGAAACGCCATAAAGCCCATTTCTTTGGCTTCTGCAGCAGATTGTGCCAAGCCCCAATGCCCATCAGGGAATTGACCGTAAGTCAAATTCTGTAAGTGATGCTTAATGTATGCACCTGATTCCATTTCTGCTGACATTATCTATACAAAGCCTTGTCTAATAAAAAACCAATTAACCCTAAAACCAAACCAATAATTAGTGCATCTGCATTTAACTCAAGGACAAAATAACCTGTCAAAGTTAAACCCACTACAATTGCCATTCGCATTATTACACTAATGACCATCATCCAGAGAGCTATCTGGGCACTAATAGTTGCGTCTTTTTTTTGTTTGTTCGTATGCCTGGTAATCAACGCCGTATTAATCAAACTGATTACACCTCCATAAAGCGCAGAAACGCCTGCATCTATTGTGGAGAAGTAAGCGATAGACGCCAACATAATAGTTAATTGAACTTTTGGCAAGGTCTTATAATTTGCCAATATTAGCACCACAAACTAACAAAAAATCGGAATTATACAGTTTAGGTAACAATAAATAAAGTTAATTTTGTCTTTTTATAACTACATTAAATAACAGTAATATACTAATGTATTTGACAAATGATACAATATCCTTAATAATATGGTTTTAAAATAAACGAGAGGAATTAAAATGGCACATATAGTTGTTATTGGAGCGAGCACAGGTGGATTGCCTTTTGCTTATGATATAAAGAAAACACTAGGTAAAAATCACGAAGTAACGGTGATTTCTAACAATCCGAACTTTAACTTTATCCCTTCAAACCCATGGGTTGCTGTTGGCTGGCGTTCTGAAAGTGACATCAGTTTTGAACTTGAGCCAAAATTAACGCGTAAGAACATTAATTTAATCGTTGGTGAAGCAACTGAAATCAAACCCGACGAAAACCAAGTGTTGGTGGGCGAGCAAGTCGTTGATTACGACTACTTAGTTTTGGCAACAGGACCAAAATTAGCCTTTGACGAAGTTGAAGGGCTTGGTCCAGATGGGCATAGTGTTTCTATTTGTACAACAGCACATGCTGAGGTTGGCAGACAAAAATGGGAAGAGTTTTGTTCAAATGGCGGCGGTCCGATTGTTGTTGGTGCAGTGCAAGGTGCTTCTTGTTTCGGTCCTGCCTATGAGTTTGCAACCATCATGGAAACCGACTTAAGAAAACGCGGCATTCGTGATAAATGCCCGATTACTTTTGTAACCCCTGAGCCATATATTGGACACTTAGGTTTAGGGGGTGTTGGCGACTCTAAAGGCTTGTTAGAGGGAGAATGTCGTCATCGTCATATTAAATGGCATATCAACAGTAAAGTTGCCTCAGTTCAGGCCGACAAGGTTGTGATAGAAGAATGTGATGACAATGGGGAAGTGGTTAAAACGGTAGAAATTGCAAGTGCCTATACAATGTTATTGCCGGCTTTTAAAGGTGTTGACACAGTTGCTAATTTAGCCAATGTTGATGCAGGTTATGTTAATCCGCGTGGTTTTGTATTTGTGAATGAGCACCATCAATCCCCTGTTAAAAATAATATCTTCTCTGTAGGTGTTAATATTGCCATTCCACCGGTAGAGGCAACCCCTATTATGTGCGGTACACCGAAGACAGGCTATATGATTGAATCAATGGTAACCGCTGTTGTTCATAATATCGAAGAAATGATTGATGGCAAAGAGCCATCAAATATTCCAACTTGGAACGCAGTTTGTATTGCCGATATGGGTGACACAGGTGCAGCTTTCGTTGCTATGCCACAAATTCCTCCGAGAAATGTAACTTGGGCAAAGAAAGGTAAAATGATGCATCTGGCTAAGATTGCTTTTGAGAAATTCTTTATTCGCAATATGAAAACAGGTAACTCAGAACCCGCTTATCAAAAATATATCTTTAAGATGTTAGGCATTGAGCGTTTGAAGAAAAAATAGAGATTTTGGGCAACTTTATAGATTTATAATTTTAAGGGGTATAAATTGAATAACGAAGAGTATGAGTACGCAGGATTTTGGATTAGAGTCGGAGCATCATTGATTGATTCGTTATTATTTTTCATAATTACCCTTCCATTAACGTTTTCGATATATGGTAGTTTGATATGGGAAAGTAATGGTGTATTTTTAGGAGGGGCTGATTTTTTAATCAATGTTACATTCCCATTGTTTGCAACTGTGTTATTTTGGTTTTATAAATCTGCCACCCCTGGAAAGATGGCATTAAAAATAAAAATAGTTAATGCTGACGATGGTGCCAAATTAAGCGTGGGGCAATGTATAGGGCGATATTTTGCCTATATTCCAGCAATGCTAATATTTATGCTAGGTATTATTTGGGTGGCGTTTGATAAAAGAAAACAAGGCTGGCATGCTAAATTAGCAAAGACCGTTGTTATTAGGAAAAAACAAGATAATAAGGCGATTTTTAACGGCTAAAGACTAAGTTTAATCATCTCAGCAGCAGCATTTCGTGCATTATCAGTAATGATGGCTCCTCCTAAAATACGAGCAATTTCATCAATGCGTTCATCGTTGGATAGTTGCATTACGGTGGTTTGGGCGCCATCATCTGTTTGAGATTTGTGTACGCGCAAGTGTTGATGACCAAAGGCAGCGACTTGTGCTAAGTGGGTAATGCAGAGGATTTGATAGTTATTACTGAGTTGCTTGAGTTTTTGCCCGACCACTTCGGCAACGGCGCCACTGATGCCAACATCAACTTCATCAAAAATTAAGGTTGGTGTGTATTCACTGTCACTACTAATAACTGAAATCGCTAATGAAATGCGGGACAGTTCGCCACCAGATGCAACCTTTTTTAAGGCTTTGAAATCACTACCCATATTGGTCTTGACTAAAAAATTAATGTTTTCGTTACCGTTATAATGCACGCCTTCTGCCTTTTTTGGCAAGTCGGCAATAAACGCACTACCGGGCATGCCCAACACTTGCATAGCTTCGGTAACTAAGTGCGATAAGCGTTTGGCTTTTTCAGTGCGCACTTTACTTAATGCGTCGGATTTTTCGTTATAGTGTTTTGTTAGGGCTGCTTTTTGTTCTTCCAAGTCGTTTATTGACGCGCCTACATCACCGATGACATCTAATTCAGTAGAAATTTTGTTTTTGACTTCAATCAATTCGGTAATTTGACACGAGTGTTTGCGTGCTAAATTATGTAATTCGCTAAGGCGTTCCTCAAGATTTTTAGTGGTTTCTTCGTCGAATGATAGAGCGCTTAAATAACGGGTTAATTCGTAAATACTTTCTTGCGTTTGTACTTGGGCACTGGTCAATAATTCGGCAATTGGGGCTAGTTTTTCATCAGTATTCGCTGCCTGACTTAGCGAATAACTCAACGCCATTAATTGCGTATTCACGCCATTTTCCTCCTCAAGTTGACTAAGAATGGTTGAGGTTTGTTCAATCAAACTGGCGGCATTGGCACTGGCTTTAAAATCATTCTCTATGGTATCTAAGTCTTCTTGTATCAATGCTGCCGCTTCTAATTCGTCCAATTGATGGTGCAATAATTCTTGCTGTTGCTGTTTCAAGTCTTGATTATTATTGAGCTCGTCAATTGTATTGCAAATAGTATTATATTCCGCCACAATGACATTTAATGCCACACAAGCCGTAGAATTTTGTGCATAAGCGTCAAGCAAATCGCGTTGTTGGTCGGGGCGTAACAGCAGTTGATGTTCATTCTGACCATGCATATCAATCAACAATTCACCCACTCCCCGTAACACCGATAATGGCACACTGGTACCATTTATAAAGGCTTTCGAGCGTCCATCACTGGTAACAATGCGACGCAAAACGCACTCCCCATCTTCATCCAGAGAATGTTGCTTGAGGTAGTCATGTATTTTTTGTTGGTTTTCTACCTCAAACACTGCGCTGACTTCGGCTTTATCCTTGCCATGACGCACAAGCGTCGAATCACTGCGATGACCGAGTGCTAAATTTAGGGCTTGTAAGAGGATAGATTTTCCCGCCCCCGTTTCGCCCGTCACCGTGCTCATACCCGATGTAAAAGACAAGTCAAGTTTTTCAACAACAGCGAGATTTTTAACCGATAACTGGGATAACATTGCTAAAGTTTTGCACCCCAGTGTAACTTAGAGCGAATAATTTCAAAATAATCATAATTTTGTGGGTGCAACAAATGAATTGAACTTTTGTGTTGACGCACATAAATATCTTGCCCCGCTGAAATTGGCACCGAAGTTTGCCCGTCAAAATTGACCGTAGCACCCTCATCAGATTCTTTAATATGCACCACTATCTCACTTTCGCCTGGCACTAATAAAGGGCGATGACTCATTGTGTGCGGGCAAATAGACACAACGCCGATGGCATTCACACCTGGATGCATAATTGGTCCGCCACTGGATAGTGCATAGGCAGTTGACCCCGTTGGCGTAGTGATAATAAGTCCATCGGCGCGTTGATTACTGACGAATTTTCCATCAATAGATAAATCAAATTCAAGCATTTTTAAAGTCCCAGTCCTATGTGCCACCGCATCATTGAGCGCCAAGTATTGCCCTAATACTTTGCCATCTTGCTCAATCTGGCAGGACAACAAATGACGCGCCTCTTTGGTAAAGTTGCCGTTCAGTACTTCGGTCACAATGTCTTGCATTTTAGTCGCAGGCACATCAGCCAAAAATCCGAGATGACCTAAGTTGATCCCCAATATCGGAATTTTTTTGTCCACAAAATTGCGAGCAGTGTTCAATAGCGAGCCATCACCACCGACAACGATAATCAAGTCCGCCTGCTCTCCAATTTGCCCGCCACGCACAATAGTAACGCTTTTTTGTTCAAGCAAATTACTGAGTTCGCTCGCCTTTTTATCGCTATTTGGGTCGTTGGGTTTGGTAATAATTCCGATTGTATTAAACATAGTTGTTTATTTGTAGTTGATTTATTTAAAATAGTACCTATATAACAAGCGAAATATACACGAATTGGATGGAAAAATGACAAAAAAGAAAACAAAAGAATCAAAAAATCAAACAAAATCAACAGAAGTAAAGGATGAAGCGCTTGAAAGTCAAGCAGAAGCAACTTCAACGGAAGAAATAAACATCGAAGATGCAATTTTAAACGCTTCTAAAATAGACAGCAGCGATGACATGCAATCGCAATTAGAAGAAGCGCAAAAATCTGCCAAGGATAGTCACGATAAGCTTTTGCGCGCTCAGGCAGAAATGGAAAATATGAAACGCCGTAACGCTATTGATTTGGCAAATGCGCACAAATTTGCGCTTGATAACTTCGCCAAGGCATTACTTGAGGTCAAAGATTCATTAACCATGGGGTTAAAAACTGCAAAAGAAGAAAATGCAACCATCGACAGTATTTTGGAAGGTTTAAAGATGACCGACAAAGTATTTTTGTCTACTTTGAAAAAATTCGACATAGAGCCCATCGACCCAACTGGTGAAAATTTTAATCCAGAATTTCACGAGGCCGTTACTATGATTCCAATGCCCGACAAGAAATCCAACTCTGTTTTAGAGGTCGTGCAAGTTGGTTTTACTTTAAACGGTCGCTTAATGCGTCCGGCAATGGTTGTAGTTGCTCAATAGACTGTAAAAATTATGGTATAATTTACCCTCGTTTTTTGCCTCTAACGCTATAAAAAAGAGGCTAAATTTTATTAATTATCAAGGACATATTATGAAACTTATTCTTTTAGGTGCACCAGGTGCAGGCAAAGGTACTGTTGCCAAATTACTCACGAAAATCGATGGTTCAGTTCAAATCTCTACAGGCGACATTTTGCGTGGCGCAGTAGCAGCAGGCACTGAGTTAGGCAAGCAAGCACAGGCAGCTATGAAAGCAGGCGATTTGGTCTCTGACGATTTAATTATGGGCATTATGGAAGAGCGCCTTAAAGAAGACGATTGCAAATCTGGCTACTTGTTAGACGGCTTCCCGCGTACCATTCCGCAAGCAGAAGCGTTGAAAAAATTATTGGACAAAATGGGTGAAAAATTAGACGCAGCGGTTGAAATTGATGTTCCTCGCGATGTTATCCTTGACCGTCTAACCACGCGTCGTACTTGCACGGGCTGTGGTGAGATTTATAATGTTAAATCTAACCCGCCAAAAGTTGAAGGCGTTTGTGACAAATGTGGCGAACCAGTCGTTCAACGAGACGACGAAACTGAAGAAGCAATCAGTAATCGTCTTAATGTTTATAACGAACAAACAGCCCCACTGGTTGGTTTTTATAAAGAGGAAGGTTTGTTGTTGAGTGTTGATGCAACTTCATCTGAAGCGGTTATTAACGCTATTCAAGAAAAAATTAATGGCTAATTAATCCACTTGATTACCCGTAAAAACCCCGACTTTGCTCGGGGTTTTTTAATACCTTGATTAAATAAAGGTTATAATTGAGAATAATAAACGAGGGTGGTTTTATGAAAAAGCATAATTTAAAATGGGTTTTGGTTACCTTTCTGTTGGTGATTTTTGTGAGTAGTGCGCCCGTTCTGGCAAAGACTGGGGCGGTGACCGGAGGTGTGAAATATTCGTTGCCAAGTTGGTTCAAGGAGAGTTTTTTAGAATTGGCGGATGATGTGGATGAGGCAAAACAAGGGGATAAACATGTGTTGTTGTTTTTTCATTTGTCGGAGTGTCCGTATTGCGACCAGATGGCGAAAAATTTTGATAAGCCGCCCTTAAAGCAGATTATTCAGGAAAATTTTGATGTGATTGCGATTAATATTCTGGGCGATAAAGAGGTGGTTTTGAATGAGGATGAGGCAATGACAGAAAAGGAATTTTCGACAAAAGTCGGGGTGCGATATACGCCGACGATTGTGTTTTTGAATCAGAAAAACAAAGAAGTGGCACGAACGAATGGGTATCGGAAACCGCAGAAATTTAAGCAAATTTTGAGGTATGTGGCAAGTAAGGCATACGCAGATTCGACGCTGGCAGAATATATAGAGCAAACGAAAAAGGTGGGAGATTATCAGTTGCAAAATCACGCGATGTTTCAAAAAGTGACAGATTTTTCTGCGATTAAGGTGCCGTTGGCAGTTATTTTTGAGGACAGCAATTGCGAGGCTTGTGGGTATTTTTACGATAAGACGCTAAAAGAGCAATCGGTGATGAATGAGTTTAAGGCATTTAAGGTGGTGAGGCTTGATGCGGACTCTACGCAAAGGATTGTGGATAATATGGGCACTGTGACGACGCCAAAAGCGTGGGCGAAGCGGTTGAAATTGACTTATCGACCGGGGATTGTTTTATTTGACAAGGCTAAGGAAGTGAGTCGGATTGATGGTTTTTTGTACCTGTTCCATTTTCAAGAAGCGTTGCGTTATGTAAGCGGTGGGTTTTATCGAGAAATTCCGACTTATGGGGCGTATTTGGGTGTGCGACAAAAGCAATTGTTAGCGCAAGGGATTGACATTGATATTAGCAAATAATCTTTACTTGTTCTTGTTAAGCGTATAACATAAAAAAAGTATTTTGAGGAAAAGACAATGAAGCGTTTATTATTATCACTATTTTTATTATTTTCTATGGTTACGCAGGCAAATACTGAGTTATTGCCTGCAGATGAGGCGTTTGCGTTTAAGGCAAAGGTAGTAGGGGATGAGATTCTTTTGGATTGGAAAGTAGCGGATGGCTACTACCTTTATAAGGAGAAAATCAAGATTTCGTCGGACCATTCATCGCGATTGGGCAAGGCGAAATTTCCAACGGCAAAGATTAAGGACGATGAGTTTTTTGGTAAGATTGGAATTTATCGCCATAGCGTAGCGGTGCCTGTGCCTGTGTTGGAAGGTGATACACAGTTTGTTGTTCTTAATGTGGTATTTCAAGGTTGTGCAGATGTAGGTGTGTGCTATCCGCCGATTACTAAATCGGTGACGCTAAAAGTACAAAATAATCGTAAGAAATCTTTAGTCGATGGGGCGTTTAATATGTTCTCCAAAGCAAAATCTACAATGCAATCTATTGTGCAAAAGAAGGTGAAGATTTCGGATGAGCCATTGCCTGCAGATGAGGCATTTGCCTATTCAGTAGAGGCAATTGACGCAACGACTTTGCGTGCGATTTGGCAAGTGCATCCAGAATATTATTTGTATCGTGATAAATTTTTCATTGATGTTAAAGGGGCAGAATTTGGGGAAATTGATTTCCCTAAGTGGGAGATAAAAGACGATCCATTATTCGGAAAAGTAGAGGTTTACAAAGGCAATCTCGTGGTTGACATTCCGCTGAAAAATATTCAAACTAATAAAGTTACTTTTTCGGCTAAGTACCAAGGTTGTTGGTTGGGCGGGATTTGTTACCCTCCGATAGAAAAAATTACCACTATTACAATGCCAAAAGTGAGCGAAGTTGTCAAACCTATTCAGCCACAAGCACCGGTAAAATTACAATCAATCGTGACACCAGTGGTGGTAAATGATGCGCCATTAAATGAAGCCGACCAAATTACCGCACTGCTCCAACAAGACAACCTCTTATTAGTGTTAGTCAGTTTCTTTGGTTTTGGTTTATTGCTGTCATTGACCCCTTGTGTGTTCCCGATGATTCCGATTTTGTCAGGCATTATTGTTGGGCAAAAAGGAACAATGACGACTAAAAGAGCGTTGGTTATGTCGATTGTTTTCGTCTTGGCAATGAGTGTGACTTATTCAATAGCGGGCGTGTTAGCAGGATATTTCGGCGAAAATTTACAAGTATTGTTACAAACGCCAGTTGTTTTGATGGTATTCAGTGCGATTTTCGTGGCGTTGGCATTTTCAATGTTTGGCTATTATGACATTCAATTGCCATCGGCGTTGCAGAGCAAAATTACCAGTATCAGCAACAAACAAGAAGGTGGCAACTTAATCGGCGTCGCTATTATGGGTTTTTTATCCGCATTAATTGTTGGCCCATGTGTTGCCCCGCCACTTGCAGGTGCGTTGATTTATATCGGACAAACGGGCGATGCCCTACTTGGCGGATTGTCATTGTTTGTAATGAGTTTGGGTATGGGTGTACCACTTATCGCAATTGGTGCAGGCGTAAGCAAGTTGCCTAAGGCGGGTGGCTGGATGGATAATGTCAAATATGTGTTTGGCATTATGATGTTAGGTGTTGCAATCTATTTATTGGACCGTATCATTTCGCCATTCGTTTCCTTGATATTATGGGCATTGCTCTTCACTTTGTCCCCAATTGCAATGGGCGTTTTTCAAAAATTAGGCGACACCGCATCCGCCTTCCATCGCCTATTTAAAGGCATCGGTTTATTGATGCTAATTTACGGTTTATTGTTAGGTGGACTAGTTGCTCGTGGTGGTGGCGATATGCTTGCACCATTATCAGGCTATGGTGCAAACGCACCAGCAGAAAAAGTACATGTTGTATTTGATAAGGTTAAATCCAATGCTGATTTAGACCGTATCCTCGCCAAAGCACAAGGTAATAATCAAATTGTGATGTTAGATTTTTATGCCGATTGGTGCATCTCTTGTAAAGAAATAGAGCGTTTTGTTTTTTCAAACGCCGAAGTGGTCAAACAGATGAAAAATGTCATTGCCCTACAAGCTGATGTGACTAAAAATGATGCAACCGATAAGGCGCTAATGAAACGCTTTGACATCATTGGACCACCAGGAATTTTGTTCTTCAAAAACGCTGTTGAAAATCGTTCGCAACGTATTGTTGGTGAGATAAATGCACAAGATTTCATTAAGCATTTGAACAGCGCTAAGTAGTAGGTAAATACGCTTAAAATCGCTAATGTTGGTGGTAAAATTAGCGTTTGAATATATAACTGTTTTGATTGACGATGGACATCTTATTACTTAATGGACCTAACTTAAATATGCTCGGTGTGCGTGAGCCAGAGCAGTATGGTACGCAGACTTTGGACGATATTGTTAGTTGTGTCAGTGCATTGGCAACTGATGCAAACTTGTCGCTTGACCATTATCAAGATAATTCAGAGGTAGGGCTAATTGATAGGGTCCATGCCGCCAGTCAGGATGGTACAAAATATATCATTATTAACCCTGCAGCATTCACACACACATCGATTGCACTGCGTGATGCATTATCGGCAGTTGATATCGCATTTACAGAGGTGCATTTGTCGAATGTATATAAACGAGAAGAATTCCGTAAAAAATCTTATTTTTCAGACATTGCAGAAGGTGTCATTTCAGGCTTTGGCGCGCAAGGCTATGAATTCGCATTAGCGGTGGCAATTAAACACATTCAATCAAACTAAAATAAAGAAGAGGAAAAAAAATGGACATCCGTAAAGTAAAAAAACTCATGGAATTGTTAGAAGATTCTAACATGGCAGAAATAGAAATCACAGAGGGTAAGGAGTCAATTCGTATCTCACGATATGGTGATATGCCGATGGCAGCGCCTATGCAAATGGCAGCCCCTATTGCTGCTGCACCAGTTACACCTGCGGTATCTGTTGAAGCGGCTACACCTGCGATTGATGGGCATGCGATTACTTCGCCGATGGTGGGGACTTTTTATGGCGCAGCATCGCCGGCCTCTGATGTATTTGTAACTATGGGGCAGCATGTTAATCAAGGCGATACGATTTGCATTGTTGAGGCGATGAAAATTATGAACCAAATTGAAGCAGACCAGTCGGGCACGGTGACGGAAATCTTGTGTACTGATGGTGATGCGGTTGAGTTTGGTCAAACTTTGATTGTGATTCAATAGGATTGATGGATGGATAAGATTAATAAAGTTTTAATTGCTAATCGTGGCGAAATTGCGTTGCGTATTTTGCGTGCTTGTAAAGAATTAGGCATTAAAACCGTTGCCGTGTATTCTACGGCGGACAAAGATTTGAAGCATGTGCGTTTGGCAGATGAAGCGGTTTGTATTGGACCTCCCCCATCAACGGAGAGTTATTTGAATATCCCCGCCTTGATTGCAGCGGCGGAAGTGACGCATGCAGATGCGATTCATCCGGGCTATGGATTTTTGTCTGAGAGTGCAGATTTTGCGCAACGCGTTGAGGAAAGTGGTTTTATTTTTATCGGTCCGCGAGCGAGCAATATTCGAGTGATGGGTGATAAAGTGGCAGCGATTGAAGCCATGCAGAAATCTGGCGTACCTTGTGTGCCAGGGTCTGATGGCGGATTGGGCACTGATGAGCAAGAAAACATTAGGTTGGCGAATAAAATCGGTTTCCCGATTATTATCAAAGCATCTGGCGGTGGCGGTGGTCGTGGTATGCAAGTGGTGGAAAAAGAATCTGAATTACTGCCTTTGATTGAACTTGCAAAGAGCGAAGGTCAGAGTTTTTTCGGTAATCCAGAAGTGTATATGGAGAAATTTCTAACCACGCCTCGTCATGTTGAAATTCAAGTATTGGCAGATGAGCATGGTAATGCAGTACACCTTGGCGAACGAGATTGCTCAATGCAACGGCGTCATCAAAAGGTGGTGGAAGAAGCGCCTGCACCAGGTGTCAGCCCTGAATTGCGTAATCAAATTGGCAAAGTTTGTGCGGATGCGTGCAAGGCAATTAATTATCGCGGCGCAGGCACTTTTGAATTTTTGTTTGAGAATGATGAATTTTATTTTATTGAAATGAATACTCGTGTGCAAGTTGAGCATCCAGTAACGGAAATGATTACGGGGGTTGATATCGTGCGTGAGCAGATTTTGATTGCCGATGGTCAGCCGTTATCATTTACGCAGGATGATGTGCAGATTAAAGGTTTTTCTATTGAGTGCCGTATTAATGCCGAAGACCCAAATAACTTTATGCCATCGCCGGGTAAAATTACCCAATTTCATGCAGCAGGTGGACTGGGCGTGAGAGTTGACAGCCATATTTATAATGGCTACTGCGTACCGCCACATTATGATTCAATGATTGGCAAATTGATTACTTTTGCTGATACCCGCTTGGGCGCGATTATCAAAATGCAAAATGCACTCGATGAAATGGTGATTGATGGCATTAAGACCAACATCCCTTTACAAGCACGGATTATGGCAGATGAAACTTTCCGTAGGGGCGGGATGAACATTCATTATCTTGAAAAAATGTTGGGCGAGCACTAATGATTAAAGTAGGTATTATTGGTGGTACAGGCTATACGGGTGTTGAGTTGTTACGCTTGTTGCACACGCATCCAAAAGTGCAAGTGGCAGCAATCAGTTCGCGTTCGGAAGCAGGGCAGCGAGTGGATGAAATGTTCCCGTCTTTGGCAGGGCAGTCAGATTTGGTTTTTTCCTTGCCTGATGATGCGATTTTAGACACCTGCGATGTGATATTTTTTGCCACGCCGCATGGTGTGGCTATGGAAAATGCGGGTGCGTTTATTGAAAAAGGCATCAAGGTTATTGATTTAGGTGCAGATTTTCGTTTGAACGATAAAGATGAATATCAAAAATGGTATGGTTTAGAGCATACGCAAGAGACACTATTAGCGCAGGCAGTTTATGGCTTGAGTGAAATCAATCGCGAACAGATTAAGAATGCAAATTTGATTGCCAACCCAGGCTGCTATCCAACCGCTATTCAGTTGGCTTTAAAGCCATTGATTGCGCATAAATTGATTGATTTATCCGCTATTGTTGCTGATTGCAAATCGGGTGTAAGTGGTGCAGGTCGTGGGGCAAATCAGGCGACGCTTCTGTGTGAAGTGAGCGAGTCGTTTAAGGCTTACGGCGTGGGCGGACACCGTCATTATCCAGAAATTAAACAAGCGTTGGGGTTATTATCAGGAGAAAATATCGGGCTGACTTTTGTGCCACATTTGGTGCCAATGATTCGTGGGATGGAAGTAACTTTATATGTGGATTTATTGGACGCTGATGTTGATGTACAATCGGTGTTTGAACAATGTTATAAAAACGAACATTTTGTGACGGTATTGGGCGTTGGAAAAGTACCTGAAACTCGCAATGTAAAAGCCTCAAATTTCTGCCAAATCGGCGTGCAAAAAGCACCAGATGGGAATAAATTAGTGGTGATGTCGGTGATTGATAACTTGGTTAAGGGTGCATCGGGACAGGCAATTCAGAATATGAACATACTCTTTGGTATGGACGAAGATTTAGGTTTAGAGCAGATTGGCTTATTGCCTTAGTAGGAGAAAATTATGGAAGCAGTACAAACTTTAGAAGAGGCAGATATTATTTTTAGCGACAGTGCGGCTAAGAAAGTATCCGACTTGATTGTTGAAGAGAAAAATGACAACTTAAAATTGCGTGTTTACATTACTGGCGGCGGTTGTTCGGGATTTTCTTACGGCTTTACTTTTGACGATAAAAACAAAGAAGGTGACACAGGTGTTGAGAAAAACGGCGTGCAATTGGTCGTTGACCCGATGAGTTATCAATATTTAGTCGGTGCAACGGTTGATTATCTAGAAGATTTGCAAGGTGCCCGTTTTATCATTCACAACCCCAATGCCAAAACCACTTGTGGTTGCGGTTCATCTTTTTCGGTTTAAATAGATAAATAAAACGAGACTTAATCAGTTAAGACCTGTAAAAATTACTCAAAATAAAAAATAGCTTAAACAATAATATAAATATTTATATTATCTTTTATACTAATAAACAATAATATAAATATTTATATTATCTTTTAAAGGTATATAATATAAAACAGTTTATTATCTTTTTAGGTGTTTATGAATAATTTTATTGCAGGTTGTTTTAAAACGCAAAATAAAAACAAGGCGACAGAGTATCAATACTTTTTGCCTACTTTATTAAACCGTGCTTATGATTTAAATAATGCTAAATTATTAACCGTATTAGAACAGGCGACTAAAACACTGGGTGAGTTAAATACTTATGGCGAATTGATACCCGATATTGATTTTTTCATCAAAATGCATATTTTCTCTGAATCTGTGGCTTCTTCTAGAATAGAAGGCACGCAAACTAACATGCAAGAAGCTTTATTGCCTGAAGCCGATATTAAATTAGAAGTTAGGGATGATTGGGGTGAGGTGCACAATTATGTTAAAGCAATGAATGATGCGATTGATAATTTGAAGAGTATTCCAATTTCATTGCGATTATTAAAAACAACGCATCAGCAATTATTGAGTGGTGTGCGTGGTCAAAATAAACAACCTGGTGCGCTTAGGGTATCGCAAAATTGGATTGGCGGTGCTTCTATTAATTCAGCGCATTTTATTCCACCACATCATCAGCATTTAAATGTGTTGTTGTCTGATTGGGAGGACTTTTGGCATAATAATCATAGAATACCGATTTTAATAAAACTTGCATTATGTCATTATCAGTTTGAAACCATTCATCCATTTTTAGACGGTAATGGGCGAATTGGGCGACTTTTTATCACCCTGCAACTGATAGAGGCACAGTTTTTAAGTGTGCCTATTCTATATTTATCTAAATTTTTTGAGAAAAATCGCTCGGCTTATTACCAAGCCTTAGATAGGGTTCGTCAGAGTAATGATATTAATCAATGGTTAATATTTTTCTTGGAAGGTATTGTTGAGACTGCAAAACAATCTAAAGATACTTTGAAAAATATTTTAATTCTTAAGAAAGATTATGAAACTCGTATTATTGGCTTGGGCAGAAGGGCAAAAATAGCCAAAATAACGCTAGATTTTTTATATACTGACCCAGTTATTAATGTTGGACAGGTGCAGAACCTTTCAGGTTTAGGCTATGCAGCAAGCAATAATTTGGTAAAGGATTTGGTTGGGTTACAAATTTTAAAAGAAATAACGGGGCAAAGTAGAAACCGCTTATTTGTGATGGGCGGCTATTTATCTTTATTTGAAAGGGAGTAAACCCAGTAATCTTGACATTAAAAAAACTGTTACCAAAGCGTAAAAATGCGTAAAATTTTTAGTTTTGTAGTAGTAGTTGATTATGATTGAATATATCCCAGGTTTGGCAGGCGTTCCAGCGACAGAATCGGCAATTTCATCGATTGATGGCAAGAACGGTATTTTGGCATATCGTGGGTATTCGATTGAGGATTTAGTGAAGTACTCCTCGTTTGAGGAAGTAGCAATGCTGCTTAGAGATGGCGAGTTGCCAACGGCAGAGGCTTTGGCAGATTTTAATAAAGTATTGCACGAGCGTTATGAAGTGAAGCGCGATATTCGCCTTATGATGTGGGCGTTGCCGACAAATGGACACCCGATGGATGTGTTGCAGACGGCGATTGCGTCAATGGCAACTTTTTATCCTGATGCGGGTGCAGAGGACCCAGATTCGGCTTATACGCAGAGTGCATTGACGAAAATTATTGCCAATATGAGTACTTTGGTGGCAATGTGGGCGCGTATTTCGACGGGATATGATCCAATTCCACCGAGCAAGGAAATGTCGTATGCGAAGAATTTTTTATATATGTCGTTCGGTGAGGAGCCAGATGAGGATATTGTCAAATTGTTTGATGCCTGCCTGATTTTGCACGCTGAACATACGATTAATGCTAGCACTTTTTCGGCAATGGTTACGGCCTCTACGCTGGCTAATCCATTTGCATCGGTATCAGCAGCAGTGGGGACTTTGGCGGGTTCGTTACATGGCGGCGCGAACGAAGATGTGTTGAATATGTTGGATGAGATTGGTGATGCGAAGAATGCACGGGCTTATATTGAAAATCGCTTGAAAAATAAGCAAGTTATTTGGGGAATGGGGCATAGAGAGTATAGCGTTAAGGACCCACGAGCGACGATTTTGCAGGAGATGATGCGCTCGTATGTGAGTAAAACTAATATGGTGCTCTCAAAGCGTTTTGAAACAGCGTTGGAAGTTGAGCGAGTGTGTGAAGAATTGTTAAGTGTTAAGGGTGTTTTTCCAAATGTAGACTTTTATTCGGGTATTTTGTACACCGAAATTTTTAAGATTCCAAGGAAGTATTTCACCCCGATTTTTGCCATGGCGCGCTCTGCAGGTTGGGCAGCGCATTGGCATGAGCAAGTGGCACATAACCGAATTTTCAGACCGACACAGATTTATACGGGTGCGGATTTTAGAGATTATCCGAGTAAATAATGATGCAAGAAACAACACATTTTGGCTTTAAAGATGTTGCTACCACAGAGAAGCAAAGTATGGTGCGCAGTGTTTTTGATTCTGTTGCCAGTAAATATGACTTGATGAATGATGTGTTATCGTTTGGTGCACACCGTTTATGGAAGCACTATACAATCAGTGCGTCGAATGTTCAAGCAGGTGATAAAGTATTAGACATTGCAGGTGGCACGGGCGATTTAGCGCGGGCGTTTGCGATGAAAGTCGGTGATACAGGGCAAGTTATTTTGTCGGATATTAATGCAGCAATGTTGAGCGAAGGGCGTAAAAATCTGATTAACAAAGGCACATCGGGCGTTGAGTTTGTGCAACTCAGTGGCGAGCATATTCCTTTTGTAGATGATTCGTTTGATTGCGTATCGATTGCTTTTGGCTTGCGAAATGTGACGGATAAAGATCAGTGCATCAGAGAAATGCATCGTGTTTTGAAACCAGGCGGTTGTATGCTAATTTTGGAATTTTCAAAAACAGATATCGCTTTATTAGAAAAATTCTATGATTTCTATTCCTTTAATATAATGCCACAGTTGGGAAAAATTATTGCTAATGATGAGGAGTCATATCAATATCTTGCTGAGTCTATCCGCAAGCACCCCGACCAAGAAACTTTGAAAAAAATGGTGTTAGATGCAGGCTTTGGTTTGTGCGAATATCACAATTTATCGGGTGGTATTGTCGCTTTACATAAAGGCATCAAAAAGTAATGCAAGCCGTTATTTTAGAACGTGCGTTAAACTTTTTATTACAGACGCACCCAATTGATATACAGCCATTAGATGGCAAAACGGTGCATTTTTGTTTGCAAGATTTTCCGCTGGAAGTTAATTTTATTTGTACCAATAATCGTATTTTTGTTACGACGGATACCAGTACAACTGCTGATGTGAATGTCAAACTGCAAGCCAGTGTATTTTTAGCCTTGTTTCAGGGTGAAGACTTGACCGAATTATTGAGACAAGACAAAATCGTCATTCATGGCGATGTAAAAACAGCGCAACTATTGGTAGATTTATTGCAACAGGTGGATATTGATTTGGAAGAATTATTGTCTAAATATACGGGTGATATTATTGCCCATCAAGTGGGCGAATTGGCGCGCAAATTCAAATCATTAGACAATCCGATTACTTCTATCAAGGACGGCGTTACCAACTTTTTAATTGCACCATCAAAACATTTATAATGCGTAATTTAGTCAGATTTATTAATATTTTTCGTGTGTTAACGCGTTATAAAATTGATGCGTTGATATTGACATTGCCGTTTTTACAGCGGTTTAAATGGATGGTGTATTTAACGCCATGGCATTACATTCCGAGAAAAAATCTAAGCAGAGGCGAGCGAATTCGCAAGGCATTGGAGGAATTGGGGCCTATTTTTATTAAATTTGGACAAACTTTGTCAACTCGTCGTGATTTATTGCCTGCCGATATTGGTGACGAATTGGCGAAGTTGCAAGATGCATGCCCTGCATTTGATAATGCACAGTCCAAGGCCATGATTGAAGCATCGTTGGGCGATACGGTTGAGAAACTATTCAAGCAATTTGATGTTGAGCCGCTTGCCAGTGCGTCAATTGCACAGGTGCATACGGCAGTGACGCACGAAGGCGACGAGGTGGCGGTTAAAATTGTCAGACCGGGGATAGAGGCGATTATTAAACGCGATATTGCGTTGATGTATATTGTGGCAAAATTTGTCAGTCGTTATGCCATCAGTCAAAAAATTCGCCCACTTGAAATTGTGGCGGAGTTTGAAAGCATTATCTTGGTAGAATTAGATATGCTTATTGAAGCGCAGAATGCGAAGAAATTGCGAGATAATTTTGCCGGTTCGGATTTGCTGTATGTGCCTAAGGTGCATTGGGATTTGTGCAGCAAGGAAGTGTTGACGACCGAGCGTATTTACGGCACTCCAGTGGGCGATATTGAAAAACTCAAAGCGGACGGCGTTGATTTGAAAAAATTGGCAGAAGATGGGGTTATTATTTTCTTCACGCAAGCCTTCAAACACAACTTTTTTCACGCTGATATGCATCCAGGCAATATTTTTGTGGGGAAAAACGACAATTATATTGGTGTTGATTTCGGTATTATGGGCGTATTAGATGAGTCGGATAAGGACTTTTTGGTGGATATGTTATTGGCATTTTTTAACCAAGATTATCGCGGTGTTGCCAATGCCTATATTGATGCGGGGTGGACGGGTGAGATTGATGTGCTGGCGTTTGAAAAAGCGATTGGCAGGATTTGCGCCCCGATGTTCGAAAAATCATTGGATGAAATTTCTTTCGGACAAGTGCTGATGGATTTGATGGCAGAGGCAAAGAACTTTAATATTGCCGTACAACCACAACTGTTATTATTAGACAAAACCCTATTAAATATCGAAGGGCTGGGCAGGCAACTTTACCCACAATTGGATTTGTGGTCAACGGCAAAACCCTTTTTAGAAGACTTAGTAAAAGAGAGGTACAGTATGAAAAAGACCTTTGAAAAACTGCAAGAAAAAGCACCAGAAATCCTCAAAGATATTCCTGAATTGCCAGGATTAATAATGAATGCGCTCAAACAGGCTGAGAAAATGAAAGACATTAATGGTCTTTATGAAAAGCAAACGCAGGTGATTGTCACACAGTTAAAAGACAATGCCAGCCGTCAAACTTCGGCAACTTTTTCGGGGGCATTGGCAATTCTTTCAGGCGTTTTAGCCATCAATGATTTATGGATTGCCAGTGGAATTTCTGCTATGGTTGCTTTGATGTTCTGGATTAAGTCTAGAAAGACTTTTACATAAATACGAATAATCATCAAAACACCATATTTTCAGGTAAAATTATCCGCTTGATGTGTTTGGTCGCAAAACATATCATAATAATGACACCCATTAATCGGGTGTTTTTTTATTTTTTGGAGAAAACAAAATGAGTATTAAAATTAACGCTACGATACGCGAAGACCAGGGGAAAGGTGCGAGCCGCCGCCTGCGTCACAATGAACAAATCCCTGCTATTATTTATGGCGCAGGCAAAGCCCCAAGTTTGGTTACATTGGGTTTACACGCAATGACACACCTCTTAGAGGATGAAGAGGTTTATACTTCAGTGTTAGATTTGTCGGTTGACGATAAAGTAGAGCCAGTCATTATTAAAGACTTGCAACGCCACCCAGCAAAAAACTTGATTACCCATGTAGATTTTTTGCGTGTTGACATGAAAAAGGAAATTGTTACTAACATTCCATTGCACTTCATTGGCGAGGATGACAATGCTGCAATGCGTCTTGGTGCGATTCTTAATCAGTTTGTTACCGCAATTGAAGTTTCTTGCCTACCGGCAAATTTACCGAATGCTATCGAAGTTGACATTAGCAACTTAAAAATGGGCGAACACATCAGTTTGACAGGCATTAATATGCCAGAAGGCGTTATTATTACCGCGTTGACACATGGTGATATTGAAACATACGATCAAAATGTGGTTGCGGTTCAAGAGCCGAAGTTAATGACTGAAGAGGCGGCAGTTGAAGCAACTGAAGTTGAAGGCGAAGAAGGCGCTGAAGCCGAAGACACCAAAGCTGATGAAGCTAAAGGCGATTCAGACGCTTAATTTGATTAAGCGTTGTGACGATTAAGTTGATTGTTGGTCTGGGAAATCCAGGCAAAGATTATCGGTCACATCGTCATAATGTCGGTTTTTGGTTTTGTGATACGCTTGCACAGTTGTATTCCGGTACTTTTAAGAAAGAATCCAAGTTCTTTGGTGATGTGACGCAAGTTAATATTGCTGGAACAATGGTTCGGCTGTTAAAGCCAAGTACCTATATGAATGCATCGGGTAAGTCGATTCAAAGTATTGCAAAATTTTATCAAATAGCAGTTGAAGAATTACTAGTCGTACATGACGAACTGGATTTAGACCCTGGTATTGCCAGGCTGAAATCGGGCGGCGGTCATGGTGGCCATAATGGGCTTCGTGATACGATTAAAGCATTGGATAGTAAAGAATTTTATCGCCTACGAATTGGCATCGGTCACCCAGGTGATAAGTCCCAGGTGGCTGATTTCGTTTTACATGCGCCAAAAAAATCAGAGATTGAATCAATTCAAAATGCCATGACTGACGCACTGCAAGTGCTGGAACAAATCGTCAAAGGTGAGACCGAATCTGCGATGCAAACATTACACACACAAGGATAACAACATGGGATTTAAATGCGGTATTGTGGGCTTGCCCAATATAGGAAAATCAACTTTATTTAACGCACTGACTCAGGCAGGTATTGAATCGGCAAACTATCCATTCTGCACTATTGAGCCTAATGTTGGTATCGTTCCGATGAACGACAAACGCTTAGAACAATTAGCAGAAATCGTCAATCCTGAAAAAATCTTGCCAACCACAATGGAGTTTGTGGACATTGCAGGCTTAGTTGAGGGCGCATCAAAAGGCGAAGGGCTGGGCAATCAGTTCTTGACCAATATTCGAGAAACCGATGCAATTGTGCATGTGGTTCGTGCTTTTGATAATGATGATATTATCCATGTTGCAGGCAAAATTTCCCCACTTGATGATATTGAAATTATTAACACAGAATTGGTCTTAGCCGATTTAGCTGCGGTTGAAAAACTCTATCAAAAGGCAGTTAAGAATACCAAATCTGGTCAAAAGGACGGCATTCCCTTGAAAATGTTATTAGAGAAAATTTTGCCAGCACTTGAAAACGGTGACAGTGTCCGTAGTTTAGATTTTGACGAGGAAGAAATCAAGTTATTGAAAGGCTTTCAATTATTAACTATTAAACCCGTTCTGTATATGGCAAATGTGAGCGAAGATGGATTAAATGGTAACACCTATGTTGACGATATTAAGAAGTTTGCAGATGCAGAAGGCGCAGAAGTTGTGGCAATTTGTGCAGATGTAGAGGCGGAAATTACAGAATTAGATGACGAAGAAAAACAAGCGTTTTTATCTGAAATGGGACAAGACGAATCAGGCTTAGATCGCCTGATTAAAGCGGGTTATAAATTATTAGGTTTACAGACTTATTTTACCGCAGGTGTAAAAGAAGTGCGAGCATGGACAATTAGTATCGGCGACAGTGCGCCACAAGCTGCGGGCAAAATTCACGGCGATTTTGAAAAAGGTTTTATTCGGGCTGAAACCATCGCTTTTGATGATTTTATTGAATGCAAAGGTGAAAAAGGTGCGAAAGAAGCGGGTAAATTGCGTTCAGAGGGTAAGGAATACATTGTGCAAGACGGTGATGTCATTCACTTTTTATTTAATGTCTAAATTTGATATAATTCGCATACGATGAGCACCAAAAAACAAACCAAAGTATTGATTATCTTAGACGGCTGGGGGCATTCAGAAGTCGTGGAAAATAACGCCATTGCTATGGCAAATACGCCGGTGTGGGATCGGTTTAATGAGCAGTTTGCACACACTTTAATCAGCACCAGTGGCGTGAAAGTTGGCCTGCCTGGTGAACAAATGGGTAACTCAGAAGTTGGGCATTTGAATCTTGGTGCAGGACGGGTGGTTAAGCAAGATTTTACTCGCATTAGTGTTGATATCGAAAATGGAGATTTTTTTAGAAATCCAATCCTAAAAAACGCATTAGAATACGCCAACGATAACAATAAAGCCGTGCATATTATGGGCTTATTATCTGATGGCGGCGTGCATTCGCATGAGGAGCAACTGCATGCGATGTTAGAAATGACCAAAAAATATGCGTGCAAAGAAGTGTATCTACATATTTTTGCTGATGGTAGAGACTGTGTACAAAAGAGTGCCAAACAATATATTCAAAAATTAGAAGATAAAATTACCGAATTTGGTGTGGGTGAAATCGTCAGTATTATCGGTCGATATTTTTCTTTAGATCGGGACAATCGTTGGGCACGCATTCGTTGTGCTTATGAATTAATTGCCAAAGGCAAAGGAAAATATTTAGCACAAACAGCCAGCGAAGCCATTGATATGGCTTATGAGCGAGGCGAAACTGATGAGTTTATCGAATCAACGGTTATCAAAGCGCCAACAAAAATTAACAAAGGCGATGTGATGATTTTTATGAATTATCGTGCTGATCGTGCTAGGCAAATTACCCAAGCCTTTACCGATGAAAATTTCCAAGGATTTTCCCGTGGTACTTTCGTGCCAACACAGTTTATTTGTTTGACGGAATACAAAAAAGATTTCAATTTACCGGTGGCATATCCGAGTGCAAAACTCAATAATGTTTTGGGTAAATATTTATCTAACTTAGGTATGACACAGTTGAGAATTGCCGAAACTGAAAAATACGCACATGTGACTTTTTTCTTAAATGGCGGTATTGAACGCCCATTTTACGGTGAAGACCGTGTGTTAATCCCATCGCCAGATGTTGCTACTTACGACCTTAAGCCAGAAATGAGCGCGTTTGAACTAACCGACGAATTGGCCGAAAATATTGAGAGTCAAAAATACGATTTAATCATTTGTAACTTTGCCAACACCGATATGGTTGGTCACTCAGGAAAATTAGACGCTACTATTAAGGCAGTTGAAGCGGTAGATACTTGCTTGGGCATTGTTTATCAAGCATTGCGTTCGATTGATGGAGAAATGTTAATCACTGCCGACCACGGTAACGCTGAACAAATGGTTAACCCGAAAACTGGCGAAGTCCATACTGCACACACTAGCAATCCAGTCCCACTGGTTTTTGTGAGTGAACGCACCGTAGAAATTGCCGAACCTGGCGAAGGTGCCTTGTCTGATATTGCCCCAACACTGTTATTAATGATGGATGTTGAGCAGCCTGAAGAAATGACTGGCACCTCTTTAATCACTTTTAAAAAATAGGAGAAAACTATGAAACAATCTAATTTTATTGCCCCCTCTATCCTTGCAGCAGACTTCGCAAAACTTGGTGAAGAAGTTGACAATGTTTTACGCGATGGTGCAGATATCGTGCATTTTGATGTGATGGATAATCACTATGTGCCTAATTTAACCATTGGTCCATTGGTCTGTGAAGCGTTGAGAAATCACGGCGTGACTGCGCCGATTGATGTGCATTTAATGGTCAAGCCGGTGGATAGAATCATCCCGGATTTTATTGCCGCTGGTGCCTCTTATATTACTTTTCATCCAGAAGCGTCAGAGCATATCGACAGAACTTTAGGTATGATTAAAGAGAGCGGTTGCAAGGCAGGTTTGGTATTCAATCCAGCGACACCACTACATGTTTTAGAAAATGTGATGGACAAATTAGATATGATTCTATTGATGTCAGTTAACCCTGGTTTCGGCGGTCAGTCTTTCATTCCACACACTTTAGAAAAATGTCGTCAAGTGCGTCAATTGATTGATGCTAGTGGCAAAGACATTCGTTTAGAAATCGACGGCGGTGTTAAAATTGATAACATTCGCGAGGTGGCAGAAGCAGGTGCTGATACTTTCGTTGCAGGTTCTGCAATTTTCAGTACAGAAGATTACAAAGCAACAATCGACGCAATGCGTGCGCAGTTGGCTTTAGCGAAATAGTCGTTATACTCACTTGCTGTTAAGGCGGTAAGTGGGTATAATTACGCCTTTGTGATTTTACTGCTTTCGAGTGGAAAAAATCATAAGTTGAATTGGGCGTCATCTTGACGCCCAATTTATTTTTTTAGTGGGATTTTTTAAAAGGTCTCACAATGTATCACACAACTTGGCATGGCAGTCAGGGTGCTCTTTGAGAAAGAAGGGTTGGCTGCTAGAAGTTGTGGAAGGAAGGGAAATGATTCCCTTCGTAACCCCTGGAGAAATATTATGGCAAAAGCGTCCATGAAAAAAATGTTAGAAGCCGGTGTTCATTTTGGTCACCGTAGTAGATTTTGGCACCCGAAAATGGAGCGCTATATCTATGGCACTCGTAATGGTGTTCATATCATCAACTTAGAAAAAACCCTGCCAATGTTTAATGATGTGCTTAATTTCGCATCAAAAACAGCGGCACAAGGTGGTTCAATTTTATTCGTTGGCACCAAGCGTGCAGCAAGCAATATCATGAAAGAAGAGGCAATCCGTTGTGGTATGCCTTATGTTAATCACCGTTGGTTAGGTGGCATGATGACAAACTACAAAACTATCAAGGCTTCAATTAAGCGTTTGAAAGATTTAGAATTTTTAGCAGAAGAAAGTTTTGCCCAGTTTGGCAAGAAAGAAGCGTTAATGATGACACGCGAAATGGAAAAACTAGAGCGAAGTTTGGGTGGTATTAAAGACCTAGGTGGCATCCCTGATGTGGTATTTGTTATTGATATCGGTCATGAAAAGAATGCTATTAAAGAAGCGCAAAAATTAAGTTTACCTGTTATCGGTATCGTTGATACAAATCACAATCCTGAAGGTATCGACTATGTGGTCCCAGGTAATGACGATTCAATCAGAGCCATCGGTTTCTACGCAAGAGAAATTGCCAACGCGGTTTTAGAAGCAAAAGCATCAATGCCCGCTCAAAGAACAGAAAAGAAAACTGTTAAGAAAGTAGTGAAAGTTGCAGAAGTTAAAGCGGAAAAGCCAGTAAAAGAAGAAAAGCCGACAAAAGAAGTGAAAGCAACGCCTACTGAAAAAGCACCTATCAAAGAAGAAGTGAAAACTGAAAAGTTAAGTCAGACGGATCTGGCAGCAATGAAAAAAGCAGACTTAGCTGACTATGCAGAAAAAGCAGGTGTCAAGGTTAATGCTAGCGATACTAAGTCGGCAATGATTGAAAAAATTCTTGCGTAAAGCAAGCACATAAATTAGGAGATTATTATGGCTATTACAGCAGCAATGGTTAAAGAACTAAGAGAAAGAACTGCCGCAGGTATGATGGATTGCAAAAAGGCATTAAGTGAAACGAACGGTGATATGGAGGCGGCAATCGATTTGATGCGTACTTCTGGTGCAGTAAAGGCGGCTAAGAAATCTGGTCGTATCGCAGCCGAAGGTTTGGTGAAAGTTAATATGAGTGACGATGGTAAAACAGCGACTATCTTGGAAGTTAACTCTGAAACAGACTTTGTTACTAAGGGTGAAACCTTTATTAATTTTGTTGATGATTTAGGTGCATTGGCACTTAAAACAACACCTGCTGACATTGATGAATTTTTGAATGAAAGCATGGAAAACGGTGATTCGTTAGAAAAAGCGCGCGAAGATATTGTTGCAAGCACAGGTGAAAATGTTGCGATTCGTCGTGTACAGACTTTGACTGTAGGTGCTAATGGTGTTATCGGTGCTTACAAGCACGGCGATCGTATTGCAGTATTGACTGTCTTAGAGGGCGGCGATCAGCAATTGGCAAAAGATGTTGCTATGCACATCGCTGCCTCTAAGCCTGAATGTATTTCTGAATCAGACTTGTCCGCCGATCTTTTAGAAAGAGAAAAAGCAATTTTCGTCGAGCAAGCCAGAGAATCTGGCAAGCCAGAAGAAATCATTGAAAAAATGATTGTTGGTCGTATGAAAAAATTCGTTAACGAAGTTACTCTTGAGGGTCAAGCATTTGTTAAGGACCCAGAAACAACCGTGGCTGCACTTCTTAAATCAAACAATGCAAACATCAAATCATTCGTTCGTTTCGAAGTCGGAGAAGGCATAGAAAAGAAAGAAGAAAATTTTGCTGATGAAGTTATGGCGCAAGTTAAAGGTGAGTAATTAAATTATTCATCCAATAAAAAAAAGGCACCGTTGAGGTGCCTTTTTTTTATTGCCTATTGAAAAAACTACCTGTTTTCAAGGGCTAACTTATATTCTGTTGGAATAACTAGAACGAAGTCAGTTAAGGCATTTGTCCAATCATCTAAAATGCGTTTTGCTACTTGTGAGCCAGTGAGACTGTAGTGGTTTTGGATGTAGTGTTTTAATTCACTTTCGTAATCGCTATTAAATGGGTCTAGGTCAACCATAGCACCTGTTGAAAGCATGCTTTCAAAGGTTTTGTTTGGATTGTAGACGAAAGCAATACCGCCAGACATGCCTGCGGCAAAATTACGACCAACTTCGCCAAGGACGATGACCTTGCCACCCGTCATATATTCGCAACCATGGTCACCGATACCTTCTACAACAGCATTGACGCCTGAGTTACGCACACAGAAGCGTTCGGAGACGCAGCCTGATAAGTATAACTCGCCACCTGTTGCGCCGTAGCCGCAGACATTGCCAGCAATGACTTCGTCTTCAGCGTTGAAAGTTGAATTCTTTGGCGGATAAACGATAATGCGACCACCTGATAGACCTTTACCAACATAGTCGTTGGCATCGCCTTCAACTTCAAGAGTAATACCTTGCGCCAAGAAGGCACCGAGTGATTGACCTGCAGAGCCAGAGAATTTAATGTGGATTGAGCCAGCACCTAGGTTATTGCTACCACGAGTTTTGACCACGCTTGAAGACAGCATTGCACCGACAGCACGGTCAATATTGGTGATTTTAGACTCAAATTTAACTTTTTCATTGCCTTCAATTGCAGGTTTTGACTTTGCAATTAGTATGTTGTCTAATTGTAATTCTAACTGGTGGTCTTGGGTTTGAGTTTGGTAAGTGCCTGCGTTGGCGTGTGGTTTTTCTGCGGTGGTTAGTAGCGCGTCAAGATTAATGGCGCTTTGCTTCCAATGCTCAATCGCTTGATTCATCTCTAGCATATCCACGCGACCAATCATCTCATTAACGGTTTTGAAGCCTAACTCAGCCATAATCAAGCGCAATTCTTGTGCGACCATAAATAGGTAATTCACAACATATTCAGGCTTGCCAGCGAATTTTTTACGCAACGCTTTGTCCTGCGTGGCAATGCCGACTGGGCAAGTGTTGAGGTGGCATTTACGCATCATAATACACCCCATGGTGATAAGCGGGGCAGTTGAGAAGCCAAATTCTTCAGCGCCTAATAAAATACCGATTGCCACATCGCGACCTGTTTTTAGTTGTCCGTCCGTCTGGATAACCACGCGTGAACGCAAGTCATTCATTACTAAGGTCTGATGCGTTTCTGCCAAGCCAAGTTCCCAAGGCAAGCCTGCATGTTTGATAGAAGTGAGTGGCGATGCACCTGTGCCACCGTCGTGTCCAGCGATAACGATGTGGTCTGATTTTGCTTTGGTTACACCTGCGGCAATCGTGCCGACACCAACTTCTGCGACCAATTTCACACTGATTCGTGCGTCAGGGTTTGAGCGTTTTAGGTCGAAAATTAATTGCGATAAGTCTTCGATAGAATAAATATCGTGATGTGGTGGTGGTGAAATCAAGCCAACGCCTGGGGTTGAATGACGGATTTTAGCGATGCCTTCATCAACTTTAGTGCCTGGCAATTCTCCGCCTTCACCTGGCTTCGCACCTTGTGAGACTTTGATTTGGATTTCATCCGCATTGTTCAAATAGTCGATGGTGACACCAAAGCGACCTGACGCTACTTGTTTAATTGCACTTCTGCGTGAGTCGTCATTGGCGTCAGGCGTCCATCGTTTACTGTCCTCACCGCCTTCACCTGTGTTGGATTTACCCCCCAAACGGTTCATTGCGATTGCTAAAGATTCGTGCGATTCAGCAGAAATTGAACCAAAACTCATTGCGCCTGTGGCAAAGCGTTTAACAATTTCTTGACAAGGTTCAACCTCGTTAATGTTGATTGGACTGCCTTTTTTGAAGGACATTAAGCCGCGCAAAGTTGAGTTGCGTGTGCCTTCTTCGTTCGCATGTTTGGCAAACTTCCAATAGGCAGATTCATCGTTGTTGCGCGCTGCTACTTGTAGATTAGAAATCGCTTCTGGATCCCACATGTGTTTTTCGCCACCGCTACGCCAATGGTATTGACCTAAGTTGTCCAAGGTCTCACTGGTGTAAGCACTTTGATGGCGAGTCTCTGTTTCGTCTTGCAAAATGTCAAAACCAACACCGTCAATGCGAGATGCGGTACCGAAGAAACATTTTTCCATAATTTCTTGTGCCAAACCAACGGCTTCAAAAATTTGGGCACCTTTGTAAGATTCTAAAGTAGAAATACCCATCTTCGCCATCACTTTCAACATCCCTTTGCCTACGCCCTTGCGATAAGCGGCGACTATGGCTTCATCACTGTCAATATCAGTGAGTTTGTCACGACGCGCTTGCCATAATGCTTCAAAAGCTAAATATGGGTTAATTGCATCGGCGCCAAAACCAGTCATTAGACAGAAATGATGGACTTCACGCGCCTCACCCGTCTCTACGATGATGCCGACCTGAGTTCGCTCAGAAGTAGCAACAAGGTAGCGGTGTAGAGCGCTTGATGCCAATAAACTGGAGACTGCAATACGATTTTCATCGATTGTACGGTCTGACAAGATAATCAAACTATGACCGTCTTTAATCGCTTGAGAGCCTTGCTGGCAAATCTCGTCAAGTAATTCGGTAATCTTCTTGTTTGAACCTTTCTTATAAGTAATATCAATGGTTTTTGAAGTCCAACCACGATGATTACAATGCCTAAGTGCTGCGGTTTCTTCATTCGTCAAAATCGGGTGGTCAATGACTAGGCGGTGTGCATTTTCGGCTTTATCATTCAAAAGGTTGCCTTCTGGGCCGATAGAACAACGCAATGACATTACGATTTCTTCGCGGATAGAATCAATCGCCGGGTTTGTCACCTGTGCAAATAATTGCTTGAAATAATCATAAATAAGTCGCGACTGACTTGATAAACACGCCAACGCCGAGTCATTGCCCATCGAGCCAACTGGATCACGCAATTCCGTTACTAACGGCAATAACATAAACCGCATTGTTTCTGTACTATAGCCAAATGCCTGCAAACGATGAATCAAAGTTTTAGGGTAAAAACCGTGCGCCTCTTCCTCGCAATGTAATTCCGATAGGTGGATTTGTTGTTCTTTTAGCCATTGCTTATAAGGATTTTTCTTAGCAAAATCAGACTTAATACTTTCATCGTCCAACAACTCGCCTTTGTCAAAATCGACTAAGAACATCTTGCCTGGACGCAGTCTACCCTTGGCTTTTACATTATCTGTTGCCACATCGACCACGCCAACTTCACTCGCCATAATCACGCGTTCGTCGTGGGTAATATAGTAGCGAGATGGACGCAAGCCGTTGCGGTCAAGTACAGCACCGATATAATGACCATCAGTAAAGGCAATCGACGCAGGACCGTCCCACGGTTCCATTACATTTGACAAATACTCATAAAATGCTTTCTTTTCGTCACTCATATTGGTATCATTTTGCCACGCTTCTGGCACCATCATTAATATGGCCTCTTGCAAAGTGCGACCGTTCATCATTAAAAATTCCAGCACATTATCAAAACTGCCAGAGTCTGAAACTTCGCTCTCAATCACTGGCAATGTCTTTGCCAAATTATCTTTAAATAACACACTTTCTAGCGCACCTTCTCTGGCGTGCATCCAATTAAAATTACCCTGTCGTGTGTTAATTTCACCATTATGTGACATATAGCGACATGGTTGCGCCCTGTCCCACGACGGGAAAGTGTTGGTTGAAAAACGCGAATGCACCATTGCCAAATAAGTCTCAAATTCAGGGTTAGACAAGTCACTATAAAAGTCCAAAACTTGTGACCCCATCAACATTCCTTTGTAAATAATCACACTGGTTGATAAACTACAAATATAAAACAACAGCGCCTGCGATAACGATTTATCCGTTCTAATCTGATTAGAAACATGCTTTCTAATTACAAACAACGCACGCTCAAACGCAGGTGTGTCAATGCCTTCTGCCTTGCCAACAATCAATTGCTTAATTATTGGCTGAGACTCTCTGGCAATTTTACCAACATCCGCTTTGTCCACATCAATCGGTGTGTCTCTCCAACCAATCAGCATCTGCCCCTCATCAGTAACTGCCTTTTCCAATGCTTTCATGCACAATTCACGCTGCACGGCATCCTGCGGTAAGAACACATTACCCACTGCATATTTACCCTGAGTCATTGTTACAGCAAATAAAGATTTAATCTCTTTAATGAAAAAATTATGTGGAATATCTGTCAGAATTCCCGCACCGTCACCCGTATTTACCTCACAACCGCAACCACCACGATGGTCCATACGCGCCAACATTTCCAAAGCATCTGCCGTAATTGAATGCGATGGTTTGCCTTTGATGTGGGCAATAAAGCCGACACCGCAGTTCTCTTTCTCGTTGTTTGGGTTGTATAAACCGTGTGCTTTTGGTAAGTGTAATAAAGGCGCTTTCATTGTTAGATATTAATCAAAAAAATGTCTCAATTATAATGTGAAATCAGCCTCTTTATTAGCATTTAGCACGAAGATTCGGGTAGAATATTTTATTCCTATTTTTAATTAAACTACACACGCAATGCTGGCTGTTATTTCCCCCTCAAAAACCCAAGACTTCAACTCCAGTGATATCACTACTCATACGCAAACCAGGCAAATCAAAGAGACAGAGGAGTTGGTTAAATTACTCAAAAGCAAAAGTCAAAATGACATTGCTGAGTTAATGTCCATTAGTGAAAAACTTTCTGCCCTTAATTACGAGCGTTTTCAAACTTTTAAAATCCCTTTTACGCTTGCCAACGCCAAACAAGCTTTGTTAGCCTTCAAAGGGGATGTTTATAACGGCATTGATGCCCTCAGTTTAGATGCTGAAGATTTAGACTTTGCCCAAGCCTCATTGCGTATGTTATCAGGATTATACGGCGTTATTCGTCCCTTAGATTTGATTGCCCCTTACCGTTTAGAAATGGGCACCAGATTGGTCAGTAGCAAAGGCAAAAATCTCTATGAGTTTTGGGGAGATAAAATCTCAAAAATCCTCAACGAAGACGAATCAAAAACCATTATCAACCTCGCCTCCAATGAGTATTTTAAAGCGATTGACAAAAAATCCCTGAATGCAAAAATCATCAATATCGTCTTCAAAGAACTTAAAAACGACCAATACAAAATCATCGGAATCTACGCCAAACGCGCCCGCGGATTAATGGTCAACTATATGATAAAAAACCGTTTCACTACCCCAGAATCCCTCAAAGCATTTGATATTGAAGGTTATCAATTCAAGCCCGACCTTTCCGACGACAGCACATGGGTATTTACCAGGGATTAATACTTAAGCAAACCTGTGTCTTGTGTTCAGAGCAAGCAAATTTCTGCATTTGCGACACCTGCGCTCAAGATTTTAGCAGTAGCCCTCAGCGTTGCAAAACTTGTGCTTATCCCATTACTGGGCACCTTGATTTTTGTATTCCCTGCCTTACTAATTCCCCTGCTTTTAACCGTACTTACACCTTATACGACTACCAAGGTGCCATTGCCCAGCTCATCAAAGATTTTAAGTATAACCAGCAATTCTGCATTGGCAATTACTTCGCTCGGCAACTATACACCCTGTACCAAACCTTGCCAACCTATGACGCTATCCTCCCCATGCCACTGAGTAAACAACGCATCAAACAACGCGGTTTTAATCAAACTCTAGAGTTCTTGCGTAAAATACAACAGCGTACTAAAACACCTATTGACATCCGTAGCGTCCAGCGCATTAAAGCCACCCAGCCACTCTTTGAGCTTACCCCCGAACAACGCCGCGCTGAAATTAAGGGTGCCTTCTCCGTCACCTCTATGCCCTATAAAAAAATTCTCCTTGTTGACGATATCATAACCACTGGTGCCAGCCTTAACGAGCTTGCCATTACCATCCTCAAAAACACACAAGTCACTCACTGCGATGTTATGACCTTGGCACGGGCTGAGTAAAAAAATTGCTATTATTCTCATAACAGGTGATAATAATAATTGTCTATTGTACTTGCGTTGACTTTTGTCCCCTGAGCTGATAAATAAAAAATAAGGAGATGAGATAGTGTGCTATTGTGCAAGCCCGCCTTGCCTTTGGGTATTGAAGCGGGAAGCCTGCGGTATGCTTCGAACTTCCGCCTTGAACCTTAATGGTTCAGGTTTAAAGTCACGCGAGTATGATAGACACTGAATTTTACGGGTTTTATGCAAATGAAAACACTTCGGCAGACGCTCAGACAACAACGACTCGATATTGAACCGCGTGAAAGAGAGCGTTTTGCAAAAATCCTTGCTTCTCAGGTAAAAATGGTTGCAAAAATTGAATATAGGCATAAAGTTGCCTTATATTTGGAAAATGATGGAGAAATTGACCCAAAACACATCGAAAAATGGCTAAAACTTCAAAAAATAGAGATATTTTTGCCTGTTTTGGTTGGAAAATTACTTAAATTTGCCAAAATTGGTGATAAATTTAAGAAAAATCGCTTCGGCATCAAGGAGCCAGATACTTCTGTGTTGTTAAATGCGGAGCAGATGGATGTAATTTTTATGCCTTTGGTGGGGTTTGATCAAAATAAAAATCGGATTGGTATGGGCGGGGGTTTTTATGACCGAACGCTTGCGTTTAGACAAAAGCAGACACATCCAAAATTGTACGGATTGGCATTTGATTGCCAGCAAGTGGATGCAATAGAAACGCGGGCATGGGATGTGCCACTTGATGCGGTGATTACGCCGACGACTATTTACCGCTAGCGTGTTTTTGGAAAAAAGACTTTAAGGCTGGAACTTCATTAATAACATTCATACCAAAACCGCGTAGCCAACGCAATGGTTCGCTGTTTTCTTTGTATACCCAATTTAGAGTTGTCATGGTTTTTGCCATTAATTCGTTGTCTAATCGACGGGCACGGGCGTATTTTCTAAGGGTTTGAAAATCTCCTAATTTGGTGCTATTTGTTGTTAATTGTTTTGATAATTCGATAACATCGGCAAAACCTAGATTTACACCTTGTCCTGCCAGGGGATGGATATTGTGGGCTGAGTCACCGATTAGGGCGAGGTTGGCTTGAACATATTCTTTGGCACTGCGTTCGATGAGAGGGAAGGCTTGGATTTTACTGAGGACTTCAAAACTGCCGAAGCGGTACTCGACGCTTGCCGAGAGGCGATCGGCGAAGGACTCTGGGGGTAGTGCGAGTAATTCATCAGCGAGTTGGTTGTTGGCTGACCAGACGATGGAGGCCTCATTATTGTTAAGGGGCAGGAGGGCAATGATGCTATCAGATAAAAATCGTTGCCAAGTGGTGTTCTTAAAAGCGTGGTCGGCACGGATGTTACAGACGATGGCTTTTTGCTGGTAATCAGTATCGCCAAAGGCGATGTTGGCTAAGTCTCGAATACGAGAACGGGCGCCATCGGCGCCGATGAGCAGCGTACATTCCAAGGTTTGCTTGTTGTCTAAATGTAGGGCATATCCGTGTTTAATTTTGTTTATATCTTTTACTTTTGCATGAATAAATTGCACATTAGTGGTGGCTAATTCAGTAAACATTGCAGACTGAATGCAGTCATTTTCGATGATATGTCCAAGATGCGTTGCGCGGTTATCGGTGGTGGAAAAGTCTAAGTGTCCGTGGGAGTTTTGATCCCATACCTTGGTGTCGGTAAAGGCATATTTGCGTTGGATTTTATTCCATACACCAATGCTTTGCAAAAATATTTCTGAAGTTGGGGTGATAGCGCTAACGCGGGTATGGAAAGCGGTTTTTATTTTAGGATTTGGGTTGTTAGGCTCAATGATGGCAATGTTTAAATTTTGCTTTGCCATTGATAAGGCAAACGCTTTTCCAACCATACCACCACCGACAATAAGAATGTCAAAATTAAGCACTATCACCTGCCACCGTCATTTGATTAACCAAAACTGAGCCGACTTTGATATTGCTACGGTGGTCCACATCGTTGCCGATATGCACAATACCGAGTAGCATTTCTTTGAGGTTGCCAGCGATGGTGAGCCCTGAGACTGGGTATTGGATTTCGCCATTTTCTACCCAAAAACCCAAGGCGCCACGGGAATAATCGCCTGTTGTGCCGTTCACGCCTTGTCCCATTAATTCGGTTACGACTAAGCCTTTTCCCATTGCTTTAATTAGTGTATCTAAACCGCCGTTGAAGTTTTCTTTAATAATAACATTGCTGACACCACCTGCATTTGCGGTAGTTTTTAAGCCCAATTGGTTGGCAGAGTATTGTCCCATCACATACTGCTTGACGCGTCCATCTTGAATGAAATATTGCTCGCGTTTGAGTACGCCGTCATGGTCCATCGTTTTGGCACCTAAAGTCTTTTTGGCAAAAGGGTTTTCGAATAAACTGATGTCTTCTGGTAAGACAATTTTGTCGATACTATTGAGCAAAAAAGTGGATTTTTTATACTGACTGGAGCCGTTCAACGCACCTAAAAGGCTAGAAAATAAGCCGCTAGAAAGGCGAGCGGAAAAAATCACGGGGCATTTTTGTGATTTAATCGTGCGAGACCCTAGTTTTTGTTGGGCTAATTTTGCGGCTTTTTCGCCCACTTTTTGAGGGCTTTCTAAATCCCTAGCATCAAGTGCCGTGGTATATTCATAAGCCGTTTGCATATCATCACCGCGTTTGGCAATCAGAGAACAGTTTAACGAATGTCTCGTGCTACTTTGTGTGGCAATCAAATCATTGGAGTTGGCGTACAAACCTTCGCCTTGAAAACTGGACACTTCAGCGCCTTCAGAATTGTCTATTTCGTTTTGTGCGAGTGCGACTTCTTCGCAGGATTTTGCCAATTCAATGCTCTGCTGCGCGTCTAAATCCCAAGGATAATACAAATCCAAATCAGGTCTATCAAATGCCATTAATTTTTTTGGTGCCAAGCTATTAAAGGGGTCTTCCTGGGTATATTTGGCAATCAAACAAGCGGACTCGATGGTTTTTTCAAGGCTTATGGTACTGGTGTCAACGCTGGATGCGTGTCCTTTTTTGTTGCCAAAATATACATTGACATCAAAGCTTTTGTCTAAATGATATTGCAAGGTTTCTACTTTGCCCAATCGCACGGTGGTAGAAACACCCGAACTGGAACTCAGCGATATTTCATAATCACTGACTTTGTATTTTTTTAATAACGCAATTGCCGTGTGTGCGATTCGTTCTAAAGATGACATTATGCTTTGGTTACCTCCAATAGGTGTAATCGACGAGAATCGGCTTTCAAGACTTTAAAATTAAACCCTTGTAGTGTTATTTTGTCTTTTTGCTCTGGCAAATAAGTAAAGCCGGCAATCACTAGGCCTGCTATAGTGTCTGCATCTTCTACTTGCAATGCGACGGTAAAAAATTTATTAAACTCTTCAATCGGCGTTGTGGCCTTTAGTAAATACCTGCCATTACCAAAATCAATAATATCCTCTTCTTCCATATCGTGCTCGTCTTCAATTTCGCCCACGATTTGCTCCAATATATCTTCTAATGTGACCAAACCAGCAATCTCACCATATTCATCAACTACGACTGCCATGTGGGAATGTTTTTGTTGAAAATCCCGCATCAATGAGCCCAGTGTTTTACTTTCTGGCACTAGTAACACCTGGCGTAGATATTCTTGAAAACTGAAATCTTTACTGTCTTCATTGGACAGATGACCGAGTAAATCTTTTGCTAAAATAACCCCTTGAATCTTATCTCCTTGTGCGTTCAACACAGGGAACCTGGAATGTGATGATTGCACCATTGTTGCCAATAATTGCTCGGTTGAGATGTCATTTTGAATCAGTACCATTTTTGACTTAGGCACCATTACATCGCGCACTTCCATATTTTCAAGTTGCAAGGTGCCTTCTATAAGGCTACGACTGTGAGAATCGATAATGTGGTTTTTTTCCGCTTCTTTTAATGCTTGTAGCAACCCCTCATTTGAATGAATGGGTATATGGAAAAATCGTTTTTTTAGTCTTTGTCCAAAAGACAATGTCGAGGGAGGGCAATCTTCGTTCATTTAAGGTTTAATAAATATTAAACAACTATTTTAACAAAAATTAAACCTTTTTACCACTTCGCATTTTCTTACCTTGTGCAGCGCGTTCTTTACGCACTTTTTTTGGATCGGCAATCAGTGGTCGGTAGATTTCTACACGGTCTTTTTCACGCAAAATTGTGTCTAATTTAGCAATTCTGCCAAAAATTCCGGTTTTATCTTTGTCTAAATCAATTTGTGGGTAACTATCTAATATGCCGGATGCTTCAATTGCTTGTTTGAGCGTTGTGCCTTTCTCTACCTCTAAAGTAAGTAGCGTCTGTTTGTTTTCTAAGGCGTAGGCGACTTCAATAAGCATTATTTAGCGTCGCACAAGTCCTGCGCTTGTTTAAAATCAAGTGTGCCTTCATAAATTGCACGCCCTGTAATTGCCCCTGTGATGCCGTGATGTGCTTCAGTTAAGAGCCCCGAAATATCATTAATATTGGTAATGCCGCCCGATGCAATAATCGGAATTGAAGTCTGTTTGGCAAGACTCGAAGTTGCTTCAATATTTACTCCTTGCATCATCCCATCACGGGCAATATCGGTATAAACAATAGCGCTTACACCATCTTGCTCAAACTTTTTCGACAAATCCACCACCTGCAAATCAGTCTGTGTTGCCCAACCTTCTGTTGCCACCAAGCCATTGTTCGCATCCAAACCAACGATAATTTTGCCAGGAAATTCACGGCACAATTCTGACACAAATTCAGGCCGTGTCACTGCCATCGTGCCAATAATCAAATAACTAATTCCCGCCTCAATATAAGTATTGGCAATCTCCATCGTGCGAATTCCACCCCCAATTTGTACCGGCAAATCGGGAAACGCCCGAGTAATTTCAGTCACACTTTGCGCATTAATCGGCTTACCCTCAAATGCCCCATTGAGGTCCACCAAGTGCAAACGCCTCGCCCCTTGGTCAACCCACTGCTTCGCCATCTCCACAGGGTTGTCAGAAAATACCGTGGTATCCTCCATCAAACCTTGCCTCAAACGCACACATTGACCGTCTTTTAAATCTATTGCTGGGATTATTATCATTGTTTCTATTTTTATTTAAGCGAGTATGTATTTTATATTAATCATTAAACCGTCGATACCCAATCGCTTCAATCAAGTGCGGCTTATCCACAATTGCATTGCCTTCTAAATCAGCAATGGTTCTGGCAACTTTTAGGATGCGGTGGTAGGCGCGGGCGGATAGGTTGAGCTTGTCGATGACGCTGGATAATAAGTGTTTGTTGTCTGCATTTAGATGAGTAAGTTTTTCGATTTCATCGGGCGCAAGTTTGTCGTTAGATTTACCTTGGCGTTTGAGTTGTATGTTGTAAGCTTTGATGACGCGTTGCCTGATGGTTTCGCTGGTTTCGGTTTCTTCTGCGGTTTGGTTAAGCAGGATTTCTTTTGGTAGGGGTGGCACGGTTAGTACCATATCGATTCTGTCTAATAATGGACCTGATATTTTGTTTTTGTATTTATCAATTTGGTCGGCTGTGCAATGGCATTTAGCTGTGCCATCGCCATAATAGCCGCATGGGCAGGGGTTCATTGCGCCGATAAGTTGGAAATTAGCGGGGAAAGTGGATTGTTGTGCAGCGCGTGATAGGTGGATTTCACCACTTTCTAAAGGTTGGCGTAATACCTCTAAAACACTCCTTGGGAATTCGGGTAATTCGTCTAAAAACAACACACCTTCGTGAGCCAATGAGATTTCACCGGGTTTGGGTGGCGAGCCACCACCGACTAAGGCGACTGCCGAAGACGAATGGTGCGGGCTGCGAAATGAGCGGATTTTTAATTGCGTTAAATCTAGTGGCTTATTAGCGACGGAATAGACAGATGCTCTTTCTAGTGCCTTGTCAGTGGTGAGGGGTGGCATGATAGAGGGTAAGCGTTCTGCCAACATTGTTTTACCTGAGCCAGGTGGACCGATTAGTAATAAATTATGCCCACCACTCACGGCAATTTCTAAGGCGCGTTTGGCGTGGTACTGACCTTTGACTTGAGAAAAATCGTTTTGATAAGCAAGTTGTTCATCGGCTAAATTATGCACTAATTGATTGATATTGTCTGCACCATGTAGCAGTTCGCAGACTTGTAAAAGACTCTCGCATGGATAGATTTTTGCTTGACTGACTAATGCGTATTGGTTGGCATCTTGCACGGGCAGAATGATATTGCGTTGGTCTTGGCTACTGGCAATAATGGCGGGTAGCAGGCCCTCAGTGACGCGCAATACACCGTCTAACCCCAATTCTCCGAAAAATTCAAATTGCCTAAAGTTGACGCTAGGGTTGATTTGTTCGCTTGCTATTAAAAGACCAATTGCAATTGGTAAATCGTAACGCCCACCACTTTTTGGCAGGTTGGCAGGGGCAAGACTGACGGTAATGCGACCTTTTGGCAATTTAAAACCTGAATTCATCAAGGCACTGCGCACGCGGTCTTTACTTTCACGCACGGCACCTTCAGGCAAACCGACAATGGAAAACCCTGGTAATCCGCCTGAAATGTGTACTTCAATGGTGACGAGAGGTGCTTGCATGCCTGTAGAGGCGCGGGTAAAAATTTTGGCTAATTTACTCATACTACCTCTAACGTTTCTATGCTCCACCTTGGATTGATGCTAATGTCGGTGCCAGCTGTGACTTGTCCTTTGACTAATCTCAAATGCCCTGCCAAAGCAATCATCGCACCATTATCCGTGCAGAATTCTTGTCTTGGATAAAAAACATTGACGCCAAGTTTTGAACCCATTGTATCTAATTCCCTGCGTAAGGCGGTATTGGCGCTCACACCACCTGCAACCACCAAAGTTTGTCGCCCTGTTTCTTTTAAAGCACGACGGCATTTAATCATTAGAGTTTGTGTTGCGGCGACTTCAAAGGCTTTGGCAATATCGGCTTTTTTTTCGGGGTGTTTGGTAAAAGTATTGCGGGCAAAAGTTTTTAAACCACTGAAGCTAAAATCAAGTCCAGGTCTGTCTATCATTGGTCTTGGGAATTTGAAAACGCCTTCGGTGCCTTGTTCAGCAAGGGCTGATAAGGCGGGACCTCCAGGGTAGCCCAAACCTAAAATCTTAGCCGTTTTATCAAAGGCTTCTCCCACGGCATCGTCTAAAGATTCGCCTAATATTTTGTATTGCCCGATGGCTTTTACATCAACCAACATCGTGTGTCCGCCTGAAACCAATAATGCCACAAAAGGAAAATCAGGCTGTTTGTCTTCTAGCAAAGGGGCGAGTAAATGCCCTTCCATATGGTGTACGCCAAGTGATGGGATTTTAAGGCTCCATGCTAAAGATTTTGCCACCGCACTGCCAACTAATAATGCCCCTGCTAAGCCTGGACCGGCTGTATAGGCGATGCCATCAATATCGGTGAGTGATAAATTGGCGTCTTTTAAGACGGCTTTAATTAAAGGTAGAACGCGCTGAATATGATCACGGGACGCTAATTCTGGCACCACACCGCCGTATTCTGCATGAATTTCGACTTGAGAAAATAATTGATGTGCAATCAATCCATCTTGCTCTGAATACAGGCCAATACCTGTTTCATCGCAAGAACTTTCTACGCCTAATGTAATAAATTTAGCCACGCTCACCAAGATATACTTCACGCACTCTGTTGTTATTTAAGATTTGCTCTTTGCTGCCCTCGGCAATGATTGAACCACCATGTAATACATAAGAGTGGTCGCAGGTGTCTAACATTTCGCGATAGTTGTGGTCGGTAATCAGCACACCGATACCTTTGTTCTTTAGTTGGAAAATAATTTCTTGTATGTCGCCGACAGAAATAGGGTCAACGCCTGCAAATGGTTCGTCCAATAGAATGAATTTTGGATGCATTGCCAATGCTCTGGCAATCTCAACGCGTCGCCTTTCACCGCCAGATAGACTTAAACCATTGATTTTGCGAATATGTTGAATGTTAAATTCATTCAATAGCCCCTCCAAATTATCTTTTTTTTCTTCTTTATTTAAAGCGGTATTTAATTCCAAAACAGCCATAATGTTATTTTCAACAGATAATTTTCTAAAAATAGAGGGTTCTTGGGGTAGGTAACCCAGCCCTAACTTGGCGCGTTTGTGCATCGGCAGGTGTTCAATCCTGCGATCATTCAAAGTGACTTGCCCTGAATCCGATTTAACCAGTCCGCAGGCAATATAAAAGCAAGTGGTCTTCCCTGCGCCATTTGGACCCAGCAAGCCTACCACTTCACCACTTTGCACAAAGAATGAAGCATTAGAAACTATATCTCTGCCTGAATAAGATTTACTGATATTAGAAATATGAAGAGAGTGTGCAGTAGACATAATTTATAAAATTGATTATAATTAACAATTTTATCACTAATACTTAATCCTATGTTTGCCACTAAAAAACCTCAAACCATTGCCCCTTCGAAAGTGCCGACTTCTACTCCCACTAGATCCATCCCTAGAACAACAGACAATAGCGCTCAGAAAGCGCCTGTTGCTAGCGCTTCTAGCCAAGGAAAAACAACCATCTCTAAAGACTGTTTTATTAAAGGTGAAGTTTCAGGCAATGATGATGTCAGTGTTTTAGGCAAGGTTGAAGGTACTATCACCCTTAAAAACAATATTCTTACTATTGAAGAATCTGGCAATGTTAAGGCTAATATTTTTGCCAGAGTGGTGAATGTAACAGGTAGCATGACTGGTAATATTGACGCTAGCGAGAAAATCACTATTCATCAAGATGGCAATGTTACTGGTGATATGGTTGCACCGAAAATAATCCTAAAAGACGGTTCCTATTTCACAGGCAATGTTTCAATGACTGACAATAAAGTAAACCCGATTAACAAGGAAACGACAGAAACTGGGAAGAATAAACACGCTTAATTTCGCGCTTAGTTTTAATCAGTAACGCTCCTTCTGCGTTAACACCGCAACACAGACCTAAAAAGGTTTGTTTTTTGTCGTCATATTGAAGACGCTTACCGTGTAAATAATCAACATTTTCCCATTGCCGGGTGAAATATACAAAGCCTTCGTCTGCAAAAATCTGACAGAATTGCAGAATTTTATTGATTAAATCTTTGTTTAAATCAAATTGATTGATAGGATTTTTGCTAATTGTGCGTAAATCTGTCCATGGCGTTTGGCAATCAATATCCACATCAACATTGATACCAAGTCCGATGACCACAGATTGCATTTGGTTTTTTAGGCTATTTTCAATTAGAATGCCAGCTAATTTCTTGTCTTGATGATAAACATCATTCGGCCATTTAAGTTGTAAATCATTGATACCATAATCTTTGAGTGTCTCAATTAACGCCAAACCTACCACCAAACTCAAACCGCTCAAAGTCACATCGGCTGAAAAAACTCTACGAATAGACAATAGGATGCTATTGTTTTTGCTGCTCAACCAGCGTCGATTGTATTGCCCTTTCCCCTGTGTCTGCTGCATAGCTACACAGACTTGCGTTCTCGGTGAAAAGGCTAACGATGAAAGATAATCATTAGTACTAGGGAGGGTGTCAAAAATATGGCAATCAATGTCGCCAGATAAATGGGCAGTTAAATCAGAATAATTGACCATATCACTATGAATAATATTAACGCCAGCCAAACGGCTGCCGAACCCATGTCTTTTGCTATGCCTGAAAGTGGGTGGTATTCATCGCCAATTCTATCAACGACAGATTCGATGGCTGAATTTAGGATTTCGATTATCAGTATTAGAAATACTGGGAGGATTAGCAATACGCGTTCAATGGCGTCGTCGCGTAAATATAAGGCCAGTGGGATTAAGATAAAACTGAGCCAAACCTCCTGTCGAAATGCGGCTTCTGATTGATAGCACGCCTTTAACCCTTGCATAGAAAAGGTGTAAGCACTAAAAATTCGCTTGACGCCTGTTGCTTCATTTTTCATATAAGTGTTTAGCGTAAAATAGAATAATTTTATTTTACAGTATAAGCCATGAAAGTAGCAATGGGGGTTGAATATATGGGGGGCGATTTCCACGGTTGGCAATTGCAAAAATCTGGCATTCGCACCGTTCAACAAGAGGTTGAAGCTGCGCTTTCAAAAGTGGCAGACCGTCCTATACGCGTATTTTGTTCAGGTAGAACGGATGCAGGTGTACATGCGGTTGAACAGGTAATTCATTTTGAAACCACAGCCGATAGAGAAAACGAGGCTTGGTTATTTGGCGGTAATGTCAATTTGCCTACTGATGTCAATTTCATTTGGGCAAAGCGAGTGGATGATAATTTTCATGCGCGTTTCAGCGCACATGCTAGGCGCTATCATTATAAAATTCATAATACTAGAGTGCGTTCTGCGATTATTGATAAACATTCTTTGTGGGAGCCAAGAAGGTTAAACATTGATGCTATGCAAAAGGCCAGCGAATACCTACTGGGTGAGCATGATTTTTCAGCCTTCCGCGGCAGCCTTTGTCAAGCAAAATCGCCGATTAAAACCATAGAATTTATTCGCTTAAATAAAAACAGTAATGACATTTTATTAGACATTAAGGCAAACGCTTTTCTACATCACATGGTGCGCAATATTGTTGGCACCTTGCTAAAAATCGGCAGGGGTGAGCGGACAGTAGAGTGGATGCAAGAAGTGTTAAAATCTAAGGACAGAAAAAAGGCGGGTGCTACTGCCCCGCCTCAAGGTTTATATTTTATGAAAGCCTTTTATTCTAATTTCTAAGCTGTTTACTTGCCAATATCATATTTTCCAACGCTGGCTTAACCTCGGACCAGTTACGAGTCTTCAGCCCGCAATCAGGATTTACCCATAAACGCTCTGCAGGAATGCGTTGTGCGGCTTTTTGCATAAGCTCAACTATAGAGTTCACCGTAGGAATATTTGGCGAATGAATGTCGTAAACACCTGGTCCAATTTCATTTGGATAAGTAAAATCATCAAAAACATCTAATAATTCCATATCAGAACGAGAAGTTTCAATGGTAATAACATCCGCATCCATGTGTGCGATTGCCCCAATAATATCATTGAATTCTGAATAGCACATATGGGTATGAATTTGGGTTCCATCATTGACACCGTTAGCACTAATTCGATAGGCATTGACAGCCCAGTCAAGATATTCTTGCCATTGAGATTGTCGCAATGGCAATCCTTCTCTTAAGGCTGCTTCATCAATTTGAATGATATTAATATTTGCTTTTTCAAGATCTATAACTTCATCCCTGATGGCAAAAGACAATTGCAAACAAGTGGTTGCACGCGGCTGGTCATCACGCACAAATGACCAGTTGAGCATTGTTACAGGTCCTGTCAGCATTCCTTTCACTGGCTTATTCGTCAATGATTGAGCGTAAACTGCCCATTCTACTGTCATCGGTTTTAAACGGGAAATATCACCGAAAATAATAGGCGGTTTGACGCAACGAGAACCATAAGATTGCACCCAGCCAAATTGACTGAACGCATAACCCTCTAATTGTTGCCCAAAATATTCTACCATATCATTGCGTTCAGGCTCACCGTGAACCAAAACATCTAAACCTAATTCTACTTGCATCTTTATACAATGTTGCACTTCGGCGCGCATTGCTTTAATATACTCAGTCTCTGATAATTGCCCTGCTTTATAATTTCGCCTTGCTTGTCGAATTTCTGTCGTTTGTGGGAATGAGCCAATTGTTGTTGTTGGATACAAGGGTAAATTAAGCTTTTCACCTTGAATTTTTACCCTCACTTTATAACTGGATTGACGATTACCCAGAGCATCACTCACATCAGCAACACGCTGTTTAACAAGACTATTATGAACAAGTAATGAATGTTTTCTGTTGTCAATTGCATTAATATTATTCGCTATTTCTTTAGTAACACTCGCCTGCCCTTGATTGAGTGCCTTGGCTAGAATTCGTAATTCTTCTAATTTTTGCACCGCAAAAGATAACCATGATTTAATATCCACATCCAGTGCTTGTTCGCTGCCTAAATCCACAGGCACATGCAGTAGTGAACAAGAGGGGGCTAGCCACAATCTGTCTTTTAGTTGCTGGTAAATAGGCTTTAACCATAATAAAGTGGCACTAAAATCTGTTTTCCAAATATTACGACCATTAATAACGCCTAAAGATAAAATCTTGTTATCTGCTAAATTATCAATCACTTTTTGCACTTCTTCTTTGGCATTAATTGCATCAATATGTAGCCCATCAACAGGCAAGTTACAAGTAAGCATTAAGTTGTCTTGTAAAGTGCCAAAATAACTGGCAAGTAATAATTTAACAGGGCTGCTAGCCAATGATTGGTAAGTTTTTTCAAATGCCAATTGCCAATCTGCTGATAATTCTGTGACCAAAATAGGCTCATCAATCTGTACCCATTCTATGCCTAATTTTGCTAACTCATCAAATAATTGGGCATATACTACAACTAGAGAATCTAATAAATCCAATTTGTTACTTGTATCTTTAGATTTACCCAACCATAAATAGGTAACAGGTCCTACAATAACAGGCTTGGTATTGATACCCTGTGCTTGTGCTTCAACGATTTGTGCAATCAAGCGTTGCGGTTGTAGTGCAAAATTCGTTGCTTGGCTAAATTCTGGCACAATATAGTGATAATTGGTGTCAAACCATTTGGTCATCTCACCTGCTTGAACACAAGTGCAACTGGATTCATTGGTTGAGGCGCGTCCTCGTGCTACTCGAAAATAATTATCCAATTCATTGTCTGATATGTTTTCAACCCGTTGTGGCACATTGCCCAATAAAAAACTGGTGTCCAAAACTTGGTCATAAAAAGAAAAATCACCTACAGGCGCTAAATCTAAAGCGCTTTGATTTTCCCAATGCTGTTGACGCAGTGTGCTGGCGGTTTGTAATAATTCTTCTTGAGAAATATGGTTTGTCCAATATTTTTCTAATGCAAATTTTAACTCTCGTTGCTTGCCGATACGGGGGAAGCCTAAATTGTGTGTTGTAACCATGATTAAGATGCCTTATTGATTTAAAGTGGATTATTTTATAGCAGTGATAATATGAAGTAAAATGATTGTTTTTACCTTAATTATGAATTATATTCATATATTTTATGATCACCCTAAAACATTTAAAAATTATTCAAGCATTACATGAAAATAACACCTTGACTCGTGCCGCTAATGCGTTGCACTTAAGTCAATCTGCTTTGTCTCACCAAATTCGTTATTTGGAATGTAAACTAAATGTGGCATTTTGGGAAAAAGAGGGTCGAAGTTTGCGTCTGACAAAATCAGGAGAATTGTTATTACAAACTGCACAGCAATTACTACCCATATTAGAACAAACCGAAAAAACACTCAAGGCCTACGCTGAAGGTCGCCAAGGGGTTTTGCGCATTGGGGTTGAGTGTTACCCTTGTTATGAGTGGCTGACCAAGGTGATTGGTGTGTTTTTGCAGAAAATGCCTGATGTGGAAGTGGATATTATTAACAAATTTCAATTTTCTGGACATGAAGGATTGCTGAACCGCCATATTGATATTTTGATAACGCCAGATATAGAGAGAAAATCAGACATTCACACGGAAATATTGGCGCAATATAATTTGGTACTTTTGGTTGCCGATCAACACGCATTGGCACAAAAGACAGTGGTATTTCCAGTAGATTTTGTCGATGAAACTTTATTAACTTTTCCTGTATCATTAGATAGGCTTGATATTTTGACCCGTTTTTTAAATCCTGCACACATCAAACCCAAGCGTATTAAAAAAATAGAATCTATTGACCTTATACTGCAAATGACAGCATTAGGGCGTGGCGTATGCGTATTGCCCGAATGGCTGGCAGATGAGTTTATCAAAAAAATGCCGGTGAAAAAAATCCAAATAAGTACACAAAAATTGAATCAAAAATTGTTTGCCGTCGGACGCCAGCAGGATAAGGAGATTAACTATATTCAGTGTTTTATTGATATCGGCAAAGCGACGAAATAAGCGTTAACGCTAAAAAATAAGACTCATCATCACCATCATAACGACTAAGAACAGTATTGTCATGATGCCACCCGCTTTAATGAAATCAGTTACTTTATAGCCACCTGGGCCCATGATAAGGGCGTTTACTTGATGCGTTGGGATTAGGAATGAATTTGAAGTTGCAATTGCAACTGTTAATGCGTAGATTGCTGGGTCTGCACCGACTTGAATCGCAATATTTACCGCAATCGGTACCAATAAAATGGTTGCGCCAACATTCGACATTACCAAAGTAAAGAAAGTTGCCAAAACTGCAATTGCAGTCAAAATAATCCACGGCGCCATATCGCCCACCACGGCAACCGTTTCTTGTGCAATCCAAAGCGCTGTGCCAGTTTTTGACACTGCCAAACCTAATGGAATTAAACTTGCGAGTAAAAACACCGTTTTCCAAGAAACCGCTCGATAAGCCTCTTCAATATTCAATACTTTGGTCAAAATCATGCCTAATGCACCTGTCAACAAGGCAATAGAAAGTTTGATATCGGTAAATAAAACTAAGAATAATGCAAGACCAAAGAACAAGCCTGCCCATTTGACCTTTTCAGGGCGTGATTCCTCTTGGTGTGGATAATTATTGGTAATGGCAATAAAATCTGGATTATCTGTTAATCGGTCTAAATCTTCCCAGGCTACATAAACAACTAATGTGTCGCCCGATTGAAATTCAACATCACGGATACCTTCACCTTCTTTCATGGTTTTACCACCACGATGCAGGGCAACCATCGCCAGGCCATAAGTTTTTCTAAGCCATACATCGCGTGCCGTTTTACCAATCAAGGAGGAGTTTGGCGGGATAACCACTTCAGCCGTGCCACAATTTTGAGTAGACAAAACATCAGAAAACTTTTCAATTTTATTAGATAATTCTAAGCCAAAACCCGCAACAAAACTTTCTAAATTCTCTATTGAGGTCAACAACCCTAAAGTCATTCCTGCCTGAATTTCGGTACCCCTTTCTACCGAACCATGTCCAATCAAATTATGATCTTCTGTATCACGGACAGCGATGACCCGTATTTTATAAATAGTTTCTACTTGGTCTAATGTCATTCCCACTAAAGAACTGTCTGTAGGTACGCCAACCTCAAACAAATCATAATCAATGCCATAAATTTCTTTAATGTGATTAATGACAGAGGTGGTTTCTTTTTTAACTTTGGCAACGGGTAAAACATATTTACCAGCAATAACGAAATACAGAATGCCAGTAATAACTAAAGCAATACCAATTGGTGTCACTGAAAATAAACCCCAAGTATCCATTTGATTTTCTGCTGTCAATCCTTGATTGGTGGTCAAAATTAAGTCATTCAGTAAAATTAATGGACTTGAGCCTACCATCGTCATTGTACCGCCCAGAATCGCTGTAAAACCCATCGGCATAAGCAATCTTGACATTGGCACACCTGAACGCACTGAAATACGATTGACGACAGGGATAAATAACGCTGCCGCACCGACATTTTGCATAAACGAAGAAATAAAACCAACGGCCGATGAAACGATAGGAATGATGCGGGTTTCTGAGCGACCGCCGACTTTTAGAATGAATGACGCTACTTTTGCCATTAATCCAGTTTTATCCAGACCTGCGCCGATAATCATCACGGCAATAATTGACATCACCGCGTTAGAAGAAAATCCAGTAAACAGTTTTTCACTGTCAACCAGACCACTATCAAGCCCCATCATCGTGTGTACCATTGGCAATGAAATCAACCCTAAAATTACCATTACCGTAATCGCTGCTTCATCTACTTCAACCACTTCAAAGGCAAAAAGATAGATAGTTAGAAGTAAAATGGATAGCATCCACGCGATAGCGACAGAAGGCGCAACGGTCGACAGCCATAACGCAAAGGCTGAAAAAATAAGGGCGACAATGACTTTTTTATTTAGCATGAAATTTTTGGAATTAAATTAAATTAAATGCAAAATTATACCGCACTCAAGTTAACTAATATTCCAGAACTACATACCTTAAGCCGGAAAAAAAGTAACCCCACTTGTTTGATTTGTTATTTTAACCACGCTGAGGCCATTTGTATTAATCCAGTGCAATTTAAGGGGGGCGTCTAAAAACAAGGGGAGTAGGAAGTTTTTTGGCGAGTGAAAAAATGAACAACTCTAAATATCCACTAGATTTATTATTAAAAGTCATTACAGTTAGTGTTGAAAGCATTGTATTATCGGTAAATTATCAAAATTGGAATTTTAAAATGAAAATAATGTTTGATACAAATGTTTGGCAAAAAGTAGTGTTTCCTGAAGACTATGAAAATAAAGAAGAAACTAAATGTTTTGAAATAATAAATGAAGCTATTCGTGATGGAAGAATTACACCTTATTTGTCAGAAACAATATTTACTCTAGAGTTAATTAGAAGAGAAGAAAGACATCAATTTTTTGGAGATGTTGTGTCAAAAATTACAGTAGAAGATAAAAGCACCAGTGAAATTGTTGGAGGCATAATTACTACTGGACCAGACCCAAAAGATTTTGTTAGTTTTGATAAGGACCCTATACTTAAAAAGTATTTTTCAAAAGCAATAAGGTTGGATTTTAAAATTGTAAAATTCCCAAGATGTGGAGGCATAAGAAACACTGGTTTAGAAGGTAATTTAATGACAATAGATGATGCAACTCGTGCTCGTATGTGTGAAGTTGAAGAACAAATATTCAAAAAAGGTGGTGGTTTTTTTTGGATTGAGGATTTAATAAAAAATTGTGATAGTTCCAATATTGCAAATAAAATAAAACAATTGCCAGCATCGGAAAGGACGAAAGCAGAAAAAGCAGTTGCAGAATGGTCGGACGGAGATTCTGTTGCTTGCTGTATTGCCTTAGGGTGTGATTATTTTTGCACAAGAGATACCGCAAATAGTGCTGGAGGTAATTCCATCTTAAGCCAGGAAAATTTAATACGGTTCGATAAAGAATACGGTTTTAAAACAATTAAACCAGAAAAATTAATGGATTGCATACTAAAACAAAAAACAACACAAGTAAACAAAACACACTCCCAAGTAGGAGCTTGGGAGACCCTGTAAACCAGATTGTGTAAACACCTCTTTCAAAAATCAGACATAATCCTTTAATCTATCCTCATGTAAGATTATAAACTGATTCATTGCTTGTGACCAATTTCGTATTGGCATTGTCCATTTCTTACTGGCTGCTTCAATGGCTAAAAAGACCACTTTAAAAGCAGAGTTATCATGATTAAAAATCTTTCTGTTTTTGATAGATTTTCTAATCACTGAGTTTAAGGATTCAATGGCATTAGTGGTATAGATTGCCTTTCTGATTGCCTCAGGATAAGCAAATAGAGTAGCAACATTATCCCAATTTCGTCGCCACGATTTGGCGATACTTGGGAACTGCGTATCCCATTTATACTCAAACTCATCTAACGCCAATAAAGCTTCTTCTTCAGTAATAGACTGATAGATTTGCTTTAAATCACTAGCAACATTCTTACGTTCCTTATAGCCCACATATTTAAGCGAGTTGCGAACCATATGAACAATACACAGTTGTACATCAGCCTGTGGGAACACGGCATTAATAGCTTCGGGGAATCCCGTTAACCCATCGACTGAGGCGATCAGAATGTCTTTTACGCCACGATTAGCAATATCGTTAAGAACGCCCAACCAGAACTTAGAAGATTCATTTTTGGACAACCATAAGCCAAGACATTCTTTTTTACCCTCAAGATTAACGCCTAGGGCAATGTACATGGTCTTTTTAATGATTTGTTTATCTTGCCTAACTTTAATGACAATACCGTCTAAATAAACAATGGGGTAAATCTCATCCAATGGACGATTACGCCACTCTGTGGCTTGAGTAATAACCGCTTGTGTTACATTGGACACCAACGTTGCTGAGATGTCAGCGTCATACATCTCTTTAAAGGTTGTGACAATATCACGGGTGCTCATGCCTTTGGCATACAGGCTTAATATTTGATTATCAAAAGCGCCTAATCTGGTTTGACCCTTCTCAATGATAGCAGGCTCAAAGTTAGCATTGCGATCCCTTGGAATAGCAAGTTCAACTTCGCCATGATTACCTTTAACAATTTTAGAGTAGTAGCCATTGCGAGCGTTATTACTGGCATTAGATTCATTGCCATTTTGTCCATATTTTGGATAGCCAAGGTGATGTTCCATCTCAGCACCAAGTGCCGCTTCTATGGTCATCTTAACCAATGATGCAGACAAGTCTGCCAAGTCATCTTGGGTGTGGATGTCTTTGGCAAGCTCACCAGCAAAAGCACGGAGTTTTTGTTGGTTAATGCCTGTGTTGTTCAGTTGGTTCTTTTGGTTTTTTCTTAGTGTTGCGTTACTCATGTTTTTTCTCCTTTTTAGGGATTATAAAATATGAGGGTTTACACAATCTGGTTTACAGGGTCGCTTGGGAGTGATGTAAAATTTACTAAAAAAGACTTGTATATTCTAAAAAACACTATAAAATGGTATTTTTTTACTAAATATAATTATAATGGATATAGAATACAAGTTGTCACAAGCAACAATAATTTTTGAAGATGTTGCTTTTCTTATTGCCAAAGGAGTATCTGCCAAAGGAGTATCTGCAAAAGACATTCACTCGAGCATAATCAAAGGATTGATAATTTTGTCAGATGTTAAAAAATCAATCTCAACACAAAATACAAAAGAAAATGAATATAATCAAAGCGAATCTAATGAAATAGAAAAAGTGCGAAGGAAATTAAAGTTATGGAGCAAGCCAGAAAGACAACAAAACATCAATTCTCAAATATTAAATGCATATTTAAAATTAAGACGATCTGGTAAAAATTATATAACAGAAATTGATATTCAAAATGAATTACAAAATATAGATGATTTTAAAAACAACTTTGACCAAATGAAAAATATTGCTGAGAAAAATCACGGTAAAATTTTTGAACAAAAGGGAAGTTATGTTGAGATATGGGAGCCAGTAAATTCATTTGTATCTGAATATGAAAATATAGTATTTCAAGAATAAAGCTACATGTCTCGTTCTCAGGCAGGAGTTTGGGAGCGAGGGTGGCATATGCTTTGGAGCGAGGGATATTTTATCTGCTTTTTAAAGGGAATACTACCATTTTCTCTTTAACGGCATGGTTGAACAAGTCAATGGCGCCATTAAAAATACAACGGTTAAAGTAATAACTTATCAAAATATTGATAAGATAAAACTTAAATTTACATCGTAATTTTTTGATTTTTTATAACCTTCATTGTAGGCGCGTAGGATTAACAAAAGAGGCTAAACCTACTGTACCGTATTAGAATTAACTAATATTCTAGAACTGCATATTTTAAGCCGGAAAAAAAGTAACTTCACCTGTTTGTAGGATGTATTTTGCACCTACAATATCGAGTTTGTTCTTTGTCATTGCCATGCGAATAATCTCAGAAGATTCTTGCAATTGCCTTACCGATTGTTTAATGTTAGCGTCCGCTACTTGACATACTAAGCTATCGTGATTGTAATCATCGGTGATTAATGTATCAATAACGGGCTGAATACGCTTGGTAATCGAATGCACACCTGAAGAGATATTATTTTTTTGTATGTGCGCATCAATGGCCGCTGATACCGCACCGCAATGCGTATGTCCGAGTACAATCACCAATGGTGTTTGATACATGCTAATCGCAAATTCGATACTACCAATTTGCGAAGGTGCAACGATATTGCCCGCAATGCGAATAATGAACAAATCGCCAAAACTTTGATCAAAAATCGTTTCGATGGGCACGCGAGAATCGGAACAACCTAAAACAATAGCAAAGGGCATTTGTGGTTTTACCGAATCCTGCTGAGGCGCAAACTCAGGTCTCGTAGTTTGATTATTGACAAATCTTTGGTTGCCGTCAATTAATTTTTGTTGTGCTTGTTGGGTGTTCATAGTTCTATAATTTTATACAAAATTTAACATTAGAGACCACTGCATTAACTTGTTAAAAAATTTTCATCCCAGTCAACCAAAATCTTTTTTGTTGATAAATTTGTTTCAAGTAGAAAGGGGGCGACATAGGGAATCCAATGCTCTTTTTTTCCTTGTACAATAAGTACATGATTAGAGCCTGTGTCCGTCAAATTTTCCACTTTTCCAAAAACAAAACCTGATTGATTAACCACTTCTAGTCCAATCAAGTCTTCCCAATAATGTTTGCCACTTTTAAGTTTTGGTAATTGTGATTTTTCGATATAAATATCCGTACCAATTAAAATTCTTGCCTGTTCACGGTCATTCACATCTTTAATTTTCGCAACAATGGTTTTACCTTGCTCTCGACCGTTAGTGAATTCCAAGTTTTTCCATTGTCCATCCACTTCAATATGCCAAGGCTTGTAGGTCAGGATATTTTTTCTTGGCTCTGTGTGTGAGAATATTTTCACCCAGCCTTGGACGCCAAAAAGGCCGTTAATCGTACCGATCAACAGCCTTTTTGTCGTAGAGATGCTCACTGAATTATTCAGTTGGCTTTTCCTCTTCAGTAGGCGCTTCTTCCGTTGCTGATTCAGCCTCTGCCTTTGTGGCTTCTTTAGCCTCTGCTTCTGCTGCTGCCGCTGCTGCCTCTTCGTCCGCTTTCGCTTTCGCTTCTGCTGCTAATTTCTTTGCAACTGCCTCTGCACGCATTTGCTGTGCTGCAACACGCTTTTCACGGATTGAAGGGTCTCTGAATTCTTTGATAAGTTGCTTGACACGATCTGTTGTTTGTGCGCCTTTTGAAGTCCAATACTCTAATCTATCTTCTTCGATGGTCAACCTAACTTCTTGTCCGCGGGCGACTGGATTAAAATATCCAATACGCTCAATGTAAGCACTGTCTCTGCGCTTGCGAGAGTCTGTTGCTACAATTGAATAAAAAGGTTTTTTCTTGGCTCCACCTCGGGCTAGTCTAATTTTAACCATGGGTTTTTTGCTCCTTGTTTTATTATAAAAATCTTATGCAAAATAACATAAGACGCAGTATTATACCAAATTATCAATATCGTTTGCTAGTTTTTCTGCATCACCTATGTAAGTCATTGGGGTTAATTCAGATAAGGCTTTTTTCGCATCCTCTGGCATATCAAGATTTTTCACAAATTCTGCTAATACTGCTGCATTAATCGTTTGTCCACGGGTGAGTGCTTTGAGTTTTTCATACGGCTCGTCAATACCATAACGACGCATTACCGTTTGAATCGGCTCTGCCAAAACTTCCCATGAACTGTTTAAATCTGCCAATAATTTTTCCTCATTGGTTTTAAGTTTTCCTATGCCTTTTGCAATCGACGCATACGCCACTAAGCAATGTGCACAACTAACACCGAGATTTCTTAAAACCGTTGAGTCAGTCAAATCTCTCTGCCAGCGAGAAATCGCTAATTTGTCCGCCAAATGCGTATTAATGGCGTTGGCAATGCCTAAATTACCCTCGCCATTTTCAAAGTCAATTGGGTTAACTTTATGGGGCATGGTTGAAGAACCAACTTCGCCAGCAATGGTTTTTTGCTTGAAATAACCCAAAGAAATATAACCCCAAACATCGCGACAAAAATCAATCAAAATCGTATTAAAACGATTGATTGAATGGAAATATTCAGCCATATAATCGTGGGTTTCGATTTGCGGTGTATAGGTGGCGTAATTAACGCCCAAATTTTCAATAAACGCTTGTGAGATATTTTGCCAATCTAAATCTGGGTAGGCTGAAATATGGGCATTAAAATTACCCACTGCACCGTTAAATTTACCCATCACTTTGACATTTTCTAGGTGTTTAATTTGGCGTTTTAGGCGATAAGCGAAGTTTGCCATTTCCTTGCCTACGGTTGTTGGTGATGCTGTTTGACCATGGGTACGAGAGAGCATTGGGGTGGATGCATTGGATTTTGCTAAGTCTGTCATTAATGACAAAATATTTTGCATTTGCGCCAACATTACTTTGCGTCCATCAAGCAACATTAAGGCGTGTGATAAGTTATTAATGTCTTCTGAAGTGCAAGCAAAATGGAAAAATTCACTAACCGCATTTAATTCTGCATGGCTTTTAATTTTTTCTTTTAAGAAATATTCAACCGCTTTCACATCGTGATTGGTCGTGCGTTCAATATCTTTAACCGCTTGCGCATCTGCTAGTGAAAAACTAGTGGCAATATTGGTCAAAAATTCGGACGCCTCTTTGCTAAACGAAGGCACTTCGGCAATTCCGTCGATTTCTGACATTGCTTGTAGCCACCTAACTTCAATTAATACGCGATATTTAATCAGTCCAAATTCACTAAAAATTGAATTGAGGACTTTGGTTTTTTCAAAATAGCGTCCATCGATGGGTGAAATTGCAGTGAGTGTATTGAGTTCCATAATGTGGTTAGTTAAATCAAATAAATGATAAAATTATACGCTTTATACATTCACTTATTTAAACAGATGAAGACAGCCTACTTAGCGCATATTGATGAGCGTGCCAAAAACAATTTACCTCCTTTAGTATTAAATGCAGAGCAGACTAAGTCTGTTGTCGAGCATTTAATTAGTGGAGACGATGATGGTTTTTACTTAGATTTATTGACGCATCGCGTGCCACCTGGAGTGGATGAGGCGGCTTATGTGAAAGCGGGTTTCTTGAATAGTGTTGCCAAGGGCGAGCAAAAATGTCAGGCGATTGACAAAAAGCAGGCTACTTTCTTGTTAGGCACGATGATGGGTGGTTATAACATTGCCCCATTAATTGAGCTATTAGATAATGACATTACAGCACAAGTTGCCTGCGAGGCTTTATCTAATACTTTACTGATTTACGAAGCATATCAAAGCATTTTTGAAAAATCTAAAAACAATAAATTTGCCAAAAAAGTGTTGAATAATTGGGCAGATGCAAAATGGTTTACAGACAAAGAGGCTTTACCAAAAATAATTAAGCTCACAGTCTTTCGTGTAGAAGGTGAGGTCAATACTGACGACCTATCTCCTGCAACCGAGGCCTGGTCGCGCCCTGATATCCCACTACATGCGCAATCTATGTTGGTTAAAAAAATGGACAATCCATTGGCTACGATTGAAAAGCTTAAAGAAAAAGGTCTGCCTTTGGCGTTCGTTGGCGATGTAGTTGGCACAGGTTCTTCACGCAAATCAGCGATTAATTCTGTGCTTTGGCATATGGGCAATGATATTGATTTTGTACCTAATAAACGCGGCGGTGGCGTGGTCTTGGGTGGTAATATTGCCCCAATTTTCTTCAATACTGCCGAAGATTCAGGTGCATTGCCGATTGAATGCGATGTGACAAAGCTGAATATGGGCGATGAAATTAGCATTTATCCTTATGAGGGTAAAATTACTAATAGCAAGGGTGATATCGTTTCTACTTTTAAATTGACACCAACAACAATGGCTGATGAGGTCCGCGCTGGCGGTCGTATTCCACTTATTATTGGTCGCGGATTAACAGATAAAACTCGCTTTGATTTAGACTTGCCTGTGAGCGATGTTTTCTTACGCCCAATTGATATTGGTAGCAATCATGCAGGCTACACACTAGCACAAAAAATTGTTGGTAAAGCCTGTGGTGTTGATGGCATACGCCCTGGCACTTACTGTGAGCCGCGTATGACAACGGTGGGTTCACAAGATACCACAGGTGCAATGACGCGTGACGAACTGAAAGAATTGGCGTGTTTGGGTTTTTCTGCGGACTTAGTGATGCAAAGTTTTTGTCATACTGCCGCTTATCCAAAGCCGGTTGATTTAGAATTACAACACAGTCTGCCTGACTTTATGCAATCTCGTGGCGGCGTGGCATTAAAACCTGGCGACGGCGTGATTCATTCGTGGTTGAACCGTATGCTGTTGCCTGATACCGTCGGCACAGGAGGCGATTCACATACGCGTTTTCCGATTGGCATTAGTTTTCCCGCAGGTTCGGGTTTGGTGGCTTTTGGTGCGTCGATTGGCGTCTTACCGTTAGATATGCCCGAATCTGTTTTGGTGCGTTTTAGCGGTACAATGCAGGAAGGCATCACCCTTAGGGACTTGGTTAACGCCATTCCGTATGTGGCAATTCAACAAGGTTTACTGACGGTTGAAAAAGAAAATAAAAAGAATATTTTTTCAGGTCGTATTTTAGAAATTGAAGGTCTGGAAACTTTAAAAATTGAACAAGCCTTTGAACTCACCGATGCCTCTGCAGAACGCTCTGCAAATGGCTGCACTATTAAATTGGACAAAGCGCCAATCGCAGAATATTTACAGTCTAATATTGCACTACTTTCATCAATGATAGAAATGGACTATGAAGACAAAAAAACCATCGCTCGTCGTATTCAAGCAATGCAAAAATGGCTAGACACCCCTGAATTATTGTCAGCTGATAACAACGCTGAATATGCAGCTGTGATTGACATTAACTTAGATGATATTAAAGAGCCAATTTTGGCATGCCCAAACGACCCTGACGATGTTAAAACTTTGTCAGATGTTGCTAATACCAAGATTGACGAAGTATTCATTGGATCTTGTATGACCAACATCGGTCATTTTAGGGCGGCCGCACAACTCTTAAAAGACGAATCAGAATTACCAACCGAATTGTGGGTCGCACCACCAACACGAATGGACCAAGCGCAACTCAAAAAAGAAGGGGTGTACAAAACTTTTGATGCGATTACCAAGCACACAGAAATCCCAGGTTGCTCCTTATGTATGGGTAATCAGGCGCGCGTTGCCAGCAATACGACGGTAGTATCTACTTCTACTCGTAACTTTCCAAATCGCTTGGGTGACAATGCTGATGTCTATTTATCCTCTGCTGAAGTGGCTGCCATTTCAGCAAAACTTGGACATATTCCAACAATAAAAGAATATTTGTCTGCCATGCAAGCCATTAAACCTGCGGAATTTGAGATTTATCAGTATCTAAACTTTGACCAAATCTCTGAATACAAGGATGTGATTGGGCATATTGCATTAGATACTATCTTAGAAGAATGATTTAAAAAATTATCAGACGATAAAAAAGCCACTGTAAAAAGTGGCTTTTTTATCGGAAGTTTAATTAAGGATTACTTAATTTTTGCTTCCTTATACATAACATGTTGACGAACAACTGGATCAAACTTTTTAACTTCTACTTTTTCTGGGTGAAGTCGCTTGTTCTTGGTTGTTGTGTAAAAGTGACCTGTCTTTGCAGATGATACCAATCTAATTTTCTCTCTCATATCTTACTCCTTAAACCTTTTCGCCACGGGCGCGAATTTCTTTTAAAACAACATCAATGCCTTTTTTATCAATAGTACGCAAGCCTTTTGCCGTTAATTTCAACTTAACAAAACGGTTCTCAGCTTCTACCCAAAAACGATGCGTGTGCAAGTTTGGATAAAAACGACGACGCGTTCTGTTGTTTGCGTGAGAAACATTGTTTCCACTTATTGGGCGTTTACCCGTTACTTGACATACTTTTGCCATGGTTCACCTATCTGAAAATCTAAAAAGAAAGCATTATACTTAAAAATATTACACTTTAACAGTTAAATTTTACAGATACTGTTTACTATTGATAAAAGACTTGGTATCATACGCGCCTATCGGAGGGATGGCAGAGCGGCTGAATGCACTGGTCTTGAAAACCAGCAAGGATTAATCTCCTTCTAGGGTTCAAATCCCTATCCCTCCACCATATTACTGCGCCTTTTTTCTTATTCTATGGCATTAACGACTAAATATCTATAATCATATAATAGAGCAATATTATGCTCAATTGAGTATTTAGTCGTTCGCCTTTAAAAATAATGGACCTAAAAAAGGGTAGCGCCCCCCTTTTTTCTAAGTAGGCTAGTTTAAAATAAAGTGTATACAACTATATATATAATATACACTCTCGCGAATAACCCACCATTTATTAAAATAATAGTGTTAAAATAAATACTTTATTTAATACTTTTTTATGATGGATAAGATACTATCAAACTATTCAGCAAGCATTAGCGAGTTTAAAAAATCGCCCACTAAAATATTAAACAACGCCAAAGGCGAAAGCGTAGCAATCTTAAACCATAACACCCCTTATGGTTATTTTGTGCCAAGTGCGTTATATGAGCAATTTATAAACTTAGCAGATGATTATCTATTGGGGCAAGAAGTGGAAAAAAGAGCAAACAGCAAAAACAAGACAATCCCTGTTAGTTTAGATGCGTTATAAATTAGAATTTAACGAACAGGCATTAAAAGAATGGGGCAAACTAAATTCCACCATTAAAGAGCAATTTAAAAAGAAATTAAAACAGATTTTAGAAAATCCCAAAATTCCTAAAAACAGATTGAGGGGATATGAAAATATCTATAAGATAAAATTAAGGCAATCAGGATTTAGACTTGCATATAAAGTTATTGATAATAGATTGGTAGTCTATGTTGTTGCGGTAGGAAAAAGAGATAAAAACAAGATTTATAACTTACTAAGACAAAGAAGCACAAAAGATTTTGGGTCTAGATAACTTGAGAGGCATAAAAAACAAAGATTTTTTACTATTTTAAAACTCCTAGCAGTGATTTTTTTGAGTATAGAGACGAGTATAAAAAATGGTGTAAAAAATTAATACTATATAAATCAGTTAGTTATATAGTTCTTTCAAATCCCTATCCCTCCACCATATTACTGCGCCTTTTTTCTTATTCTATGGCATTAAACGACTAAATATCTATAATCATATAATAGAGCAATATTATGCTCAATTGAGTATTTAGTCGTTCTCCTTTAAAAATAATGGACCTAAAAAAGGGTATCGTCCCCTTTTTTTTAGTCCTTTTTTTAGTCCCCTTTTTTTACTGATGAATTCAGGCTTTAAATTACCAAAAGGCCGCATTACCGTCAGCCTTGCCCCTGCCAATTTACCAAAAAGTGGTGGGCGTTACGATTTACCAATTGCAATTGGCCTCTTAATTGCAAGTGAACAAATCAACCCTAGTGTCAATCTGGAACAATTTGAATTTTTCGGAGAATTGGGGTTAGACGGTGTATTGCGCGTCACTGAGGGCCTGCTACCCGCCATTATTGCCAGTAGCCAAGACCAACGCAATATCATTCTGCCCGTGCAAGATGCCAACCAATACGCATTAGTCAGTCAAGCAAAAATCTATCCATGCGAGAGTCTTTTACAAGTCTGCGAACTGCTACATGGTGCAGACAATATCAATCAATTAGTGCATAATTTAGCCGATGAACAACTTGCTTATCAAAACGATTTTTCTCAAGTCAAAGGTCAGTACCACGCCAAACGCGCCTTAGAAATTGCCGTGAGTGGTGGGCATAATTTATTACTAATCGGTCCACCTGGCTCAGGTAAAACAATGTTGGCAGAACGCTTACCCTCTATCATGCCACCCCTCACCACTGACAAGGCACTAGAAAGAGCATCTGTCTATTCCGTCGCTAATAAGCCACTAGATTTAACGCAATTAAAAATCCGCTCATTTCGCAGCCCGCACCATTCGTCTTCGGCAGTCGCCTTAGTCGGTGGTGGCTCGCCACCCAAACCCGGTGAAATCTCATTGGCTCACGAAGGTGTGTTGTTTTTAGACGAATTACCCGAATTCCCAAGGAGTGTTTTAGAGGTATTACGCCAACCTTTAGAAAGTGGTGAAATCCACCTATCACGCGCTGCACAACAATCCACTTTCCCCGCTAATTTCCAACTTATCGGCGCAATGAACCCCTGCCCTTGTGGATTTTATGGCGATGGCACTGCCAAATGCCACTGCACCGCAGACCAAATTGACCGCTACAAAAACAAAATATCGGGACCACTACTAGATAGAATTGATATGGTATTAAATGTTCCGCCCTTACCTAAAAAAGACCTGCTTAACCAAGAAAACACAACTGCAGAAACCAGTGAAATAATCAGAGAAAGAGTATTAAAAGCCTATGAAAAACAAATAAAACGCCAAAGCAAAACCAACGACAAACTCACCCCCGATGAAATCGACAAACTCATTAAACTAGAGCAAGCCAACAAACAACTTTTAGAAATGGCAATAGATAAATTCCACCTCTCAGCCAGAGCCTATCACCGCATTCTCAAAGTCGCTAGAACTATTGCAGACCTAGACAACTCAGACACCGTAAATACCCGGCATTTAACCGAGGCGATTAGCTATCGGCGTGATGCTTGATAAAAACTTACAGCACAATCAAGACATCAGCATTAGATAAATCTTCAAATGATAAAGTTGCATTGGATAGCGTAATACTCACATAACTCTCACCAATGCCAGCACCATCAGAATCTATATGAACAATACTATCATTGCCTATATTTTCAACGCTAACAAAATCAGTGATATTCTGACCCTCTTGATAATCGACTAAATCTGAGAGGTCTAACTTATCACCCTCAGATAAACTAAAGTCAGTAATCGTATCATTGCCATCATTATTATTACTATAGACAAATGTATCACTGCCTAAGCCACCACTCAAGGTATCGTCTCCTTGGATGCCAGTGATAGTATCATCACCTGCCAAGCCTCTAATGATATTATCACCTTCATCGCCAACCAGTTGATTATCATTGGCATCACCCGTTTGAATCACATCAATACTCAGAGTTTTAGAACTTGTTGCAGTATCTGAATTTGAGAATTCTACTGATGTTGCTTCAATTTCTATATTAAGATGACCCGAGAAATTGCCAGTGATAAGTTGTAGATTGCTTAAATCATTTTGACTTAGTAAGTAAGAGCCATCTGCTTGTTTTGCACCATTATTAAGGGTTACTTCACTTGGCAGATTCTTAATACTAATACTTAATGTTTCAGAACCATCCGTATCATTCAGAACTGCTGTAATTGGCAATGCTAAGGTTGAGTTAGATGCCACTTCTAAAGTGTTATTTGAGCTAATCACCACATTATCAATCATCAGTGATGAACTAACCCAAGTATCTAGCAGGTTAGCAACTGCAAGATTGAGCTTACCATTACTACTTGCAATATATTGGAATTTCTGCCAACCATCGGATGCACCATAATCACCTACAGTACTAACATCTGATAGTTTGAAACTGTCATCACCAATTTTAACTAAGGCAAAATCATTATAAGGTGCATAATCATTAGTTGAAAATATATATTCAAAAGACACTATATCGCCTGTTTTAACATCTATCACTGTTTGCATGGCTGAGCCATTGGTAGCATTGCCATTAAAGGTATCTAGCTTACCATTACCCATGTTCATAAAACTCTCAAGCACACTTTGGTCAACAGAACCATATCCAGTGGTTAGCCTTGCCATGTAGCCATCATTATCTGCTGAGTTAAAGCCATCATAGCTACTCACCACATCAACATCACCAACTGTTTGCCAATTGTTAAGATTACCTGAGGAAAAATCAAATACATAATCGTTGGTTTCAACAAGCAGTAGTGGGCTGTCTGCTCTAGCAACCACCTCTACATTGATATTGCCGTAGTACTCGTTGCCACCAGCTACTACTGTATAGCTGAGTGTCTCTAATCCACTATAGTTGTCATTTGGTACTATTTTGATATTGCCATTTTCATCAATAGAACTAATAGAGTTTTCACTTCCAATATTGGTAATGGTTATATTATCTACACCGATATTGTTGGTAATTGTGCTTTTATCAATCACCAGTAGATTATCTTCCGCTACTGAGAAAGCTAAATCTGTTAACGCACTTGAACTGCTTACTTTAACTTGAGCAGTTTGACTAACGATGTTAGTATCCCCATTGCTACTTTCTGTTGAGATTGCATTAACGGTTAGATTATAGGTTTTATTTTTTTCACTAAAGGTGATTTCTAAATTATCATATTGCGTCTTGGTTAGTTGCCAATAACCATTGGTCAGTAATGAACCATGAGAAAGTGTTGCACTATTCGGTAGACCTTTAATAATGATGGTTAGGCTTTCTGAACCATCAATACCTGCTAGATTAAAATCAAATGGTAGTTTATAAATATCGCCTACTTGTACTTGATTATTTTCTGCGTTAACAACAACATTGTCAATCAAAAGACTACTATTAACAGCACCGTCTTTGAGGTTTAGCACAGCAAATCCAAGATTACCTGAACTTTGTGCTACAAAAGAAATTTCTTTCCAGCCTGAGTTGCCAAAGTTACCTACTTCAGCCACACTGGATAATTGATAAACTTCATTGCCAATAGAATAGGTAGCAAAATCAACATAGGGCTGATAATCATCGGTATCAAACATGTAATGGAAACTCACTGTATCGCCTTCGCTAACAATAAAATTACTCTTCAGTGCAGAACCATTGCTTGCTTGAGAACTCACATCTTTGACACTGCTATCACCAAGGGTTAAGAAACTGTCAATATCGCTACTGTAAGTTTTAGTCCCGCTAACACCTGTTTTAGTTGTGGTTTGCAACAGATACGCAGAAGAGCCTTCTTGCATAGTGTAACTCTCATAACTACTAACCAATTTATGATAGCCAATTTTGTCCCAAAAGTCGTTTTCAATATTCAGTCCGTAAGTTGTTGCTTGTTTGCCATTATCTACCACACTAACTTTATCAGCCACCGCTTCAACAGTTATCTTGGCTTTGGCATCAGTAGCCTCATAACCATCACTAATCTGATAATTAAATGCAATATCTCCACTAAAATTAGCCTTTGGTGTGAGTGTCCAAGTACCATTATTGTTATCAGTTAATGTTGCATTACCTGCATCACTACCAACAACAGAAAGACTAACCACGCTCAAATCATCCCCATCAAAATCAATGACATTAGCCAGTAGTTGTGCTGAGGTAATGGTGAGGCTTTGGTCTTCACTCATTGAGAGTGTTACCTCAGCAAGATTGATTGCTTTATGGTTGTAGAATTCAAAGTTGTCTTTAGTTAAAAAACTACTGCTTACACCTTCTAAATAAATTGCATTTTTATTGTGTCCAACATCAATCTTGGCATAAGTTTTACCATTTTGATTGACAGAACTAATGCTAATATCATCCATTGAACGCATGCTTTTAACATTGCTTAAATCAAGTGTGTCAACGCCTAATTCAAAATCCTTGATTAAGTTAGTCAGCCCAGACTTTGCTTCTTGGTCTTGATAAGAGAGCTTAAAGGTATCGGCATCACTACCACCTGAGATAACATCTAAATCACCTTCTAAGTAAATAGTGTCTTTACCACTGCCTGCATTGATAGCGTCATCACCCGCACCACCATAGATAACATCATCGCCATCTCCTGCATTAATAACATCATCGCCATTATCTGTAACAATATAATCATCTCCGCTACCAGAGTTAATAGTGTCAACAGACACACCACCATAAATAATATCCCTACCACCTGCTGTAGTAATGGTGGCGGTATTAGTGCCTCCAATAATTAAGTAATTGACATCATCACTATTTCCTGTAACTGTTGAGATGCCATCACCTAAGGTAACGGATTCTATATTGAGTTCGTCTAAGTTGACATTAACGGTGCTATCACCTTTAATCACCAACTTGTCATATCCGCTACCGCCATCAATATAGGTGCTGGTTAAAATGTCATCGTTATTCACCGTAATAGTGTCGTTACCACTACCTGCATTAAAGGTGTCAAGTCCTGCACCACCAATAAGTATGTCATTTCCACTACCACCTAGTAATGTATCATCTCCAGCACCGCCTGATATTAATACATCATAATCAGTGGTAGAGCCATCTAGCGTATCATCGCCAATATTACCCGTGACAATATCATAATTATTATCCTTAAGGTTGATATTCAGCGCATCAGGCGAGGTATGGAAATAACTGCCTTTCTCACTAGAGTCTTGCTCTAATCGCATCTCATAACCACTATCAGTTTTAACCATTTTATAGCCACTGGTTTTATATTTAAACGCAACATCGGCTACCTCGCCCGTAGTTCCATCGTCTTTTGTAAAAGTGGTTTTTCCAAAGACGGTTGAACCATCATCTAGTATTTGTTGCTGTTCATCAGAGACCAAACTAATTGAAGTAATCCCAGCTTGAGTGAGTGTTTGTAACTCCCCTGTATCTACAGCACCGTTCTGGTTGCTGTCTTGCCACAGTTTAAACTGGCTAAACTGTGTATCATTTGCGTTTAATACGCCATCATTATTACTGTCAAACTCGGTTTTAAGCGCTTCAAGATCTGTATCATCAGTATCTGTTAGTTTGGCAAAGGCAATTTCACTACTGCTTGTTATTTGACCGTCATTATTTTCATCAAAGACTAATATTGCATCTGTTGTCCAAGCGGTTTTTTCTAAGTAAGTATCATCATCAAAATCAAAATAGGCATTTGAGTTATCTAAAGTGGTAATTTCTATACCATTTCCATCTAGGTCTAGTATAACTGGCGCACCAGACGGGTATTCATTGTTGTATTCACCAGTCCACTCATCATATTTGCTGTTTTTCCATTCCTGATATTTTTGGCTTGACCACTCAGTGTATTTTTCATCATGCCACTCACTATATTTTGCGTCATACCACTGATTATATTGCTCGTCATTATTGATGTTTTCCTGATACCAATCTTCATAGGCTTCGTCAAACCATGCGTCATAAGTTTTATTAAACCATTCGTCATATTGTCCATCGAACCACGCATCGTAATTCTCATCAAACCACTCGTCGTATTGTTCACTAAACCACTCATCATAGTATTCATCAAACCATTCATCATACTGCTCGCTAAACCACTCACTGTAGTATTCGTCAAACCATTCGTCGTAATTTTCATCAAACCACTCGCTGTAACTTTCGTCAAACCATTCATCATAATACTCATCAAACCATTCATCATATTGTTCGCTGAACCATTCGCTGTAGTATTCATCGAACCACTCATCATAGCTCTCATCAAACCACTCGTCATAGCTCTCATCAAACCACTCGTCATAACCATCCTCTTCGCCATCGTAATCATATTTCCAATCATAATACTTTTCATCTTGCCATTCATCATACTTTTCGTCATATGTTTCCCAGTGTTTATCACTATACCAGTCAGCGTATTTTTCATCACTTAATCCATAATACTCATCGTAATACCAGTCAAAGTATTTTTCATCCTCCCATTCGCTATACTTTTCATCATATAGTTCCCAATGTTTTTCGCTATACCATTCAGCATACTTCTCGTCATTCAACTCATAATATTGTTCGTAATACCAATCAAAATATTTCTCATCCTGCCACTCATCATACTTCTCATCGTGTAATTCCCAGTGTTGCTCGCTATACCACTGTGCGTATTTTTCATTGCTCCACTCGGTGTTTTTGTTGCTGTGTTGTTCAAAGTATTGGTCATCTAAGTAATCGTCATATTGTTCGTTGAGATAAGTTTCGTAATTGGTATCAAACCACTGGCTAAACTCAGTGTCAAACCACTCGGTGTATTTTTTATCAAACCACTGGTCATAACTAGGAATATCTTCGTTTATAGTGGCTTTATCTTTGAATTCATTCTCAACTTGTTCAACGCTATCTTTTAATTCTGGATTGTTAGCGGCGGCATCAAGTTGATCTTGGAAGCTGTTAAGTGGGTTTTGGTTAGTTTGTGCATTTGGATTTTTTAATGCTAAATCTATTTCTTGATTGATTTTCTCAACATCTGATTCGCTAAGAACTTCTCTAACACCATCATCGTCTGACAATAATCTAGGGTCATTGGAGTATAAACTTTGTATGCGCTTGTCTTGAATATTGGTTGCTAATTTGCCATCTGATAATTCTTGGTATAACTTTGTCGCTAACTCCCCTTTATTATCATTTTGTTGTGCAAATCTTCTGCCAATTTCATTGTTCCACAAGTCCATTCGATGTTCGTATGGATCATTTTTATTTTTATTTTTAGTTTTATCATTTGGCAATTCGTTTTTATTGCCAAAATATTCAGCCACCCAATCAAATGTTAATTGAGACACTCGACCACTGGTATAAGCATGACGAAAGGCGTCTAAATCATCATTGTGCCCTAATCCTTGCATCTGAGCATCGGATTTACCTGAAAGGCTTTGATAAAAGTCACGAGCATCTTTAGATATTGCTTCCTTCCATTCTTTTAAATAATCTGACATTTTTACCTCCCTTATACTGTTTTATAAAAATTTCTTTATTGATCTTCCACGAAGTTGCTTAGTGTCTGGCATTAGAAAATCAATTGATTTATCACTTGAATTTGGATGTCTAAACAATAGCAATTTCTCTTTATTGTTAAGACACCCTGGTGTACTTGCTACATAATCTTCATCTAAATAATAATTTTCAAACGACAACTCAAACGACTCAACTTCCTCCTCTTTTTGTTCAATGTAAAAATTTAACACTATCTTGCCATCACTACCAATAATAACTTTTGGAATATATGGAAGGCTATATCCATCGTATCTTACAAAACAAACCTTATCCCACTCAAAATTAGTTAAATCTTTAACATTAACAATAACGGAGTTTTTGTCTTGAATATTTTTGTTGACTTGCTGGTTGAAATAATTAAGCCGCTCTTCATTATCACAAGCAACCAATATTAAAGATAAGAATCCAGTTAAAAATAGTTTTGTTATTTGTTTTGTATAGTGTTTCATTTTTTATCCCTTAATTTTGAATTTGCGCTCTTAGTTTTTGCATCAAATATTAATTTCTTTCTCTGATTATAACCAGTTTTTTTTTTTTTTACAAGCATTTTTTCAAAACTTTTTATAAACAAATACCAAATTCAAAATTTCTGAAAGTCGAAAATACCCATAATTTTTATTAGTTTTTGAACTGTTTTTATTGACGGTTTTCTTTCCCCACTTTCCCAAAATTTAACCGTAGTTGGGTCAACTTTTAACAGTTTGGCGAATTTCTTTTGATTAAGCCCTTGATGAAGTCTGTGAAGTTTGATTTTTTGCCCCAATGTTTTAGGCGTGTTTTTAATTTCTGCATCTTGGATTAAAGGACAGTAAGTCAAATACTCCATAATTTTAGGATAATACTTTGCAGGGATATTTTTGGTTCTGTGCTTTTCCCAGTTCATTAGTGTCCATTGATTTACCCCAATTTTACTTGCAGTTTCTTTGAGTGGTTCTGTGCTTTTTAGCCTCTTAGCCCTTATATGGTCGCCTATGGTTACTAACTCAGTAGGCATATTAGCAATAGGTTTCTGTGCCTTTAGTATCAAAAACGGCATGTTGGCACAGAAACCCTGCCCATGCGGCTATTATGGCGATGGCACAGCTAAATGCCATTGCACAGCCGACCAAATTGATAAATACAAAAACAAAATATCAGGTCCATTATTAGACAGAATCGATATGGTACTAACCGTGCCACCCCTACCAAAAGAAATCCTGCTTAACCAAACCGCAGAAGAAACCGAAACCAGCGAAACCATCAGGCAACGCGTCATCAAAGCTTACAACATACAACTCAAACGCCAAGGTAAATCTAACGACAAACTTGCGCCCGATGAAATCGAAAAACTTACTCATCTAAATGCAGACAACAAACACTTATTATCCAGCGTCATCGACAAGCTCAACCTATCCGCCCGCGCCTACCACCGCATCCTAAAAGTTGCCAGAACCATTGCTGATTTAGAAGGCAATGCAATTGTGGATAAGCCGCACTTGATTGAAGCGATTGGGTATCGACGACATAATTGATAAAAAAATACTTCTTTACTAAAAGCGCTGTAGTATTTCTAAACTACTTGCAAAGGAAGTTTGGCGTTTTGGTGTTTTTGTAAAAAAATCAATTGACTGCCTAGTCTTATGATTGGGCAATATCGCCAATATTTTCCCTTTTAATAGCTTATCGTCTCTGGTATCCCACATATCTAAAAACTGAGATCTGCTATAAGTACGATTGCCCAGCGATGGATCAGCCAGCCAAACAGTATTTTTATTAATCCCACGCAGAACTGAAAAGTGGTCATTTTTTCGATGTTTTAAATACACAATCGTTGGAATTTTAAGCTTAGATAATTTCTCAAATGATAGGGCGTAACCAATACCACGAAAGCCAAACTGTGGTAATACTTTTTCCATATCATTAAATGAGGCGCGACCATCTCCTTTGTTCATAGCTTTTAATAATTCTATTTCAGTGAATGATTGATTATAGAACTCATTTAGCAAAGTTGCCATTGATGCTGCTCCACAAGAATAATCCTTATCTTGTTTAACAATACGCGCATCTCTTAAATCTTTCCAAGTTTTGGTTTTAACTTCAATAGAATAATTTGATACTGGAACAATCACGCCTGCATTAACACCAAATGTCAAAAAAAATAGAGCTATTAATCTAATCACACAGGTGGTAAAGTTGGCATTGGCATCAAGCCAAGGGAGGTAAAAATAATACTGGTTGTCATCATTAGAACAGTTAAAGTAACCATTCCAAGTAACATTGCTAATAAACTAAAACTAAAATTTACTGCATTTGCCTTGGCAAATGCGAAGAAAAATACTAAAAATGAATAACAAAGAATGATCAATTGTAAATAATCAAAAACCCCGTGAAATTGTGTTAAAAAAACTAAAGGTATTAACAATAAATCAATAATACTTGCCAAAACAGCTAAAGTAAATAAAGCTTGGAATGAGGGGTTTTTAAGTTTAAATTTTAACAACTTAATTAGGGTCCAAGTCACTATTAGCATCAGTGGTACCATCGTCAGCGTCATTAAAAAATGTGCGAAAATTTTTATTTCAGGCGGTTGTGGCAACAAAAAGCTATAAACCGCACTAATAAAAATAGCAATACCAATACTGGTTTTTTGTGAATATTTTTGGTAATATTCAATTGGTTCTGGTTTAAATTTAAGTAAGTTTAGAATATCTTTAATCATTGTAAAACCTTATGTAAATTAACGGGATAAGCGAATAAATAAAATTAATAAAACAATAATTACAAATATAAATTCAGGTGTATTTGCCAAAAAATACATTCTGCCCCTATCTCATCTTGAGGGGCATTATTTATTTTTTTTTATTAGACTGCTTATCAATGCTAAAGTTTTTTTGATAATTGCTACGAACATTTTAAAATCATTTTTTTTTCTATTTTTAATTACTTTATAGATAAGATAAAAAAATAATTCAAGTCCACCAAGAAAAATTATTATGGAAACAATGTTCATAATGTCAATATAGAAAAAAATAAGCCTTAATTAAAAGGCTTATTTTTTTAGTTAATAAAAATTAAGTGCCAACTTAGTAAGCCGGTCTAGACCAAAGCATTCTAGAGGCGGAAGCCCAAGCCACCCAAAACCATTCGCCCTCAGTTTTTTTCATTTCAGTGGTTGATAATCTAGCAAAATCCATTGATTGAGCTTGTGAACTACCATTACTAAAAATCAAATTAGCATCACTACTAATCGAATTTGCCATTGGTGATGTTACCATCATAAAACTTACCAGTGTTGCTAGTAAGAGTGTTTTTACATTTTTCATCATATTCTCCTTGTTTGATGAATAAAATAGGAGCAACTTTCTAATTGATTATTAGATTAGAAACTATATAACCAATTAACCCTCAGATCCGATCCCCCACGACCTGAAATATTTGCCTTTAAAGTAGTATTAATAATGCTATTTTTTGCTTGCCCATAACCCATGCCAAGGATTAAATCTGTATTAGTTGAAAGCGCACCTTGGTTGGTATTATTAATTTTGTCAGGCTGTTTATTTAACCATTGAAAGCCCGTAGTTAAAGTAATGGTGTCATTAACAGCAAAACCAACAGAAGGTGAAATAAAGAAAAAATTACCTGGTTTATAATCAATATTATCATATTTTCTGACTTGATTAAAACGATATCCACTTGTCAGTGATAAAACGATTGGATCAATAGCTCGGTAAGTGGTTACACCAATTTGATATGATTTAAATTGAGCATTATCAGAAGTGTACTCTTCATATAAAGTAGTTTCAATAGAGCCAATTAGTGCTGGCGTGCCCATATCTTCTGAGAAGAGGTAATTTAACCCTACCCAAGTATCTGCTAATTTTGAATCACTTGTGCTTGAAGAGCCAGATAAATCTGTTACGCGGCTATTAGCATTTAAATAATTTACCCTTAAATAACCCTCAAGATTATCAGAAAAACCATAACGAACACCAATATTAGCGATTAAAATGTCACTATTAATTTGAGTTTGCCCCACTTTACTTGGTACACTAACAAAAGAAGTTGGGCCTGTTTGAATTAAAACACCATCACTTGCTTGTACACCTTGTAACTCTAAATTGTTATAAGACATAGATAAATCTAACTTAAATTTTCCTTTGTTAGTAATGATATTTTCAACAGTCAAGGGCAACTCTGCTAAAGAATTTTGAATAAAAATAAAAATAAAAATAAAAATAACTTTAGACACAGGTAAACCTTTTAGGTGAAATTAGAATGTAATATACCCCCCCCTTGCATACACTTGTCAAGCGCAAATGTATATTTTAATTATTTAAAGGGTAATTATGCCACAAACTGTTCGATCTTTTATTGATGCTTACTAAAAATAATTTTGACTTTCTTTCCTCGCTCTCCCAAAATTTAACAGCAGTTGGGTCAACTTTTAACAGTTGAGTAAATTTCTTCTGATTAAGGCCTCGATGAATTCTATGGAGTTTAATTTTCTCGGTTATGGTTGTGGGTATTTTTTCCAGCGGACAATAATTTAAAAACTCCATAATTTTAGGATAATATTTTGCAGGGATACTTTTAGTGCTATTCTTTTCCCAATTAACTATAGTAAAATTATCAGTTCCTATGATTATTCCAACATCTTTTTGAAACAAATTATTTTCCAACCTTTTCTTTTTAATATGGTCGCCAAGTGTGATTAATTCTTTAGGCATTTCTGCAATAGGCTTTGGAACAACAAATATGAGAGACGGTAACAAGGCACAGAACCCCTGCCCATGCGGCTATTATGGCGATGGCACAGCTAAATGCCATTGCACAGCTGACCAAATTGACAGATACAAAAACAAAATATCAGGACCGCTACTAGATAGAATTGATATGGTATTAACCGTACCACCCCTGCCTAAAGAGACATTACTCAACCAAAGTACGGACACAATAGAAAATAGCGAAACCATCCGCTAAAGAGTCGTCAAAGCCCACAACATCCAATTAGAAAGACAAGGTAAATCTAACGACAAACTTGCTCCCGACGAAATCGAAAAACTGACCAATCTAAATGCAGACAACAAACACTTATTATCCAGCGTTATCGACAAACTCAATCTATCTGCCCGTGCCTACCACCGCATCTTAAAAGTTGCCAGAACCATTGCTGATTTAGACAACTCAGATACCGTCAACATCCAACATTTAACTGAGGCGATTAGCTATCGGCGTAACTGATTTAAACGACAAAGAGCTTGACTTTGGGCCCCTTTGACTTTCAAAATCAAAAAGCCTTAGATATGTTAGAATGATGTTTTATGCAAACAATATTTAAACTTAATACCTCGCTTGAGTCTTATTTAACAGCAAGAACAGCCCTTAATATTGCCAGTGATGAAATGACGGGTGACTGGCACTTTTATGATTATTTCTTGCACAAGCCAAACAAGTACTTTGTTGAAAATATTAACAACACACCGTGGGGCAGTAAAGGTGTTATCGAGGTTTCTAGTATTCTAAAACAGTATGGTGTAAGCCCAAGTTCTAATAAAATATATGCAGCCAATCATTACCGTGCTATTGCCGATATGTTTTTAGATAGAATAAGACAAAAACATTCTTTTACTTCATTGTTCTATTCTGTTGATGATTGGCTAAATACCACAAAGGAAAAACAAAAATTGCATGATGAATATTTAAAGATATTGCAAAACAAAGAAATTAATAAAACTGATTTATGGATTAATGACCTTCCAAAATATTAATATTCATAATCCTTAGTTTTTATTGTTTATAATACTAACTAAGTCAGTTAATAGTGACGAGGGCAATTGAAGCCTACTCATTATTAGCTGACTTTTTGTTATAATTATGTATAATGTATTTAAAAGGGGAATCCATGGCAATTGAAGCCGGGTTAGATAGCCCCTTTTTTTAACGCCTTAAAACTTTCGACAAGCTTTTAAGCGTGTCATTTATTAGACTTGTTGCTTTTTACAAGTCAATAATGCGACCGCTCAAATAGACCAACACTGTGGAATTTAGAGAGCTTAACACTGCACTATCAACCAAAATCAAATATTGACACTTGAAAAAATAAACGAACGGGTTTGGGTGTAACTCAATTTTTGCGAAACAAAAAAACTTGACGACTATAATCCAATGGATTACAATACACATATGCAAACTATAGTAGAATTACCAGAGTTTATAAAAAGAGCAGATAAACTTTAAGCATTTCAGAAAAAGATGGGCTTATTGATTATTTAGCTATATATGTTAAAGCAGGTGATTTAATTACGGGTACGGGCGGTATTCGTAAACTTAGGTGGTCTGCCAAGGTAAAGGAAAAAGCGGTGGCGTTAGAGTGATTTATTATTATCACAATAAAGCCATTCCGCTGTTTTTGTTGGCAATATTTAGCAAAGGTGAAAAAAGCAACTTGTCAAAATCAGAAAGAAACGAGTTGACTAAATTAACCAAACTATTAAAAGATAATTATGAGGCTTAAAAAATGAGTGAATTATTTAACAGTATCAAGCAAGGTTTAGATGAGGCAATTGATTTTTCTAAAGGCAAAAAATCAAAGGCTATCGTTCACGATATAAACCCATTAGATATAAAGAATATTCGTGCTAATGTTGGAATGAGTCAAAATGAATTCGCCAATGCTTTTGGTGTTAGTGTTAATACTTTGCGTCATTGGGAGCGTGGCGATAGACATCCTAGAGGTCCAGCTTTGGTGTTACTTAATGTCGTCGCTAAAGAGCCAAGCGTTGTTTTAAGGGCTTTAAGTCATTAAATTTTAAGAAACCTCTTAAAGAATAAATTGACAACATTTTGACAACATAGTTTCTAAATAGGGTCAAAATACACCAATCATAACTTTTAAAATGCTTTTGTGTAGCGGTTTATGGTTTTTAGTGGTTTTAATGTTGGGTTCAAATCCCTATCCCTCCACCATATTACTGCGCCTTTTTTCTTATTCTATGGCATTAAACGACTAAATATCTATAATCATATAATAGAGCAATATTATGCTCAATTGAGTATTTAGTCGTTCTCCTTTAAAAATAATGGACCTAAAAAAGGGTAGCGTCCCCTTTTTTTTATTGGGTTGTGTTGGGTGGTTAGCCTGTTTGTTGATATTCAAAAACTACTTTTTCTTTTATCTCTTTAAAAGAACCATTTTCATTAAATTTATCATTAGGAGACACACCTTCATTTAAAACAAATATAAAATCTTCTTTAGAATAAAACCCATCATTAGTATTAATAGATTTTTCTATAGAATCAAATTTAGATAAAATACACGATAATTGATAGTCCTTATCAACAAGATGCGTATTGTTATTTGGGTGCGCTTTAGAATTATGCTGAGTGCCTGTTAATAAAATTAAATTTTCTAAATATGATTCAATTTTAGGGTAAGTAGATTTTGGAAAAATATGATGGGCTTGTGTTGCCTTTCCAACTGCTTCTGCATCATCTACTTCACTTATATATTTATGTCTTTCTTTAATCAGCCTCTTGGCTTTTTCTACAGTGAATTTAATAAATGCATTTTTTGCATTTTCACTTTTTTGAACTCTAGAATCATATTCTATCCTAGTCTCTCCTCTTTTTTTATTAACATCTCTCCAATTTGTTCTGTTATACATAAGCTCATCATAACCTGTTACATCTTTGGAAAAATAACCACTTTTTGTTCCATTAACCTTTTCGTTATAGCATAGTGGATTTAGTATCTTGGTAAAAATTCTTCTAACCTCTGTTGTTTGATTAATAGATGTATTGTCTATAATAAACTGTTCATATTTAGATTTAAGATTATGAAAGTTTTGTTCATTATTGTTAAGAAAAAAATTATTAAACAATTTAAATATGTCACTATCTACCAACACCTTAGTTAAATATTTAATTATAAAATTTAGAGCGTTTCTTTCTTTAATCGAAATATAACTTAGAACACCATAATTATTAACAGTAAAGAAATTTCTGTTTCTAACCTTTCTTAAATTTAAGACACCAGCATATGCTAACATTCTTAAGGGTTGGGCAAAAAACTTATCGTACTCACTTCGTGCTTTTTTGTTTGAAACATCAGGTTTATTAAAAATATCTTTAACATTTTCATTTGTGTAGCCATTTTCCCATATGTTTCTTGCAGTAAATTCTTTGCTTTCGCTACCAACAAATTGAATAATACAATCGGCTACTATTGTTAAAACATCAGGTGTTACTTTTTGATCCATAAAACGAGCATCCCTAGTAATTTTAATATCAAAATTATAAGAACCTAATAAGCTATTAATGTTATTGTCTATATTGTCATTGTCAATCATATTATTTTCTTATTCCCCAAAAAAATGTGGTACTCCTATTTATATTAAGGGTTCTTGTGCCATAATTCTGAGCTATACGGTAGTATTTAGTAAATTCATCTGATTTAAAATAATCAATATCGTCTTTTGTAATATTCTCATCTGTTTCAAAAATAGCTAACGAGCCATCAGCTACACTATTTTTTGGCAAAAAAGCAGCTCTAGGATAATATGATAAATTTGGGACTACTATGCACATCTTATTTAGGAATTTTTTTACTACATATTTAGCGATATCATCTATAAAAAAGCTATTTGTTTCATTATTGACTAAACTACCATCTAGAGATAAATTTTTAGATTTTATTATTTGATATTTTCCTTTGCTAGATAAATCTTTTCTAGTAATTTGCCTATCTCTAAAATATTTGAAAATATCTACTTTAAGTTTTATAAATGTGGCATCAAAAGCATGATTTCTATATAAAAGCCAAATAGGTAAAGAAGAGTCCAATATATAAGATTGCTTTTTGGTGGAGCATTCTTTTGTTATAGCTGATTCCAATACAACTAAATCTTTATCTATAGTTTTTTTGTTTGAAAACAATACAGATATGGTTTCTATTTTAACTCCTTTAAATCCTTTTTCTCCATGGTCATAAATGGAGATAAATTTCCTAGTTTCTAACAATATCCTAGTTTTTTCAAATTCTGGAGATGATAGTATGCTTTTTGGAATAATTAAAGAAATATAACTAGAGATTTGCAGTGACTTCTCCATAAAAAAAGAAAATATGTTATTAGTGCCTGTATTAAATAAATTTTCCTTGTATGTGTTTTTTAGAGAAGTATCTAGCACCTTACCAAATGGAGGGTTTCCTACAACAATATCATATTTTTTATTTTTAAAATCATGTAACAAAAAATCATCATTTATAAAATTTAATTTTATATGTTGAGGAATCTTTATTTTTTTGATTAAAATTTTTGCTATTTTTATACTATAAGGGTCTATATCAATAGCATCTATTGTGACACTTTCGTATGATTCATATTTTTTAATTATATCAGGGAGAAAATTACCAACACCAACAGATGGCTCTAAAATTTTAACCTCTTTATTTGTAATTTTTGGTATGTATTTTATTGACCTAAAAACAACATCCCTTCTAGTATAAAAAGCTGAATTTTTTAATCTCTTTGAGTTGGCTATTTCTGATATTTTCGATAAGTCTGTAAAAGAATAGTTGTCTAGGTTTTTATTTAAAAAGTTGATTAATTTTTTAATATTTGAGAGTTCTTGACTTTCGATTAATAACTTAATTTGTCTTAAGGGCAATTGCTTTTTACCAATAAGCTTTTTGTACTTAACTGCTATATTTTTAAATATAGCAGTTGGAACCGCCTCTCCTATTGATTGTCTAATATTTATTTCATTATTTTTTATTAAAGTATCAATATTGTCATGGCTTATATCAAATTTAAACCATTTGAAACTTTTGGGAATAGTCATTAATAACATCAATTCTCTAATACTAAAAACTCTATTATCTACAGGATGAATAGTAGATTGACTAGCTAAAATATCATTTCTTGTGTGTATGCATGGTGCCACCTTCTCCCAAATACATCTTTTATATTTGTCTCCGTTTTTATTTTTATTTTCAACTATTTTTCCATCCACTATTTTATGCGGTCTGAATTTTGGATTTTTATTGTCGAATGCAGAGCATCCATACTTTGTATTTATTATCCATGGCACCATGCGATTAGAATATTTTCTAAATTTATGCAATGGATCATTTATGTCGCTTTCTCCCATGTTATTTAGTCTAGGTAATTTACCTATGGACTGTTTCAGAGTTTTTTCTTTTTTTAAATCTGGAAAAAGCATAAGCGGGTTTAAATCTTCTACATCTTTTCTAGTGCCTATGATTAATGTTCTAGTTCTACTAGAGTTTGAGCCATAATTTTTAAAATTAATAATTCTATTTTCTATATGATATTGTGCTGCTAAATTTTTCTCTATGGCGAAACCTATTTCTCTTTCTTTATTATCTGTATCTATGCATAATGTTTTTGAAAAGCCTCTTACATTTTCAAAAACAAAGACTCTAGGTTTTATATCAGAAACTATTTTTATTGACTCTGTAACCAAAGAGTTTCGTTTAATTTCATCATTTCTTTTTTTATGATTTGCTACGGATATACCTTGACAAGGCGGAGTAGCAATTAGAAAATCAATATCTTGTTTCTTATTTTTATCTTGCCAACTGTAAATTTTATTAAGCAGTTTTTGTTTTGTTTCTGACTTAGAAATATCTCCCAAAATATAACCTTTTGGGTCAGAACAAGTTTTGTTTGCTTTTTGTATATTGAGTCTTTTTTCTAGTAGTTCATTTGTGGCAATGCACTCAAAACCTGACTGTTTAAAGCCATAACAACCAACTCCTGCACTACTAAAAAGACTAATATAGTTCATATAAATATTGTAACACTTGTGTAAAAAAATACCAATTTCATAAAGTCTAAGGCAAACATAATTGTTTTATATTTTATACAATTATTTTATTACTTCGAAGTTTTATCTAAATAATGCTTAAATTCAAATTGTGTTTAGATAATATTTAGAATTAAGCTTAATAGCTTTGTACAGTTTCTCAATCATCTTTTCAGAAGGCTTCCTTTCTCCACTCTCCCAAAATTTAACAGTCGTTGGGTCAACTTTTAGTAGTTGAGAAAATTGTTTCTGATTAAGTCCTTGATGGAGTCTGTGAAGTTTGATTTTTTGTCCTAATGTTTTTGGAGACCTTTGCATAAACCAACTAAAAAAATCAAAAAGCCACCCATATGGGACCCTGTAAACCAGATTGTGTAAACACCTCTTTCAAAAATCAGACATAATCCTTTAATCTATCCTCATGTAGGATTATAAACTGATTCATTGCTTGTGACCAATTTCGTATTGGCATTGTCCATTTCTTACTGGCTGCTTCAATGGCTAAAAAGACCACTTTAAAAGCAGAGTTATCATGATTAAAAATCTTTCTGTTTTTGATAGATTTTCTAATCACTGAGTTTAAGGATTCAATGGCATTAGTGGTATAGATTGCCTTTCTGATTGCCTCAGGATAAGCAAATAGAGTAGCAACATTATCCCAATTTCGTCGCCACGATTTGGCGATACTTGGGAACTGCGTATCCCATTTATACTCAAACTCATCTAACGCCAATAAAGCTTCTTCTTCAGTAATAGACTGATAGATTTGCTTTAAATCACTAGCAACATTCTTACGTTCCTTATAGCCCACATATTTAAGCGAGTTGCGAACCATATGAACAATACACAGTTGTACATCAGCCTGTGGGAACACGGCATTAATAGCTTCGGGGAATCCCGTTAACCCATCGACTGAGGCGATCAGAATGTCTTTTACGCCACGATTAGCAATATCGTTAAGAACGCCCAACCAGAACTTAGAAGATTCATTTTTGGACAACCATAAGCCAAGACATTCTTTTTTACCCTCAAGATTAACGCCTAGGGCAATGTACATGGTCTTTTTAATGATTTGTTTATCTTGCCTAACTTTAATGACAATACCGTCTAAATAAACAATGGGGTAAATCTCATCCAATGGACGATTACGCCACTCTGTGGCTTGAGTAATAACCGCTTGTGTTACATTGGACACCAACGTTGCTGAGATGTCAGCGTCATACATCTCTTTAAAGGTTGTGACAATATCATGGGTGCTCATGCCTTTGGCATACAGGCTTAATATTTGATTATCAAAAGCGCCTAATCTGGTTTGACCCTTCTCAATGATAGCAGGCTCAAAGTTAGCATTGCGATCCCTTGGAATAGCAAGTTCAACTTCGCCATGATTACCTTTAACAATTTTAGAGTAGTAGCCATTGCGAGCGTTATTACTGGCATTAGATTCATTGCCATTTTGTCCATATTTTGGATAGCCAAGGTGATGTTCCATCTCAGCACCAAGTGCCGCTTCTATGGTCATCTTAACCAATGATGCAGACAAGTCTGCCAAGTCATCTTGGGTGTGGATGTCTTTGGCAAGCTCACCAGCAAAAGCACGGAGTTTTTGTTGGTTAATGCCTGTGTTGTTCAGTTGGTTCTTTTGGTTTTTTCTTAGTGTTGCGTTACTCATGTTTTTTCTCCTTTTTAGGGATTATAAAATATGAGGGTTTACACAATCTGGTTTACAGGGTCTTATATAAATCAATTAGTTATACGGCGTTTTCAAATCCCTATCCCTCCACCATATTACTGCGCCTTTTTTCTTATTCTATAGCATTAAACGACTAAATATCTATAATCATATAATAGAGCAATATTATGCTCAATTGAGTATTTAGTCGTTCGCCTTTAAGTAAAAATAAGAAGATATCAGTTTAAGCTACTATAATTTTTAATCAAAAAGCACTGACCCCCGCAATGCCCTGAGCGCCGAGTTGCAAAGTTTTTTCCAAATCTTGTTCTTGCATGCCGCCGAGGAAATAGACGGGGATGTTGAGTTTATCAACCACTTCTTTGGCGGCATCCCAGCCGATAGGCTGAGTGTCGGGGTGGGTTTGAGTGGCTTGGACGGGGGAGATGACGATGAAGTCTGCACCGAATGCCTGGGCCTGAAATGCCTCGGTTAGACTGTGGGTGCTGATGCCGAGTAGTTGAGTGGCAGGACAAGGTCTGGTTTTAAGGATGTACATTTCTTCGGTGGTGAGATGGTAGCCGTCACAGTCGGGAAGGGAAAAATCTTTATTGGGCGTGTTTAGTAGTAAACTTGCGTCATATTGTCGGCATTTGCTTTTAATTTCTTCTATCATCGCGCTATCCAAGGCTATCTTGCTGCGAAGCTGAATGAGTTTAACGCCTTGGCTGAGTTTTTGGTTGAATTTTAGCATCCAATCGTCGCTACCGTGGTTTTTTGCGGGGGTTATCCAATATTTGTCAGGGAGGGTGATGGCGTGAATGAAGGCCTTCATAGTTGGCAGTAGGTTGTAGGCGAGGAGAGCATCGATTGCTGCCCATGCAATTTCTTGCCCTTCAATGCCAGCAGCAGTGCCTTGGTATTGGTTAATGTTGTAAATGCTAAGTTCAACGATGCGGTCAGAGTAAGCGTGCGTCATGGTTTGGTGCAGACTAATGTGCTGGACTTGGATGCCGAGTTCTTCTTGTAATTCACGGACGATGGCTTGTTCGGGCAGTTCGTTGGGTTCGATTTTTCCGCCAGGAAGCTCCCAAAACCCTGCCATAAATTGCCCTGCTCTGCGTTTTGCGATAAAGATTTCTTGATTTTCATTGCGTAAAACGCCGACAACTGCCTTGATTATTTTCATTCGCTTGCCTTAATGTAAAATAGCGTTATTTTAACATTCTATTGCATTTTGTCTTTAATTGAAACAATCCAACAACTAAAGCCACATCGCACCTTGTTAAAGGGAAATTTGATGGGTCTGGAAAAAGAAGGGCTGCGAGTATCGCGTAAGGGCGGAATTTCTCAGGCGCCACATCCACAGGCATTGGGTTGTGCGTTGACGCATCCGTATATTACGACGGATTTTTCCGAATCGTTGATTGAATTGGTGACGCCACCGGTACATAGTGCGAGAGAAATGCTGACATTTTTGTCAAAGACGCAGCAATATTTGTATCATCATTTGCCAAAAGACCAAAATTTTTGGTCGACAAGTATGCCATGTGTGATTAGGGGTGAGACTCATATTCCGATTGCACAATATGGCAACAGTAATCGTGGACGAATGAAGACCGTGTATCGACATGGATTGGCGAATCGTTATGGGAGTGTGATGCAGACGATTGCGGGAATTCATTTTAATTATTCGTTTGCGACGGATTTTTTGGAGCAATATCGTTTGATTCGGTCGCCAAATCAGTCGCTAAGAGATTTTACCGATCAGCATTATATGGGGCTAACTCGAAATGTGCTGCGTTATGGGTGGTTGATGCCGTATTTATTTGGGGCATCGAGTTCAGTTTGCAAATCATTCTTAAAGGGTTATCATCAGCATTCTTTGATTGAATTTAACGATTCGACTTTGTATGAACCGTATGCGACTTCGCTTAGAATGGGAGATATTGGTTATCAGAATTTGCGTGAAGATGAGGCAGGAGTGAAGGCGAGTTATAATTCGCTGGGGCATTATATTCACAGTTTGAAATCGGGAATGCAGACGACATGTCATGAATATGCGCAGATGGGGGTGAAAAAACAGGGGTTATACCAACAACTAAATACTAATATTTTGCAGATTGAAAATGAATATTATGCATCGGTGCGACCGAAACCAGAAATGATGACAAATAAGAAGCCGTTGGATGCGTTGAGTGAGAATGGCGTGCGTTATATTGAATTGCGTTCGTTGGACATTAATCCGAATTTGGCACTAGGGATTGACGAGACACAGGTACGATTCTTGGAGGTATTTTTGTTGTTTTGTTTACTGGAAGAGTCACCCATTATTGCCAGTCGTGAGCAGTTTGATATTGATGCAAATGACCAGTTGGTAGCACATAAAGGGCGAATGCCGAATTTAGCATTGACACATCAAGGGCAGAAAGTGCCGTTGCAAGAACTTGGTAAAACGGCAATGGATAAAATTGCCTTGTGCGCGGCGTTGTTAGGAGTGGAGTATCAGCAGGCAGTGGCAGAGATTGGCGAGCGAATTGAAAATGCGGAACTAACGCCATCGGCAATTATTTTGAAGGATATGCGTAAGCAGGGGCAAGGTTTTTTTGATTATAGCAATGCATTGGCGAAGCAACATCAGAGGGACGCTTTGGCACAGGAATTGGATGTGGAACATTTTGCATATTTGGATGAGCAGGCAAAAAAATCTTGCGAGCAGCAATTAGAGATAGAACAAGCGGATAATATATCTTTTGATGAATATTTAGCAGCGTATTTTAATGAGTGAAACGACAACAATTTGTGCATTAGCAAGTGCCGCGGGGCAAGGTGGTATCGGCGTGGTGCGTATCTCTGGCATAAGGGCAGCGGCGATTGCTAAGGTAATGCTGGGGCGTGTGCCCAAAGCTCGTTATGCCCATTATGGCTCGTTTTTTAATGAAAATGGCGGAGAAATTGACAAGGGTGTGGCGTTGTTTTTTCCCGGACCACATTCTTTTACTGGCGAAGATGTTTTAGAATTACAAGGACACGGCGGTCTTGTTGTGATGCGGTTGTTACTGGATACGGCAATGGCATTGGGGGCCATTCCTGCATCGCCAGGTGAGTTTTCTAAGCGCGCGTTTTTGAATGGCAAAATGGACTTGGTGCAGGCAGAAGCGGTAGCAGATATTATTGACGCCAGTTCAAAACAGTCGGCACGATCGGCATTGCGTTCATTGTCAGGTGAGTTTTCTAAGCAGGTCAATGCGTTGACACAGGCACTGATTGAGTTACGGGTTTTTGTGGAGGCGACGATTGATTTTTCCGATGAAGAGATTGATTTTTTAGCATCGGGCAAAGTGAAGAAAAAAATTGAGAAAATTGAGGCTGACATTCAGACCATTTTGACATCAGCAGAGCAAGGTGCAATTTTACGAGAGGGGCTGAGTGTTGCTATTGCCGGCAAACCGAATGCGGGGAAATCTTCGTTATTAAATGCATTGACGCAAGAATCAAGTGCGATTGTAACCGATATTGCTGGCACCACACGGGATGTGTTAAAAGAAACTATCCATATTAATGGCATGCCACTCAACATCATCGATACAGCAGGTTTACATATAAGCAAGGATAAAGTTGAACAAGAAGGCATCAAACGCGCGCATAGTGAAATCGAGCGAGCCGATGTGGTGTTATTGGTATTTGATGCTCAGGACAAAATACCAGATTTGTCAATTTTGCCTGAGGGGATTAACGATAAGCCGATTGTTTTTGTGAAAAATAAGGTGGATTTGACCGATGATGTGGTGAGCATAAAGCATTCTAATGGGCAAACACAGTTGTCATTGTGCGCTAAAAACTCAGAGGGCATTGACTTATTAAGGCAAGAATTATCAAGCATTGCAGGATTGAGCGATGCTAATGAGGGCGTTTTGTTAGCTCGAAAGCGCCACATCATCGCTTTGGAGTCTGCCCTCGCCTCAGTTCACAATGCATTGACACAGTTGGATAATAATGCCAGCGAGTTGTTGGCACAAGATTTGTATTATGCTGCGCAGGATTTGGGTAGTATTACTGGCGAGTTTTCTTCAGATGATTTGTTAGGCGAGATTTTTTCTTCTTTCTGCATCGGTAAATAATGGGCATTAAGACAAAATTTTATCTCTATTTTTTAACGACAATTATTTTGTCACCGTTATTGTTTCGTGAGTTAGTTTCGGTGTATCACTCGCCAAATTTCATTGATACGATATTTGCATTATTAATATTATTGATTTATTTAGGGCTATACCTTTTTATTCGTAAGGACTTTTTATTGCCATTTAATGATTTGCAAAAATGGGTGCTTGAATACAATATTGATCAAAGTGCGCGTTTGAGTGATAAAGAAAAGACCACTTTTCAGCCTGTTGCTAGGGCAATTAATCATTTGATTGACGAAAACCAATATCTATACGACGATATGGAAAGTATTCTGCACAAGCAAGTCCAACGATTGAGCAAAAAATCCGCCTCATTAGAGACTTTATATAGTGTCTCGTCAAAACTCAACTCTATGCATTCAGCGAACGAATTATTTGAGTATTTTTTAGATATTTTTATGAAAATGACCTGTGCCTCTTCAGGCGCAGCGCGTCAATTGAGTGATGACGGGGAATTGCACTTAGTCGCCCAATGTGGCGCCATTGATACAAATGGACAAGTTCCTGATGTACTCAGCAGCGATTGTCTCTGTGGTGAAGTGGCAATGGCACAAGATACCCGCGTACAATTCAGCATTCATACTTGCGCAAAATGCGTGGGCGAAAAAGCCAAAGCCAAAGCCGATGTTGGCACGATTTTCATCCCCTTGAGATATCACGGTAAAACTTTGGGTATTTTCAATTTATTTTTTGACACTGAGCCATCACTTGCGTTTGATGAGCGTGCCTTATTGGAATCCATTGCCGACAATATTGCCATTGCTTTAGATAAGGCAAGACTTGATGAAGAAACCAAACGATTAGAACTTTCACAAGAGGGCTTATTTTTATCGCAAGAAATTCATGATTCTTTAGCACAAACAATTTACAGTTTAAAGTTACAAGCTACTGTTTTGGACGATATGTTAAAGCAAGGAAATCTATCTGATGCAGGTGAAAAAGTTGCCAGCTTGCAATCAAACATTACGCAAGCCAATCAAGAACTTAGAGAATTAATGTGCAATTTCCGTGTGCCATTAGATTCGAGAGGCATTAAAGTTTCGCTGGAAAACTTAGTCAATCGCTTCAAAACTGAAGAGGGTATTGTCACCTATTTACAAGTGAAAGGTAAGTTTAATTTAACCCCAGAAACGGAAATGCAGATTATGCGTATCACACAAGAAGCCTTGTCCAACATCCGTAAATACGCTCAAGCACGCAATGTACGGATCTTACTTTCTGCTGAGCCAGTTTGTCAGTTGTTAATCGAAGACGATGGCATTGGCTTTGAAAAAGAGCGATTAGACACCGAGATAATGGGGAATAATATCGGTATGAATATCATGCAAGAGCGTGCCCAACGAATTGGTGCCCACATTGAAATTGAATCTGAGGTTGATGAAGGCACTCGCGTCATAGTAACCTTTGGAGAAAGTTTATGAAAGTTTATATTATTGATGACCACGCCCTATTCCGCAATGGACTGGTGTCTTTATTAGAGTCTAGAAAAATTAGCGCCAAATCTGCACCCTCACCCGAGCAAGGTTTGAATGAAATTCCAGACTTGCAACTGGATGTTATCTTATTAGATTTACGCATGCCAAGCATGTCAGGTATTGAAGTTTTAAAAGCACTAAAAAAACAAGGGGAAGAAACCCCAATTGTCATGCTCACTACCAGCACCGAAGAATCTGACTTACGCGATTGTTTAAAGCATGGTGCGCAAGGTTATCTATTAAAAGATATGGATCCAGATGAATTGGTTGATGCTTTAGAAGAAATCAAAACAGGCAATATTGTTGTTGCTCAAGATATGACCTATATGTTAGCTAAAATTCTACGCAACGAACTCACCGATAATGAACCCTCTTTTGATTCATTGACAGATAGAGAAAAAGAAGTCGCCTGCCAAATCGCTGTCGGACACAGTAATAAAGTCATTGCCCGGGAGTTGGGCATATCAGATGGTACGGTAAAACTGCATGTGAAATCAATCTTAAAGAAATTAACGCTATCATCCCGCGTTGAAGTTGCGGTGATGGTGACTGAAAAAAGGTATTGTAAATAAAAAGGTCTTAATATAAGTTATGGATGATTATCAAAAATTAGTGGCAAAAGCATTGGAGACAGTGGATGAGATTATGCCATGGGATTTAGAGGAAGGTATTCCAAATTCTAATTTAATCTTATTAGATATCAGAGAAGCGCACGAATTTGAAATGATGCACATCCCAAATTCTATTCATGTGCCTAGAGGTGTGCTTGAAAGCGCCTGCGTTTGGAATTATGACGATACCGTGCCAGCACTGGCAAAAGCTAGAAATCAAAATATTGTTGTTATCTGTCGTTCGGGTAATCGCAGCGTATTAGCGGCACAAACTATGCAACAGATGGGCTTTGAAAATGTACAATCTCTTAAATTAGGTATCAAGGGTTGGAATGACAATGACTTCGAAATGATGGATATAAAAGGTAATATTGTTGATATTAATACTGCTGACGAATGGCTTAACCAAGCAGTTGCAGAAGAGAAATTACAAGTAGTTCCTTAACTTAGGAATTATTTTAATAAAAAAGTGGAATAGTTGTTGACAGCGTAAATTTTACTTGTATAATAGCCATCTTTCACTGAGACAAAGAATTTACTTTCCAAGTCTTAGTTGCTCTTTAAAAATCTATCAAACAACTTGTGTGGGCACTCGTACATTAAATTGTGCAAGTGCACATTAAAAACTAAAGCAAATAAGCTTTTTAAAAAATTGAACGCAAAGCGCACTTATTTATAAGTGTTGCCAATGTTCTAAATAGTTAGAATTGAACTGAAGAGTTTGATCCTGGCTCAGATTGAACGCTGGCGGTATGCTTAACACATGCAAGTCGAACGGAAACGATAAGAGCTTGCTCTTAGGCGTCGAGTGGCGGACGGGTGAGTAACGCGTAGGAATCTACCTAGTAGTGGGGGATAGCCCAGAGAAATCTGGATTAATACCGCATAATATCTATGGATTAAAGTGGAGGATCTTCGGACTTCACGCTACTAGATGAGCCTGCGTAAGATTAGCTTGTTGGTGAGGTAAAAGCTCACCAAGGCGACGATCTTTAGCTGGTCTGAGAGGATGATCAGCCACACTGGAACTGAGACACGGTCCAGACTCCTACGGGAGGCAGCAGTGGGGAATATTGGACAATGGGGGCAACCCTGATCCAGCAATACCGCGTGTGTGAAGAAGGCCTGAGGGTTGTAAAGCACTTTCAATTGGGAAGAAAAGCTAGCAGTTAATACCTGTTAGCCTTGACGTTACCTTTAGAAGAAGCACCGGCTAACTCCGTGCCAGCAGCCGCGGTAATACGGAGGGTGCAAGCGTTAATCGGAATTACTGGGCGTAAAGCGTGCGTAGGTGGTTTGTTAAGTCAGATGTGAAAGCCCCGGGCTCAACCTGGGAACTGCATTTGAAACTGGCAAACTAGAGTATAGGAGAGGAAAGTGGAATTTCAGGTGTAGCGGTGAAATGCGTAGATATCTGAAGGAACATCAATGGCGAAGGCAGCTTTCTGGACTAATACTGACACTGAGGTACGAAAGCGTGGGTAGCAAACAGGATTAGATACCCTGGTAGTCCACGCCGTAAACGATGATAACTAGCCGTTGGGAGGATTTACCTCTTAGTGGCGAAGCTAACGCGTTAAGTTATCCGCCTGGGGAGTACGGCCGCAAGGTTAAAACTCAAAGGAATTGACGGGGACCCGCACAAGCGGTGGAGCATGTGGTTTAATTCGATGCAACGCGAAGAACCTTACCTGGTCTTGACATACACGGAACTTTCCAGAGATGGATTGGTGCCTTCGGGAACCGTGATACAGGTGCTGCATGGCTGTCGTCAGCTCGTGTCGTGAGATGTTGGGTTAAGTCCCGTAACGAGCGCAACCCTTATCTTTATTTGCCAGCACTTCGGGTGGGAACTATAAAGAGACTGCCGGTGATAAACCGGAGGAAGGCGGGGACGACGTCAAGTCATCATGGCCCTTACGACCAGGGCTACACACGTGCTACAATGGGAAGGACAAAGGGTTGCTAAGCCGCGAGGTGGTGCTAATCTCATAAACCTTTTCGTAGTCCGGATCGGAGTCTGCAACTCGACTCCGTGAAGTCGGAATCGCTAGTAATCGTAGATCAGAACGCTACGGTGAATACGTTCCCGGGTCTTGTACACACCGCCCGTCATACCATGGGAGTGGGTTGCAAAAGAAGTGGGTAGCTTATTTGGGCGCTCACCACTTTGTGATTCATGACTGGGGTAAAGTCGTAACAAGGTAGCTCTAGCGGAAGCTGGGGCTGGATCACCTCCTTAAGATAAGTATGAGTGTCCACAACAAGTTGTTTGATAACTAAATAAAGAAAATAAAAAAATTACGGAATTGCATAAGCATTAATTTATGTAATTGCGCAGGATATTTTTTATTGTTCAAGGCATTTTTTGAGCGAAGGCGGGCGTGTAGTTTTTCTACATAAGCAACTGAGCGAAAAAAATAGCGCAGAAGAATGAAAAATAGACAAGTAATTTGGGTCTGTAGCTCAGTTGGTTAGAGCGCACCCCTGATAAGGGTGAGGTCGGTGGTTCAAATCCACCCAGACCCACCAAATTTTGTTTTTTGCGGCGTCAAGCCTTCAATCGCTTATTAGCATAAGTTCAATCAGTCTTTCCTTGCAAAAAATCAAAATTACAGTGTTTTTTAATACTGTTTACGCAGGATATTTTTTATTGTTCAAGGCATTTTTTTTGAGTGAAGGAAGGAATGTAGTGAAAACTACATGACTGACCGAACGAAAAAAATAACGCAGAACAATGAAAAATAGACAAGTAAGGGGCCATAGCTCAGCTGGGAGAGCGCTTGCCTTGCACGCAAGAGGTCGGGAGTTCGATCCTCCCTGGCTCCACCACTTTCTATTTTGCCTTGCAAAATACAAGTTTTCATTTTCTTGAAAACTTAAATAAAATCATTTTAATGTGGTTTTAATTTAAGTTTTTAAATCTCGCCTTCGGGTGTGATGCTCTTTAACAATTTAATACATGAAGTAAAGTTTGTAAATATACAATATAACAACGCGATGACTGTTGTGATGACAGTTATCATTGGTGTATTGCATTGACACAACAATTTCAAAAAATATGGATTCTCATCGGCAGTTAATAGCTGCCAATGAAATAAAAAAGAATTCACCGATTGTGATTTATCACAATTTGTGACTTCAGGTGAAATACTAACCTATAACCTTTATAGGTTTGTGAGGGCAAAAGTTGCCATCACAAACAGATAGTTTGGGGTTATATGGTCAAGTGAATAAGTGCATACGACGGATGCCTTGGCATTAGAAGGCGATGAAGGACGTGATAATCTGCGATAAGCTTTGGTTAGCTGATAATAAGCATTATTAGCCAGAGATCTCCGAATGGGAAAACCCAGCCACCATCAGGTGGTTATCCTTAACTGAATACATAGGTTAAGGAGGCAAACCTAGGGAACTGAAACATCTAAGTACCTAGAGGAAAAGAAATCAACCGAGATTCCCTTAGTAGCGGCGAGCGAACGGGGATCAGCCCTTAAGCATATTTTTAGTTAGTAGAATGTTCTGGAAAGTTCAACGATACAGGGTGATAGTCCCGTACACGAAAACTAAATTTATGTGAAATCGAGTAAGGCGGCGCACGTGAAACGCTGTTTGAATACGGGGGGACCACCCTCCAAGGCTAAATACTCTCTAATGACCGATAGTGAACAAGTACCGTGAGGGAAAGGCGAAAAGAACCCCGGGAGGGGAGTGAAATAGAACCTGAAATCGTATGCATACAAGCAGTAGGAGCGGATTTATTCCGTGACTGCGTACCTTTTGTATAATGGGTCAGCGACTTACTTCTCAGTAGCAAGGTTAACCATTAGGGGAGCCGTAGGGAAACCGAGTCTTAAATGGGCGATTAGTTGCTGGGAGTAGACCCGAAACCGGGTGATCTATCCATGGTCAGGGTGAAGGTTAGGTAAAACTAACTGGAGGCCCGAACCCACTTATGTTGAAAAATGAGGGGATGAACTGTGGATAGGGGTGAAAGGCCAAACAAACCCGGAGATAGCTGGTTCTCTCCGAAATCTATTTAGGTAGAGCGTCATGTATTACTTCAGGGGGTAGAGCACTGTTATGGCTAGCGGGTCGTCAAGACTTAGTAAACCATTGCAAACTCCGAATACCTGAAAGTATGAGCATGGCAGACACACTGCGGGTGCTAACGTCCGTAGTGGAAAGGGAAACAACCCAGACCGTCAGCTAAGGTCCCAAAATTATAGTTAAGTGGGAAACGATGTGAAAAGGCCCAGACAGCCAGGAGGTTGGCTTAGAAGCAGCCATTCCTTTAAAGAGTGCGTAATAGCTCACTGGTCGAGTCGGTTTGCGCGGAAGATTTAACGGGGCTAAAACTATATACCGAAGCTGCGGATACTAATTTATTAGTATGGTAGGAGAGCGTTCTGTAAGCCGTTGAAGGTGTCCTGTGAGGGATGCTGGAGGTATCAGAAGTGCGAATGCTGACATGAGTAACGATAAAGGGGGTGAAAAACCCCCTCGCCAGAAGTCCAAGGTTTCCTACGCAACGTTAATCGGCGTAGGGTTAGTCGGCCCCTAAGGCGAGGCAGAAATGCGTAGTCGATGGGAAACAGGTTAATATTCCTGTACTTCATATAACTGCGATGGGAAGACGGAGAAGGTTAGCGCAGCTTGGCGATGGTTGTCCAAGTTCAAGCGTGTAGAGATGAGTTTTAGGAAAATCCGGAACTCTTTATCTCAAGGCGTGATAACGATCCCTCTTTTGGGAGAAGTGCGTGATACCATGCTTCCAGGAAAATCCTCTAAGCTTCAGGTTATATGAAACCGTACCCCAAACCGACACAGGTGGACGAGATGAGAATTCTAAGGCGCTTGAGAGAACTCGGGTGAAGGAACTAGGCAAAATGACACCGTAACTTCGGGAGAAGGTGTGCTCTTGCCGGTGATTTTACTTGCTAAATGAGCTGGTAAGAGTTGAAGATACCAGGTGGCTCCGACTGTTTATTAAAAACACAGCACTCTGCAAACACGTAAGTGGACGTATAGGGTGTGACGCCTGCCCGGTGCTTGAAGGTTAATTGATGAGGTTAGGATTCGTCCGAAGCTTTTGATCGAAGCCCAAGTAAACGGCGGCCGTAACTATAACGGTCCTAAGGTAGCGAAATTCCTTGTCGGGTAAGTTCCGACCTGCACGAATGGCGTAACGAGGGCCACACTGTCTCCACCCGAGACTCAGTGAAATTGAAATTGCTGTTAAGATGCAGTATACCCGCGGCCAGACGGAAAGACCCCGTGCACCTTTACTACAGCTTTGCATTGAACTCTGATCCTACTTGTGTAGGATAGCTGGGAGGCTTTGAAACTTGAACGCTAGTTTGAGTGGAGCCAATCTTGAAATACCAGCCTGGTATGGTTGGGGTTCTAACTTAGGTCCATTATCTGGATCGAGGACAATGCATGGTGGGTAGTTTGACTGGGGCGGTCTCCTCCTAAAGAGTAACGGAGGAGCGCAAAGGTACCCTCAGCACGGTCGGACATCGTGCAATGAGCGCAAAGGTAAAAGGGTGCTTGACTGCGAGACTGACACGTCGAGCAGGTAGGAAACTAGGTCTTAGTGATCCGGTGGTTCTGAGTGGAAGGACCATCGCTCAACGGATAAAAGGTACGCCGGGGATAACAGGCTGATACCGCCCAAGAGTTCACATCGACGGCGGTGTTTGGCACCTCGATGTCGGCTCATCACATCCTGGGGCTGAAGCAGGTCCCAAGGGTATGGCTGTTCGCCATTTAAAGTGGTACGCGAGCTGGGTTTAGAACGTCGTGAGACAGTTCGGTCCCTATCTACCGTGGGCGTTGGAGACTTGAGGGAAGCTGCTTCTAGTACGAGAGGACCGAAGTGGACAAACCTCTGGTGTTTCGGTTGTGACGCCAGTCGCATTGCCGAGTAGCTATGTTTGGAAAGGATAACCGCTGAAAGCATCTAAGCGGGAAGCCCCTCCCAAGATTAGGTCTCCCTGGATATTTAATATCCCTAAAGATCCCTCGAAGACTACGAGGTTGATAGGCAAGGTGTGGAAGCGCAGTGATGTGTGAAGCTAACTTGTACTAATTGATCGTGAGGCTTGACCATATAACACCCAAATTATTTGAATATTTATTTATTCGGATTCATATTTTTGTGTTGATGTGTCATGCAATACACTGAGTAAGTGTACAAACTTTATAAATGTATTTAATTGTTATATCTTCTTTAAGATATAAAAACTTTTTAATTCTCTTAATCTATGCATCTATGCCACCTAATAAAGAAAGAGTGGCGGAGATTTTGCTTAGTTTCAAGGCATTTTTACAATGATTGAAGGTGCACAGTGAAAACTGTGTGACTGATTGAGTTGTGAAAATAACGCAGAAAATGAGTGAAATATTCGCCACGGGATAGAATAAGAAAACAGTTTGCTTAGTGACAATAGCGAGTGTGACCCACCTGATCCCATATCGAACTCAGAAGTGAAACCACTTAGCGCCGATGGTAGTGTGGGGTCTCCCCATGTGAGAGTAGGACATTGCTAGGCTTTAATTCTAAAATACCCCAACATTCAATGAGTGTTGGGGTATTTTTTTGTCTAAAATAAGGTGCCAAATAAAGAGAGATATGCGCTTAAGTAATTTTTAATTAACAGGGTTCAAGCCTGTTAATGTAATTAATGTCTATATCTTTTTTGAATTTAAGACTTGGTAAAATATACCTTATTATTTGTCCCAATACTTGGTTTTAATAGCACGACCTAAGTCTGCATCGATTAATCTTGAGCGCACTTCTAGTAGTCTTTTAATTAGTGCAGGTTCGGCTTTTTCATAGGCTTCCTTATCTGGGGAGCGTTTAACCACAACGCCCAACAATTCAGTAATTGCATTGCCGATTGAGTTCTGTGAAATGGTAACGATGAGCCTACCTTGGTCATCACGATAGATGAGTTGTTTAAAGGCAGGTTGCCAGCGGATATCTGAGGCGTATTTTGCATCGCTTAAGCATTTGTCGCGTACTTGCTTGGCTGCAGATAAGAAATCGTTGTTAAATAATAGGGTTTTCTCAATTTCTTTGGCAAAATAAGCATTCTTTGGTACACCTGAATTTCTACTAGATACTTGAGTGAAGAAAGTGCGATAAAAATCTAAGAAACCTTTTAAAATTTGGTCGTATTCATGCCAAAAATCAATGTTTTTTAGGCTTTCAATACCGCCTTGGATTTCCCAGTTGGTTAATCCTTGCGGATAGCCTGTTAGTGCAATGCTTGATGAATTACCAGTAACAGGCTTTAGAATTTTTAAATCTAATGATGATAAAAATTCTACATAAACATCCTTCATGTAAGCAGCAAAAACAGAATGTTGCCCACCATCGGTTAAATTAGGATTATTTATATCTGTCATATCCGCATCTTTCAGTTGTTGCTTGTCAAACACAATAAAGTGATTGTGCAACATACGAATACTCGGCACACCTGGAGAAGTAATCGGCCAAGTGGAATCAAGCGACGCCTCTCCCGCTAGGATTAAGTATTTTTCAGGGTCAGGATATTTTTCCAGCATAAAGCTAATGATGATTTGGTTCATACGATTCCAAACATTTTTCACATTGTCGGGCACTTGGGTGCGTCGTACAGGTCGCCCTAGTGGGTTTAGTATCTTCTGGGATGTGTTGTAGATGATAGAGCAGTCAAATTCATTTGAGTGTCCTAATGCTTTTCTGTAAAGTAGTAAATCTTCATCGTTGGTTAATAAGCCATTGTTACCCGCTAAATCCGCTAAATTTTCTGGCGAGTTAAAAAATTCATTCGGTTTCATTCCTTCTGGCACATCCAATGGAATAGGTCGAAAAGGCGTGGTAATTTCTCTTGGTCCTGTTGGCATCTTATTTTCTCCTTGTTAAAGGGACTATTGAATATTGAAAGCACAATTCATGAAACACATAAAACAGCACCTTTTTTCGCTCAAAAATTCGTCAAATAACTGGCTATTCTCCTTATTTTTGAGTAAAAAATGCACTATTTTTTGCATTTCCTAAATCGCACTTTCAATAATCAACAATCCCTTAATAAAAAAGGGTTATGCCACTAATGACACAACCCTTTTGAGTTTTTCGTTAAAAATTAAACTTCAAACGATGGTAATTTTTTATCAACCATTTCTTTCTTCATCACTACATAGTCCGGCAAGCCGTTCTTGTATGGTGGGTAGTCTTCGCCTTCAATTAATGGCTGTAAATACTTACGACATGCATCGGTAATACCGAAGCCATCTTTAGTAATGTAATCCATTGGCATCATCTTCTCAACATTAGCAATGTCTTTCAGCTCACCCATGCCGATTTCCCAAGTGTACGGGTTGTTACCCGTGCGAATAATCGCAGGCATGACAGAGTTTTTGCCTTCCATTGCCAAGTTGACAGCTGCCTCACCTAATGCGTATGCTTGCTCAACATCTGATTTGGAAGCCAAATGGCGTGCTGCTCGTTGTAAGTAATCTGCAACTGCCCAGTGGTATTTGTAGCCTAATGCGTCTTTAATTAAGTTAGCAACAACTGGCGCCGCGCCACCAAGTTGTGCGTGACCGAAGTCATCGCGTGTACCTTGCTCTGCAAGGAAACGACCATCTGGCCATTGCGTGCCTTCAGAAACCACAATGGTGCAATAACCAAATTCTTTCACATTCTTGTCAACTTTCGCAAGGAATGCCTTTTCATCAAACTCAATTTCTGGGAATAAAATAACCACGGGGATTGAATCATCAACCAAACCACCTGCCGCTGCAATCCAGCCTGCATGACGACCCATTACTTCTAAAACGAAAATCTTAGTAGAGGTTGCAGCCATTGATGCAACATCAAAACTTGCCTCCATTGTGGAAACTGCAATGTATTTTGCTACCGAGCCAAAACCCGGGCAGTTGTCTGTGACTGGTAAATCGTTATCAACTGTTTTAGGTACATGAATCGCTTGGATTGGGTAGCCCATAGACTCAGATAGTTGAGAAACTTTTAAACAAGTGTCAGCAGAATCGCCACCACCGTTGTAGAAAAAATAACCAATGTCGTGCGCTTTAAATACTTCAATAAGTCTTTCATATTCAGCCTTGTTAGCCTCTAAAGACTTCATCTTATAACGACAAGAGCCAAAACCACCAGAAGGTGTATGCTTTAATGCAGAAATGTTCGAGTCAGATTCTTTTGAAGTGTCAATTAAGTTTTCCATTAAGGCGCCGATGATGCCATTTTGACCTGCGTAAACTTTGCCAATTTTGTCTGGGAATTTGCGTGCTGTTTCGATAACACCACAAGCCGAAGCATTGATTACGGCAGTTACACCGCCAGATTGTGCATAAAAAGCGTTTTTCATTTGTTGTATCCTTTGTTAACTTAAAAAAGAATAATTATACAGTGCAGACTATGCGTTATCGGGGAAATTGTAAGGCGTTATTTCCCATGATTGCTGATTGTCAATCGTTAGCACCAAACATTTAGAACCACCGCGATTGCGAACAGCACCCGATGCACCTGGATTGACAATCCAAGGGCTAACATCGGTATCAATGACTTGCTTGTGCGTGTGTCCGTAAATAATGACTTTGGCGTCAGCGTGGGTTTCTCGTAAAGATTCATGCGACGGTGTTTGCCATCCGTGTTCATGCCCATGTTCCACCACCAATTTGCCACCAGGCAAGTCAAGCATCTCAATATCGGCAAAAGCAAGGTGCCCATCATTATTGCCTCTGACCGCTGTGAGTGGCGCAGTAAATACATTGAGCGTGTTTTCTTCCATGATATCCCCTGCGTGAATAATGCGGTCGCAGGTATTCATTAAAGTAATTATTTGAGGGTGAATCCAAGTGTGGGAGTCTGATAGGATGCCTATTTTCATAAGATTAATGCCTGTTTAAAAGTGTCGATGTTTATAAAACCTTCAATTTCTTTGGCGTCCATTTTAGAACTGGGCTTGCTCATTGCAACAATGGTGCCGATGCCGTATTCTTTGGCGGCATTTAATACGGCGCATGAGTCATCGAAAAAGATGCTTTTGGCTTTGTCAAATTTTAATTCAGTTTCTAATTTGTGCCAAAATTCTTGTTTTTCTTTGGCAGCGTTGTAGTCGTGCGAGACAATCATAGCGTCAAAATAAGACGCTAGATTCGTTACTCGCATTTTTAATTGCAGGGTTTTTCTATGAGCGTTAGTGACTAAATAAATGCGTTTTTTGTGGGCTTTTGCCTGCTCTAAAAATTCCAAAACAAAAGGATGAATTTGAATCAAATGTGCCACATCTTCTTTTAATGCGGCAATGTCTAATTGTAATTTTTCCTGCCAATAATCCAGGCAATACCAATGCAATTTCCCCTCTTCAGCGCGCAAAATCGGGAAAAGTTTATTCTTTGCTTGCTCATGCGTGAGACCGTGTTTTTTGGCAAAAACTAAGGGCATATATTCCATCCAAAAATGCAAATCAAAATTCAAATCCAACAGTGTGCCATCCATATCTAACAGTACGGTGTCAATATCGTCCCATTCTATTTTCTTCGCCATGTGGTCACGCCCGCGCTGTCTTCTAAAATAATATCAAGGTCGGCTAATTCATCTCTGATTTGATCAGAAGTGGTAAAATCTTTGTTGAGTCTGGCTTCATTTCTTTGTGTGATTTTTGCCTCAATATCTTCATCAGATAATGTTACGCCTTGCTTTAAAAAAGCATCCGCATCCATCTGCAAAATACCAATGAAGCCACCGAGTTTTTTCAATAACTGCCCCAATGCATTTGCCAAATCCTTGTCTTTTTCTCGCTCAGTATTGATTAGTTTTGCTAATTCAAATAATACGCTTAATGCAATCGGCGTATTAAAATCATCGTCCAGTGCTTGTGTCATTCTCGCCTCAAAATCAAAGCGTTGTGAAACTTCTTCCGTTGCTGATTCTGATGCATAAAGTCCACGAATGGCAGTATATAAACGCATCAACGATGCCTTGGCGTTGTCTAAATTTTCATTTGAAAAATTCAACGGAGAGCGATAATGTGAACTTATAATAAAGTAACGCAAGGATTCGCCGTCATAATTTTCTAACACCCCGCGGATGGTAAAGAAATTATTCAACGACTTACTCATTTTCTCGTTATTAATATTGACAAACCCTACATGCATCCAAGTATTCACAAAGGCACAATCGTTTGCCCCTTCAGATTGTGCAATTTCATTTTCGTGATGTGGAAACGCCAAATCCATTCCACCCCCGTGAATGTCAAAATGTTTACCAAGGTGCGTGCAAGACATTGCCGAACACTCAATGTGCCACCCCGGACGACCATTGCCCCAAGGCGATTCCCAACTTGGCTCATCTGCTTTTGCCATTTTCCACAGTACAAAATCCAACGGATCTTTTTTATTTTCCTCAATGTCAATCCGTGCACCCGCCTCTAAATCATCGATATTTTTACCGCTTAACTTACCATAATCCTTGAATTTTCGCACTGAATAGTACACATCACCATTCTTGCCTTGATAAGCAATACCTTTATCAATCAAAGTTTTAATCATATAAAACATCTGATCAATGGCATCCGTTGCACGAGGTTCAGCATTAGGAGGCAAGATGCCCAAAGCACGCTCATCCTCGTGCATTGCTTTGATAAAACGGTTGGTTAATGCATAAATATCCTCTTTATTTTCAATTGCCCGTTGAATAATCTTATCGTCAATGTCGGTAATATTGCGCACATATTCCACCTGTGGAAAGTGGCGACGAAGATGGCGAGTAATCACATCAAACATCACCAGCACGCGGGCATGACCCATATGACAATAATCATACACCGTCATTCCACAGACATACATTCCGATTTTTTCAGGGTTAATGGCTTGAAAAATTTCTTTTTTCTTGCTGAGTGTGTTGTAAATTTTTAGCATAAGACGGTATTTTACTTAGTATTTCAGACAATCCCTTATTTTTTATATGATTTAAAGGCATTTATGGTTGTATAATTAAACGGTTTTATATTTATTATTTTGGAGAAAATTATGAGCGTTTTAGTAACACAGCAAGCACCAGATTTTACTTCTGCAGCAGTATTGGCAGACGGTTCAATTGTAGACAACTTTACACTTTCAAGCCTTAAAGGTAAGAAAATTATGCTGTTCTTTTATCCGTTGGACTTTACTTTTGTTTGTCCATCTGAGATTTTGGCACACCATCACCGTATGGCAAAATTTGCAGAAAAGGGCGTTGAAGTTGTAGGCGTTTCTATTGATTCACAATTTACCCATAATGCATGGAGAAATACCGACCCTAAAGATGGTGGTTTAGGCAAGATTGACTTCCCATTGGTTGCCGATGTTAACCATTCAATTATGGAATCTTATGGTGTTGTTCATCCAGCGGGCATCGCACTTCGCGCGTCATTCTTGATTGATGAAGATTTTGTTGTTCGCCATCAAGTGGTGAACGATTTGCCATTAGGTCGGGATGTTGATGAAATGTTGCGAATGGTTGATGCACTTGATTTTCACATAACACACGGTGAAGTTTGTCCAGCAGGTTGGAATAAAGGTGATGAAGGTATGAAAGACACCCCGGAAGGCGTGGCTGAATACTTGGCAAAAAACGCCGATAACCTGTAGTAATTAGGTAAAAATTTAATGAAAAGGGAGTGACAATCACTCCCTTTTTTACACGGAGAAAAGCATGAAAAAATATAAATGTATGGTTTGCGGTTGGATTTACGACGAAGAAAAAGGTTCTGAAAAAGAAGGGCTTGTGCCAGGGACAAAATGGCAAGATGTTCCTGAAGATTGGGTATGCCCTGATTGTGGCGTGACTAAAGACCAATTTGATATGGTGGAAATTTAAATGTCAAAAGTTCTAATATTGCCAGGCGATGGCATCGGCAAAGAGATTGTTGAGCAAGCGTTGAAAGTTATCGATTTTCTAAATGAAAACAACGCACTCAATATGAAGCTGGTGCACGGGTTAATCGGCGGTACGGCTTATGACGAGACGGGTTCGCCATTGCCACAGGCAACACTGGATACGGCCGCGGAGTGCGACTCAATTTTGTTGGGTGCGGTGGGTGGTTATCAGTGGGAAAAATTACAGCGCGATTTGCGTCCAGAGCGCGGTTTATTGGGTTTGCGCGCGGAAATGGATTTGTTTTCTAACTTGCGACCTGCGATTTTGTATCCGCAACTTGCCAGCGCCTCAACTTTGAAAGAGGAAGTGGTTTCAGGTCTGGATTTAATGATTGTGCGTGAACTGGTAGCGGGGATTTATTTCGGTCAGCCACGAGGCATTGAAGAGAAGAATGGTGAAAAATATGGCTTTAATACAGCGACTTATTTTGAATCTGAAATCCGCCGTATTGGACATTCTGCCTTCAAAATCGCTCAAATTCGTGGAAAACGCGTTTGTTCGGTTGATAAAGCCAATGTGTTAGAAGTTTGCGAGTTGTGGCGTGAAACCATGATTGAGGTGGCAAAAGAATATCCAGATGTTGAACTTTCACATATGTATGTAGACAATGCAGCCATGCAATTGGTCAAAGCACCGAAGCAATTTGATGTAATGGTTACCAGTAATTTGTTCGGTGATGTATTGTCTGATTGCGCCGCAATGTTGACGGGTTCTATTGGTATGTTACCGTCGGCATCGTTGAATAAAGATGGTTTTGGCATGTACGAGCCTATTCATGGCAGTGCACCTGATATTGCGGGGCAAGATATTGCAAATCCATTGGCAACTATTTTATCAGTGGCAATGATGTTGCGTTACTCACTCAATCAAGAGTCTCTCGCCAAGAAAATTGAGGCGGCTGTTAACAGTGTCTTAGACCAAGGCTATCGCACCCAAGACATTGCCAGCGATGGAGATACTGTTGTGGGCACTAATAAAATGGGTGATTTAGTGGTGGGAGCATTGGCATGAAAATAGTGGTTTATTCAACAAATACCTGTCCAATTTGCGTTAAAACCAAAGCACTATTAAACAAATGGAATCTGCCGTTTGAACAAAAAATGATTGATGAAGACCGCAGTTTAATGGCAGAGTTTTCAAAAATTACAAATGGTGCAAGAACAGTGCCACAAATCGTCATTAACGACAAGCATATCGGCGGGTTTAGTGATTTAACTGAATTACATATGGATGGTTTTTTCGATTAAAAATTACTGTTTCCAAGCATTTGTTGAGCCATAACCTGCTTCATATCTATAAGTATGATCGTGAATGTGTTTGCCTTTTTTGTTTTTATACCACCATTTGAATTCTATTGCAGATAAGTCATTATCTGAGTTTAAATCAATCTTGATAATTTCAATCATGGTGCTTTTGCATTTTCTTTGCACGCCAATACTCCAGCCGAATCCAGCAGGGAATTTACATCTGCCCAATTTATAATACCTGCCACCTCTACGACTGTCATATACGCGACCTATGCCTTTTTCGTTGCAGGTGAAAAATTGTTGTTTTGAACCATTCATTTTTTCTCTAAACCATACTTCAATTTCTTGATTGGTTTTTGGGTTAAGCCATTTTTTTGGACCTTTAATGGTTGTGCCACTGTTTTCATTGACATAGAAGGAGGTGTTTGCTTTATGCATACAGGCGCTGTTTTTATCGCCATTCCAATCTGCACCACTCCATAATTGATAAGGAATAAATAGCGTATTTTCTTCGCAATTGTATAAGTTGATTATATGCCAAGGGGAGTTGCTTTTGCGTTCGCCTTGACAGGCAAGTTTATGTAATTCTGCTTTATTGTCTTCAGTTATGCTATTTTTATACCAAACCATGCAAAAGCAGGAAAATTAAATATAATCAGTGATAGCGTAAGAATATTTTTTTGAATTTTATTCATCTAACGCCTCAATCTCACTAAACATCTTACCAATATGTTTACCCATGTTGCTTTCGTAGCCATGCCAATCACGATAATCCGTTAATTTTTTGTCAGCAAGTGGTTTGATTTCATAGTCGGCCAAGTCTTCTTCGTAGCCTTTTTTGACTTCATCACGGATAATACGCAAGTAAGTTAACAAGGGTTTTACCGTGCTTTCTGCATTGCCAGTTTCCCCATGGCCAGGGACATAGTAATCCAAGTTTAAATCGATTGCATACTCTAATACTTTAATGTTGCCGTGCATATCAGAAGTGTTGTCAAATCGTCCGTGTCTGTGTAGTAAACCATTGTCACCCATAAATAAAGTTTTAGTTTTGATATGCTCAACCATAATGTCAGTATTGGTGTGCGCTGCTTTTGTCACATTATGGTGAATTTTAAAAGTTTCACCGCCTGCGTTAATGATTTGAAGGTGTGTTGTGGCATTCGTTGGGTAAGTGGCAATCGTGCCTTTAGTGGCGCCCTCAGTTAAGGTATTCATTAAGGCTATCCAGCGATTACCTTCACCATCTTTGGCTTGCTCAATCATATTTGGGTGGGCATAGATTTTGACATTTGGGTAGTGTTCAACAATCGCCTGATTGCCCAACCAATGGTCACCATGGACATGGGTGTCAAAAACTGCGACAATTGGCTTATCGGTAATTTTCTCAGCCGCAGCAAGGACATTTTTGCCAACACTATAAGCGCTACCTGGATCAATAATAATGGCACCATTAGCACCGACAATAAGCCCAGGATTATTCATAAATCCACGATTTTCAGCATTAGGCTCGTCAAGTGGACCATGTATTACATACACATTGTCGGCAATTTTTTCAAATTTATATCCCTCTGTGCTATTTAACAGCCAAACGACAGCGATTGCTAAAAATATAAGTGTTAATGTTAGTATAAGTTTTTTCATTATTTTCTCCTTAAGAATAGAATGTATTATATTTGTTATTGGCTATTTTTCTGAACAATATTTGGCATATTAATGGGTTTCGACGGGATGTTATCTAAGATACTCTTAATAAAATTATCTTCGTTCTCTTTTAGCGAGGTATTAAAACGCCTTTCAAAAGAAATTGTTGAGCAGGGTTTGGCTGATAAACCTGCACCACAAACACTGCCTGCTTGAGCACCTGGGTATATTTCCACATGTCCCGGCAAGGTTAAGATTTTCTCATTAATTGAATGATACAATAATCTCGCCATTTTTTCTTCTTGTCCTTTCAAATCTGGTCTGCCAGCACTACCTACAAATAAAGTATGACCAGAGATTAAAAACCAAGGTTCGCTAGTCCGTCTTGTGTCAGATACAAGTAAACATACGCTGTCCATTGTATGCCCAGGTGTGTGAAGGATTTTGGTCATTACATTGCCAGAAACAAGTAGTTGTTCATCTTGCAATGGACTAAATTCAAAATTAGGCGTAGACGATTCGTGCAGCATATAAGTACCACCACATTTATTAGCTAATTCACGACCACCTGAGATATGGTCGGCATGAATATGCGTGTCAATAATGGTATTAATTTCAACTTCTCTGATTTTGGCTTGCTCGATAAACCAGTCCACATCCTCTTGATGAACATCAACTGCAATAGCTTTTCCTTTGCCACCACAGCCGTATAAATAGGATAGTGACGATGGGTCGCTAGGCGCTTGTCTTTGGGTTAAGAACATTATAAGCCTCCTTGTTTTAAATTATGAGACTGTTGAATTGGATATCCAGCAGCCTTCCATTCTGGAAAGCCATTTTCTAGGCGTTTTGCCCTAAAACCTTGACCTCTCAATGCCTCGATTGCATCATAAGCAAATAAGCAGTATGGACCTCGACAATATGCCACAATTTCTTTGTCCTTTTTAAGGTTTTTAATGCGCTCATTTATTTCATCGGGAGGGATATTGATAGCATTTGGCAGATGACCCGTATTAAATTCCTCTTTTGGGCGTATATCCAGAATGGTAACCTCATTATGTTTTGTTCTTTCGAGTAATTCTTGCGCATCAATAGCCTCTAACTCATCTTTCTTATTTAAATAACTTTGCATTAAATACTCAACTTCAGCCAAATGGATTTTAGCTGTATTACGAAGGCTAGAAATTAGGTTGGTAACATCATTTCCAGCTAATTTATAAAAGCGTTTATTTCCTGCGCGACGAACAACGACTAAGGCAGCTTGTTTTAAAATTTGTAAATGGCGAGAAGTATTAGCAATATTTAAGTTTGATAATTGACTTAACTCATCAACACTGCGTTCTGTTTGCGATAGATATTCTAATATTTCTAATCGCTGTGGCGATGTTAAACTTTGTGCGATGAGTGACAGTTGTTCATTTAATAAGTATTTTATTGAAGACATAATTATTTATTCATCTATTCATCTATTCATCTATTCAATTGATTTATTGAATTATAGCATATAATATGGCAAATGTAGATTTAATTAAATAGGGGATAAATGATGACAATTAGACATGGAATATCTGAAAATAAGTTGCAAATAATATTGCAATTAATACAAGTATTTTTAGTTGGTCTAACAATTGGCATGACAAGAACGGTCATACCAGGTCTAGCAGATACGGAATTTGGGCTAGGAAGTCAGCAGTTTTTATTGTTGACTTCATTCGTGGTTGTTTTTGGCGTGGTTAAAGCCATTATGAATTTACTCGCAGGAAAATTGAGCGATACTTATGGGCGTAAACGCGTATTGGTTACTGGTTGGGTTGTTGCTATTCCTATTCCATTGATGATTTTGTATGCGCCCAGTTGGAATTGGATTGTAGCAGCGACCTTATTATTAGGTGTAAACCAAGGTCTGTGTTGGTCGATGACCATTAATAGCAAGCTAGACTTAGCACGACTCAATCAAAAAGGATTGGTGAACGGCATTAATGAGTTTTCTGGCTATGCGGCTGTTGCAATTGCGGGTGTAATTACTGCTTATATTGTTGACTTTCTGGGTGCAAGACAAGGTTTGTTTATTTTTGGCGTAGTGGTTATTTTTCTAGGGTTAATTTCTTCTATATTCTCAATCAAAGAAACCATGCCGTGGGCGAAGTTGCATCAAGTTGGTGTGACTCCTGCTACACATCAAAGCCTTGGCAAGTTGTTTATTCAAGCAAGTTGGCATGATAAAGTATTACTGTCTTTAAATCAGGCAGGATTGGTTGAGAAATTTACAGATGCGATGGTTTGGATATTTCTACCTGTGTTCTTTTTATCAAAAAATTTAACTTTAATAGAGGGAAGTGCGATCGTGTCTGTGTATGCTGTTGTATGGGGAGGGTCTCAGCTGATTACTGGACCTTTATCTGACAAAATTGGACGCAAAGTGTTAATTGTTGGTGGTATGTGGATATGTGGACTTGGTCTGTTAAGCATTCCATATACTAACAATATATTTTTATGGACATTGGAAGCTGGCGTAATCGGTACTGGTATGGCAATGTTGTACCCAACACTGGGCGCTGCTGTTGCTGATTTTGCACCTGTTGAATCCAGAGGAACATTGTTAGGTATTTACAGATTTTGGCGTGATTTTGGTTATGCTGTATCAGCTTTAACACTAGGAATGGTTGCGCAAATGACACAAGTTCTGATAGCGCCATTTTTGCTCGCATCTACGGCAATGATTTTATCAGGACTGTATGTTTTAATTGCTTTACCTAGTACCCAAATCCAAAAATAAAAGCAACAAATCTAACATTGTCGCCTATCCCCATCTGTGCAGCCTTTATCTTTGAATTAGAGCAGTAAGAAATGTGATTAATTTAGAGAGTTTTGCATCTATAAATTTTTTAGTGTATCATATATGGAAAAACGAATATGTGAATACTTAATTATGAATGAATTTTTTAATGTTTTATCCGACGAAACTAGGCTGAGGTGCCTTACTTTAATTTGTGAACAAAAGGAATTGTGCGTTTGTGAAATTGAATACGCGCTTAATTTGCCGCAGTCAAAAATATCGCGTCACTTGAATATTTTAAAACTCAATGGATTGATTCGTAAACGCCGTTGTGGTAAATGGGTCTTGTATTCTATTCACCCAGATTTGGTAGATTTTCAGAAGAGTATTATTAAGTTTACAACCACCGAAGCACATACAAAGTCTTTGTTTCAACAAGATTCAAAACAACTTAAAGTAATGACTAACCGTCCAAAAATAGGAGAATGCGATGTTTGATTTATTAGCAAATTATTTGGTCTATGACTTAGCAGGGGTCTCACCTGATGGAAAATTAGGCGAAAGTGTGCATTTTTTCGTAATGGATATTAGCAAAATATTTTTTATGCTGGTTCTTATTATTTATGTCATGGGTTTATTTAGATCGTTTGTCTCCCCCGAAAAGGTGCGTAATTATGTGCGCGGACGCTCTAAATTTGTTGCCCGAATTTTTTCAATCGTTCTGGGTGCCTTTACCCCATTTTGCTCATGCTCATCGGTGCCATTATTCATTGGTTTTGTTGAAGCAGGCATTCCGCTTGGTATTACCTTTTCATTCTTAATTGCCAGCCCGATGATTAACGAAATTGCCGTAGTAATGTTGTTAGGTATTGTCGGTTGGAAGATTACATTATTGTATGTCGGATCAGGATTATTGGTGGCATTTTTTGGTGGCATTATTATTGAAAAATTTAAGCCTGAGCGCTGGGTAGAGGATTATGTTTGGAAAATCCAAATGGGTGAAATGGCAGAAATTAAGCAAGATAATTCTTTAGAAGCAAGACATCGTTATGCGATTGGTGAAACCAAAGAAATTGTTGGACGCGTGTGGAAATGGGTGATTTTAGGTGTGGGCTTGGGTGCGTATTTCCACGGTTATTTCCCTGAAGAATGGGCACAAAGTTTGGGTGAGGCTAACAGCGTATTAGCCGTACCAATGGCAGTGCTAATCGGTGTACCATTGTATTCAAACGCAGTCGGTGTGATTCCATTGGCAGAGGCAATGTTGCTAAAAGGTGTGGCGGTCGGCACCACACTTGCTTTTATGATGAGCATTGCCGCAATTTCTTTGCCAGAATTATTGATTTTAAGAAAGGTGATTAAGTGGCAGGCATTGGCGCTCTTTACTGCCATAGTGACAATTTCAATTATTTTGATTGGGATTGTATTTAATATAATTTTGTGAGACTTTCGTATAAACAAAGATGGTTATTTATGTTCATACAAGGGTCTTTTTATAAAGGAGAAAAAAATGATAGAAGTCAAAGTTTTAGGCACAGGTTGTGCAAATTGCAAGGCAACGCAAAAATTGATTGAAAAAGTCTGTAGCGACAACGCCATTCCTATCAGCATAGAAAAAATTGAAGATACCGCGCAGATTATGTCTTACGGTATTATGTCCACACCAGGTGTCGTGGTTGATGGCAAAATCGCTCATGCAGGCGGTATTCCGGATGCAAAAACTGTTTTATCTTGGTTTAAATCACAATGTTGCCCAACGGATAATGATTGTTGTTGAAAATTTCCTTAAGGACGAGTAGTTTTTAAGCAAGCAAGACTCGAAAACCTAAAGAAACTTTTTATATAATTATGAATTTAGTTGAATCTGACATACCTAAAGCTCTTTTGAGTGTTGTGCCTGCTGAAATTGCCATCAAAGGCAGTATGTTGCAAGTAGAAAAAAATACTTATCTTTTTCATTGTGGCGAAAATTCTGATTATTTGTATTTTGTTATTAAAGGTGAATTACGAGCGATTAGATATCAATTAAGTGGACAAAAATCTACTTTAATGCGGGCAACTAATTATGAATTTTTTGCTACTTCTAGCCTTTGTCTGGATACTTATTCTTGTGATGGTTTTGCACCAGTTAAGACGATTTTATGGCGCATACCCAAAGACAAATTTTATCAGTCACTAGGGGTGTCGGCAACACTGGGTAAGCAATTTTCACTAGCTTTATCTAAAGAATTAAAAAAGCAATGCGGACGTGTTGAAAGGTTACGCTTAAAAACCATTCAAGAGCGAATTTTGCACTTTATCAATTGTGAGGCACCTGATGGAATTACACTTGGACTGAATATACCTTTATTGGTATGGGCAGAAGAACTATGTGTTGAGCCAGAAAGTTTGTATCGCACATTAGCCAATATGGAAAATATTGGATTAATTAAAAGAAATCGTCGACGCATTAGAATTTTGAAATCAAAAAAATAAAAAAACCTAACAGCGGTCATATTTTATTTATCAGAGTTATTGTATGATTCATTTATAACTATAAAGGGGAGAAAATGATGATAAAAAATATTTTAACTATAATGATGTTTACTTTGGCACTTGCTACTTCAGCCCAAACATTTGCTAAATATAGCGATGTTGATAAAAAACATATGGTTATGTCTGAGAAAATGAAAAACTTAAAGAAAAAACTGTCCATCCCACCAGCAGCTGGACTTTTTGGCGTTTATGGACTACCAAAGAAAGGACAATTTGTGATAGGCGTTAATTACCAGCGTTATGAATTTAGCGGATTATTAAAAGGCAGTAATTCTATTTCAGCACAACAAACTGCTTTAGAGGCGCCCAATCAATTTTTTGGCAAACCTCTGCAACCAGCAACATTACGAGTTGTGCCGAAAAAATCCAAAGCAGATGTAATACTTCCATTTATTAACTACACCATAAGTGATAAAGTTTCCTTAGTTGCCCTTGTCCCTTTGACTAAGAAACAAGCCACACTTGAGACTTTTTCAGGTGCCAATCCAAATGTTAGTCTTGGCACTAATACTGTTGAATCTAAAGGTTTGGGTGATATTAAATTAGGTGCTTTGTATAAGTTACATGATAGCGACAAACATCATGTGTTAGTTGATATGGTATTGAGTTTGCCAACTGGTAGCATTAAAAAAGAGGATATTGCACTTACACCAGCAAACACTATGCAAAGTGCACGCTTAGGTTATGGCCTACAATTAGGCAGTGGCACTTTAGATGCTTTATTAGGTGTTTCTTACTGGGGCAAAGATAAAAGATGGGGTTGGGGGGCTCAATATTTAGCCACCATTCCACTTGAAGATAAAAATTCAGAAGGTTGGCGTTATGATGATAAACATGAAGCAACTGTTTGGGGGAGTTATGCCTGGAAACCATCTTTGGTCTCATCATTACGGTTACGCACAGAGCATCAAGGCAAAATCAAAGGTGTTGACTCAAACATATACGGTCCAGGGTTAGGCGCCCAAACCAGTAACTATGGTGGCAATCTTACCGAGGCCAGTATTGGTATGAATTGGACATATGCCCGTGCCAAAAATATTAGCATTGAATACGCAGTGCCAATTTCACAAAATCGTAATGGTTATCAAGCAGAAAGAGATTCAACAATTTCCATCAGTTGGAGAAATGCATTTTTCTAAAAAATTAACCAATTTTAGTTATTTTAATTGTTTTATAAAGAGAGATAAAAATGAAAAAATATTTATTAGGTAGTATTTTAATTACACTAAGTATATCAAGTATTGCCAGTGATTTTGCATGCAAAGTGCCTGTGCAATCATTTGGTAATATTAAAAAAATGACAGCCGGTGATTTTTCACCCAATGTTTTATTTAAAGATGTTAAATTGTCAAATACCAGTGTTGGCTATGGTCCAGGTGCTGATCATCAATACGAATTGACTATAGTTAATGGTGTGGTATATATGGCACGCCCTGGAAAAGATGATGAAGTAATGATGCGCACAATACTCAAAGAGGCTGATGGCGCTGCAATGTTACAAATAGCAACACCAAAAGCTTGGAAATTATACGGTGAAATGGACGATATTGATTCATTTAATGGTTTAGCATTTGAAATGGATGATGTGGTAGAAGAAATTGAATGTGGTGAGAATGTTTTGATGCCATTTAAGATTATTGGTTATGCCAATTCACTTACTTGGAGTATGGATACTGAAAACCCTAGAGTAGTAAATAGTAAAAATCAATCTGTGGAAGTTGTCGGACTTTATAACGTCAATAATAAACAAAAATATTTTATGGTTAAGGGCTATAACATTCACCCACATGTGCTACTTACTAATTTAGGGGAAGCAGGGCATTTGCGCAATATCTCGTTACAAGCAGGGGCAAAGCTATATTTGCCACAAAAATAACCAAGTCAAAACATATCAATGATAATAAACTTTTAAAAGGAATAAAAAATGAAAAAATATTACAAAAACTGGATTTTACTTATACTGATTGTAATAACAGGGCAATCCGTCATAGCAATAGCGGCACCAGACCCATTAAAAGACCCTAAATATTGTGGTAGTTGCCATCAACGAATTTACAAAGAATGGTCGGGCTCATTAATGGGTAAAGATTTGAACAATTCAATTGTGTATCAATTCTATACTGGCACTAATCCAGCAGGTAAAAAAGATGGGCTTGGGTTTCAGCCTCTGATGCACGGTAAAAATGGTGATTGTGCCGATTGTCATGTGCCAGAGTTGGCGCTTGAAAAACATGCAAAAGGTGAAGAGGTTGATTTAGGTATAGCCATGAAACAAAAGCTTGACCATGGTATTAGTTGTAATTTCTGCCATAGCATTGCAGATGTGCATATCAACAAAGACAAAAATGGACGATATAATACGCGTATATTTGAAACAGTAACTATGGATCATTCTGGCGTTAAATATGGTCCGCGTGCAGATGCTAAATCACTAGCTCACCCAACCATGAAAAGTGATTTAATTAGAGATTCTAAACTTTGTGGCACCTGCCATTTAAACCAAGAAAAGTTCCTTTCTATTTCACAATATGACGATTGGAAAAAGGCTTATACTTCTGGCAAAACAAATCAGACCTGTCAACAATGTCATATGCCAATATTACCAGGCAGGCATAAACTGGCAACCGTTACAGGGTTAAACAATCCTAAAAGAATCACTAGAGCCCATACTTTTGTTGGCGCCCATGATACCGAAATGTTAAAAAAAGCACTAACATTAGAGGTTAAGCCTGAGGTGAAAAATGGAAAACTCATTGTCAACACAACGGTTGAAAATGTTGGTGCAGGTCATAAAGTGCCAGGTTCTGGACCTATTAGAAATGTTATTCTTAAAATAGAAGTCACAGATGTTGATGGTAAAATACTTAATTATATAGGTGATAAACGAGGTCTTTTGCCACCGTTAGCAGGTTTTGGCAACCCTAAAACCAAAAAACGCGGACCTAATGATTGGGCGGGTAAACCAGGTAAAATGTATGCCAAGGTATATAAATCCAAACCCATTGCTAAAATGGGAAATAGATCAATGGTAGGCGTTGGTGGATTTTTGGCTGATGCTGTCGTATTTGATACAGCGCTCAAACCCAGAGAACCAGACCATGCTAAATTTGTGTATGCTTTGCCTAAAAATACTAAAAGTATAAAAATAAAAGCCCGTATTGTTTATCGTGATGCATTCAAGCCATTATCAGACAAGAAAGGCTGGAAATTAGCGCAGCGAGAAATGATTACAGTTAACAAAATCTTTAACTTAAAGGAGTAAATATGACAATTAATAACGCAGTTAATTTTATGGCAGGTTCGGTGGTAACACTTGGTTTGGCACTTGCACATTTTAATGGCACCATTGATATTACCAATACCAGTTGGTTATGGCTGAGTGCTTTTGTAGGATTAAATTTAATGCAAATGGCAATCACTGGATTTTGCCCTGCTAAATTTATTTTTAAACTTTTAGGGCTTAAAGACACCAAGGGTTAATTCATGAAAAAAAGTACTTAATTTTATGCACAGGTAATTCGTGTCGTTCTATTATTGCTGAAGCCTTGTTAAATTACGATTTATCTTATTGTGTTAACGCTTATTCTGCTGGGGTAGCTGCCAGCGGAAAGGTTAACCCAAATGCTGAAAAAATATTAAAGCAAAACAATATGTGGAGTGAGAATTATCATTCAAAAGCTATTGAAACAATATTAGGTGTTAAGTTTGATTTAGTGGTAACGGTTTGCGGTAACGCACAAGAAACTTGCCCAACTTTCCCAGGAAAGACAGAAGTTATTCATATTGGGTTTGATGACCCGGATGGACAAGCATTTGATGTGTTTAAACAAACCTTTATGCAAATTCGAGAAAAACTTGTGCCAGTTGTTAGTGATAAATTGTGTTTATCATAAAATTAGGAAGGACGCAATGAAAAAACTAATTATTATTTTGGGTCTTAACTAGTTAAGACCCAAATATTAAAAGCTGGATTAAGGTATTTGAGAAAATGGCAAGTTTCAAACCAAACTATATTATTCCAGGACATAGACATATAACAAATTTAGTGGAGGCAAGCAAAGATACTTATGATTACCTGGTATTTTTGCGTGATGAAATACGCAAGGTTGTTGCTAATGATGATTGTATTATGATAGCAACTAATATTAATCAAGATAAGTTTAATTATTTAAAAATTTTAAAGGCATTGCAAGAAAAAATGCCTAATAATGTATTTTTGCAACTAGAATTTGAAAATTAAATAACAGGGGAATGAAAATGAGAATATTAATTAGTTTTATATTGGTGTTAATCAGTCAGTTTGCTTTAGCAAACCGAGATTTTTTAATAGACAGTGATTGGCTAAGTGAGAGAATTGAGGATAAAAATATACGCGTTCTAGAGGTGCGTTATCATCCGCATCGCTATTTTACCATTGGACATATTCCAGGAGCTGTGCAGGTGCAACGCTTTAAAGATTTGGGTGATAATAACGCCAATCCTATTATGCGTTTTCCTAGTAAAAAAGCATTTGAAGACACCTTGCGTCGTTGGGGTATAAATAATGATTCTACAATAGTTATATATGATGATTCAGGCACTGCCTTAGCATCAAGAGTATATTTTTTGTTAGAGTTATACGGTTTTAATATGAATCAAGTTAAAATTTTAAATGGTGGCAGCAGGGCATGGAATTCATTTGAAGATATGACCACAGAAACTACAAGAGTCTCCCGAGGTAATGTTGTGTTGCAAGAAAAAAATCCTAATTTATTTATTGAATGGCAAGATGTTTATGGTGATGTTGTTTCAGAACGCGATAAGAATATTGTGTTATTGGATGCCAGACCACATAAAATGTATACTGGAGAAGTGATTAAACATTCTATTTTAGCGGGACATATTCCTGGTGCAATAAATATTGTTAGTATGAAAGGTATTAGCGCACAAGAATGGATAGACGAAAAAGGTTTGATTGATCTTTATGCGCAGATTCCCAAAGATAAGACTATTTATGTTTATTGTCATGATGGTTTTAGAATGAGTTTGGCGTATTTACAATTAAAGAGTTTGGGTTATAAACATGTCAAACTTTACAATGGTGGCTGGTCACATTGGGGCAATCGTTTAACTTTGCCAACTGTGGAAGATGAGGCGCCTTATGCTGGCGATTATGAATTATAAAAAAAGGAGAAAAAATGATAGAAGTCAAAGTTTTAGGCACAGGTTGTGCAAATTGCAAGGCAACGCAAAAATTGATTGAAAAAGTCTGTAGCGACAACGCCATTCCTATCAGCATAGAAAAAATTGAAGATACCGCGCAGATTATGTCTTACGGTATTATGTCCACACCAGGTGTCGTGGTTGATGGCAAAATCGCTCATGCAGGCGGTATTCCAGACGCAAAAACTGTTTTATCTTGGTTTAAATCACAATGTTGCCCAACGGATAATGATTGTTGCTAAAAGCGTTATAATGGTCAAATGAAAAAAAAACCAATTGTTACCAATATAAAAAATATTGCCACCACAAAATTTTTCAATATTCAGTCAATGGATATCGAGTTTTCTAATGGGGAAAAGCGACAATATGAACGATTGAAGCCCGATGGCGACGGGGCAGTTTTGGTGATTCCGATGTTGGATGATGATACAGTTTTGATGATTTATGAATATTCGGGTGGCACCGATAGATACGAGTTAGCACTGACCAAAGGTAAAATTGATGCAGGTGAATCTCCAATTGAGGCTGCTAATAGAGAGTTAATTGAAGAAATTGGCTACGGTGCCAGACAGCTTTCTTTTGTAAAAACCATGACTTTAGCACCAGGTTATCAATCAAATTTTACCCATATTATTTTGGCACAAGATTTGTATAAAGACAGTGCGCAGGGCGATGAGCCAGAACCGTTGGAAGTGGTTAAGCACAAATTATCGGACTTAGAAAACTTGGTTTATAACGAAGATTTAACCGAAGCCAGAACCATTGCAGCACTTTACATGGCAAAGGAAATCATTAGAAATCAGTGATAGAAATCCCGCCGTCGTTTTTTCTCAAATCGCCAAGCACCCCGTTCCCCGATGCCTCCTTGGCACTTGATGAGCCAAATGGACTGATTGCGATTGGCGGTGATTTGTCATCTGAACGATTAATCAGCGCTTATCAGCAAGGCATTTTCCCGTGGTATAGCGACAATGAGCCGGTGATTTGGTACAGCCCTAACCCGCGAATGATTATTACGCCTGAGGCTTTGCATATTGCCAAAAGTTTGGGCAAAACCCTGCGTTCCAATCAATTTGAAGTTAGAATTAACGCCGATTTTGACAGCGTCATTCGCCACTGTAAAAGTGTAATACGCAAAGACCAAACAGGCACTTGGATTGATGCAGACATGGTGCGTGCTTACACGGAATTATATCATCAGGGTGTGGTGCAATCGGTGGAAGTGTATCAAAACGATGTATTGGTGGGTGGGTTGTATGGTGTGCGAATGGGCAGGGTGTTTTTTGGTGAGTCTATGTTCTCAAAGGTGAGTAATGCCTCAAAAATCGCCTTCGTTCATCTGGTTAAAAATATGGATTATGAAATGATTGACTGCCAAGTTGAAAGCACGCATTTAAAAAGTTTGGGTGCATTTAATATCCCTCGTGATGTGTTCATTCAAAAATTACAAAAATTACTGTTAAAATAGCGTTAAACCATTTAAGAGGGCAGCCATGAAAACTTTTATCAAACTAACCGCATTAACACTTTTTATTCTCAGCATTTCTGCTTGTGGCAGAATGGGCGAATTAGAGCGCGTTAAAACTTCAACAACAACGCACATTACACACATCGCATAGTATTTTGAGTTTCTCGTACCAAAATCAAACGCTACACGCAGAATCTATTGCTATCATGGAGTTAATGGATGCTTACGGCTCACCGCTGTATGTTTATTCACGCACTGACATTGAGAATAATTGGCGTGAGTTTGACCAAGCTTTTGGTGCGCATCCGCATTTAGTGTGTTACGCCGTTAAGGCAAATTCCAACATTGCTGTGCTCAATGTTTTAGCAAAATTGGGTAGTGGTTTTGACATTGTCTCTATCGGTGAATTAGAACGCGTCCTTAAAGCAGGCGGAGAAGCGAGCAAATGTGTTTTTTCAGGTGTGGCAAAAACCGTCATTGAAATTGAGCGTGCCTTAGAGGTTGGTGTGCGTTGTTTCAATGTGGAGTCTGAATCCGAATTAGACCGCATCAACACTGTGGCAAAATCCATCGGTAAAAAAGCCCCAATTTCTATTCGCGTCAACCCAAATGTTGATGCCAAAACCCATCCATACATATCCACGGGCTTAAAAGAAAACAAATTCGGCGTTGATATTGGTGAAGCCATTGACTTATACAAAAAAGCCAATAACGCCGATTACTTAGAAGTCCAAGGCTTAGACTGCCATATCGGATCACAAATCACCGATGTATCGCCATTTTTAGATGCATTGGACAAGGTTTTAGCCTTAGTTTGGCAATTAAATGACGAAGGTATTAGTATTCACCACTTAGATTTAGGTGGTGGCGTTGGCATTGATTATGACGGCGAGCAAACCATCAACATTAAAGCCTACATCGACGCCATTATCAACAAAGTAGGGCAAACCGAAATAATCCTAGAACCTGGCAGAGCCATCGTCGGTAACGCTGGCATATTCGTCACTAAAGTTGAGTTTTTAAAACAAAATTCTGAACATTCCTTTGCTATCGTTGATGGTGCTATGAACGATTTACTACGCCCAAGTTTTTATAACGCCTATCACCAAGTATTACCCGTCAATGAAAACGCCACCGGCACCAAAGCCCAATGGGATTTAGTCGGCCCCATCTGCGAAACCGGCGATTTCCTCGCCAAAAACCGAGATTTATCCCTAAGCGAAGGTGATTATTTGGCACTAATGTCCGCTGGTGCTTACGGCTTTAGCATGAGCTCCAACTACAACTCCCGCCCTAGAGTCGCCGAAGTGATGGTCTCAGGCGAAAATCACCAATTAGTGCGCAAGCGAGAAAGCGTGCAAGATTTATTTGCCAAGGAGCGATTGTATGAAGGATAAGAATGTGACGGGAATGACGCTTGCAGAATTGAAATCAGAATATGATAAGATTATTAAAAGTGACGATCACACTAGGAAAATTGAAATTTGCACCCAGATTGTTAAACTAGATCCAAATGATGCCTATGCCTTTAATAACCGTGGTATTGTTTATGCTTCTTTAAAACAGTTTGATAAAGCCATTGAAGATTATGATAAGGCTATTGACTTAAACCCAAAGTATGCCAAGGCCTTTTACAACCGCGGCAATGCTTATACTCATTTAAAACAGTTTGAAAAAGCCATTGAAGATTATGATAAGGCCATTGACTTAAATCCAAAGTATGCCAACGCCTTTTACAACCGCGGCGTTGCTTACCGAAAAATGGGTGATGAGGAAAAAGCCATTGAAAGCTTGAAAGCCGCAGCAGATATTGACCCAACCATCATTACTCAAGAAAACATCAAAGAATTAGAAAAAGAGTTTGTAGAAAAGATTGAACAAACTCAAGCAAGCAATAAAGAGGTGCAAGGGTTTCAAGATATTTTAAAAGAATTAGAAGACAATTGTGAAAGAGATGAAAAAAACTGGGGAGTAGGTAGCGTGGTTGTAATTGTTTTAATGGTGTGCTTCCTTATATCTGGACAGAATCTAATGAACGGACTGCCTGATGTTGTATATGTTTTTGATATGACCAGCATGCCATCTAATATGTCTTTTTATACAGCTTATGTATTTTTCTCTATTATCACTTATACTGTCATTCGTCAATATACTAATGCCAAGGCTTTGCGTATTGAAGCCAGCAATCGTGTGGCAATGGCAAAGATGTTTGAACGAGTGAAACACGAAAATAATGATTACCAAAAAGAATTTTTACCTAAACTCTCTGATGCTATCGTGTATTCTACAATCAAAGAAAAAAATGATTCCAATGGCTTGGTGGAAAAAATAATTAATGGACTTGAAAAATTAAGAAAATAAAGTTATGAACAAACTAACAAACAATCAAAAAAAATTCTTACGCGCTCGCGGGCACGCCTTAAAGCCTATTGTAATGGTCGGGCAGCATGGGCTGAGTGAGTCGGTGTTGAAGGAATTGGAAATCAGTATGACTAAGCACGAGTTACTGAAAATAAAAATTCGTGCAGAGGATAGAGAAGATAGGCAGCGGATGATTGATGAGATTGTCAATGTGACTCAGGCGCATTTGATACAGGTGATTGGTGCGGTGATGGTGATTTATCGCGGGTTTGATGAAGAGCCGGAAATTATTTTACCGAGGAAGTAATGAAAATTGCCATCAGTGCTGCTGAGACTTCGGGCGATTTGATTGGTTCAAAATTGGTGACTGCGTTAAAAGCGCAAAATTCTGATATTCAAATACAAGGGCTGGCTGGCGACAAGATGATTGAGGCGGGCTGTGAGCAATTGTGGGATCAAAAGCGGGTGAATGTGATGGGGCTTAGTGAAGTGCTGAAAAAATTGCCTGCATTATTGCAACTCAGAAAAACCATTATTGACTATTTTTCCAAGAATAAACCCGATGTTTTTATTGGGGTGGATGGCCCTGATTTTAATTTTATGATTGAGAAAAAACTCAAGCGCCGAGGTGTTAAAACGGTGCATTTTATTTCTCCATCGGTGTGGGCGTGGCGTCAAAGTCGGGTGAAAAAAATCAAAAAGTCAACCGATTTGGTGTTGTGCCTATTTCCCTTTGAGGTGGATTTTTATCAAAAACATCAGCAGCGTGCGCTGTTTGTTGGACATCCTTTGGCAGAAACATTGCATCCACGCGTCAACTATCAAAGTAGCAAAAAAATCTTATTAATGCCTGGCTCACGCGTTAGCGAAATTACCCGATTGTTACCTGAAATGTTGGTGGCAACCTCTATTATGGCGCAGCAAGATGCGCAATTAACTTTTCATTTGGCTTTGGCAAATGACGAATTGCTGGCGTGGGCAAAGCCGTTGGCTGAGAAGGCGAATGTTAGCATTTCTACAGGTGATGCGCATCAGCGGATGCCAGAGTCAGATTTGGTATTGGTGGCGAGTGGCACGGCAGCTTTGGAATTGGCACTGTTGGGCGTGCCGATGGTGGTGGTGTATAAATTGTCAGTTTTTAGTTATTTCATTGTCTCACGACTCGTTAAGATTGAGCATGTGAGTTTGCCGAATATTATTGCCAATAAATCGCTGGTGCCAGAGTTGATTCAAGACGAGGCGAATGGGGCTAATATTGCTGAAAAAGCGATGACTATTTTGCAAAATGACAGCGCATTATTGGTGCAAGAATTTAACGCTATTCATCAGCAATTAAATATGAATGCTAGCGAAGAGTCGGCACGACTTATTAGCGAGTTTGTCAATGAATAAAATAATTGAACTTGCGCTCAATGAAGACATTGGCAGTGGCGATGTATCGGCACACTTGTTGGAAGACAAAATCGTATCTGCACAAGTTATTGCCAGGGAATCTGCCATTATTTGTGGCGTTGAATATGCGCAAGCTGTTTTTTTATCTCTAGACAAGGATATTCAAATTGAGTGGCATTTTAAAGAAGGCGAGCGCATTCAAGCAAAACAAGTTTTATGCACTTTATCAGGCGCCTCTAATAGCATTATCAGCGGGGAAAGGGTGGCGCTCAATTTCTTACAAACTTTGAGCGCTGTTGCCACGCAGACAAAAACCTTGGTGGATAAAATCGCCCATACCAACGCCCAATTATTAGACACTCGAAAAACCATTCCTGGATTACGCTTGGCACAAAAACAGGCGGTTAAATGCGGGGGCGGTGTTAATCATCGCATCGGCTTATTTGATGCGATAATGCTCAAAGAAAATCATATTATTGCCGCTGGATCAATCACAAAAGCCGTGCAATTAGCAAAAGACCAATACCCAGATTTGCCATTAATTGTGGAAGTAGAAGATTTGGAACAACTTACAGAGGTGTTAGGTTTAACGGGCATTACTAGGGCATTGTGTGATAATTTTTCAATCACAGATTTAATTCAGGCCGTTAAATTAGCCAATCACAAACTACCCTTAGAGGCATCGGGTAATATTGATGAAAATACCATTGTTAAAGTCGCTGAAACGGGTGTTGATTATATTTCCACTGGCAGTATCACCAAAAACATTCAAGCAATCGATTTATCCCTTAGGTTTTCCTGAGGCAAAGAACGGCGGCGATAATAAACTGTCTTGAGTGTTGTACCTAAGTGGCTTGCCATTCTCATCCACTACCAAGCCACCTGCATTTTGTAAAATACAGCCACCTGCCGCTGTATCCCATTCAGAACAAGGTCCAAATCTCGGATAATAGTCATAATGCCCTTGCGCAATTTCACAAAATTTTAACGCACTGCCTAAGTTATTTAATTCGTATTCACCCAGCGTAGCAAAATGCGCTTTTAATTTTGAATTATTCGACGAATGATGTCCAGTAACGATACGCAATGGCTGTTTTTTCATGCAAGCATTAATGATAGTTTGAATATTCTGATGATATTTATACGCCACCCCCTCAAAACCATAATAATGCACCCGGGTTATCGGCGCATAAACCAAGCCAAAAATTGCCCGATGATTTTTAATATAAGCGATACAAATACAAAACTCACCCGTTCGTTCAATAAAATCTTTCGTCCCATCCAGCGGATCAATCAGCCAATATTCAGTCCATTTTGAACGCTCTTTAAAATCTACTACGGTCGATTCTTCGGATAAGACAGGTGTATTAGGCGTTAGTTTGGATAAGGCCTCAGCAATAGCCCGATGTGCATTTTTATCTGCAATCGTCAACGGCGTTTCATCTGTTTTAAACTCAACTTTTATGTCGTTTTTATAATGCGACAAAATCTCATCTCCAACCTTGGTGGTGAGTTTAATTAACGAGGGCAGAATTTGGTCAAACATCATATGGACATCATACCTTTTTTAAATACAAACATTTTCTCATTCTACAGGGCGGAAGAGCGTTATATGAACAGGCACACGAAAAATCCAACGCAATGCGAAGGAAAGAGACGAGGTAGTTTTAAAATGGTGGGCCTACTTGGACTTGAACCAAGGACCAATCGATTATGAGTCGATTGCTCTAACCAACTGAGCTATAGGCCCGAAAACGGGGTTATTCTAGAAAACTTGCTAGTTTGTGCGCTCTTGACGGATGCCTGAGTTTGCGCAATGCTTTGGCTTCAATTTGACGAATACGCTCGCGTGTTACATCAAATTGACGACCCACTTCTTCTAGGGTATGGTCAGTGTTCATATCGATACCAAAGCGCATTTTTAATACTTTTGCCTCTCTTGAAGAAAGGTTGGCAAGTAAGTCGCCAGTTGTCTCTCTAAGGCTTTCTTTGGTTGTGGTTTCCACCGGTGAAGAAAGGTTGATATCTTCAATAAAATCACCAATGTTTGAATCTTCGTCGTCACCAACTGGGGTTTCCATTGATAATGGCTCTTTGGCAATCTTTAAAATCTTAATAATTTTACTTTCTGGTAATTCCATTTCTACGGATAATTCTTCAGGGCTTGCCTCTCTGCCGTATTTTTGTAGTAATTGACGCTTTACACGATTCAATTTATTAATCGTTTCAATCATATGCACTGGGATACGAATGGTGCGCGCTTGATCAGCGATTGAGCGCGTAATTGCTTGACGAATCCACCAAGTTGCGTAAGTTGAGAATTTGTAACCACGACGGTATTCAAATTTATCAACGGCTTTCATTAAGCCAACATTGCCTTCTTGAATAAGGTCTAAGAATTGCAAGCCACGGTTGGCATATTTTTTGGCAATTGAAATCACTAAACGCAAGTTTGCTTCAATCATTTGTGCTTTTGCTGTTTTGGCGCGACGATCGCCACGACGATAGAGTTTATTAATTGCTTTTAACTCGGCAATAGTGAGTTGCATTTCTTCTTCGTACTCTTTAAGGTTTTTTTGTGCGTAATAAATTTTGTCTTCGCTGTCGGCTAATTTATCTTTAACTTTTTTATCTAATTTGGCATTTTTTAGCCAGTCAAAGTTAGTTTCATTGTCAGTAAACAAGTCAAAAAATTGTTTGCGTTCCATGTCTGCATATAGGCAAGCATTTTGAATGATTTTTTCTTGTTTCTTGACTTTGGCAATACGCTCACAAACAACATCCACCATGGTAGATACTAATTTTGGTGCTAGGCGCAAATCTGATAGATTTTTTGCCAGTGCTGTACGCGTAGAGATTGTTTTTTTATCATGCAATCCGTACTCCTTATTGGTATCTTCATATTTTTTAGCAGCTTTTAGAATTTTATCATAACGCAAGTACACCTGATCTTCATCGGGTCCGGTGTATTCCATTTCTTCCATATCTGCATATTCATCATCATCGTCAAACTCACCTGAATCAAATGCTGCTTTTTTCTTAGCAAAATCTTGTGCGTCGTTTTGGTAGCCGATAATGACATCGGTCATCTTACATTTTCCTTCTTCAAGTCGCATATGTGCTTTAAAGAACAAATCAGTAATTGACGGATAAAGTGTAATCGCCTGCATAATTTCGAAGATGCCTTCCTCAATCTCCTTGGCAATACGAATTTCATCTTCTTGCTCTAACAAATCTACCACACCCATTTCACGCATATACATTCTAACTGGGTCAGTGGTTCTGCCAAATTCTGAGTCAAGCGCTGCAAGCGCTGCAGTTGCTGCTTCCGCAGAAGTAGATTGTGCTTTGGCACCAGATTCTACAACCAAAGTATCCGCATCAGGAACGGTTTCAGAAACGATAATATCTAACTCTTCTAAAATAGAAACAATCGGCTCAATTTGATCTTGCGTCAATAAGTCCTCTGGTAGCATGTCATTAAGTTCTGCATAGGTTAGGTAACCTTTATCCTTGCCAACAGTAATGAGATTTTGGAGTGCTTGTTTGTGTGCTTTTGTCGTAGATTTCATAGAGATTTTTTATTTTACGGTTGACGAAAAGAGCAATTATACATATAGAGCCTTATGTAAAGGGTGAAATTTAAATTTTAAGTGATTATTTGGCATCAGAGAATATGGTGCTGATAGATTGCTCTTCGCTGATTCGTTTAATCACTTCTGCAAGTTTTGGCGCAAGAGATAATTGTCTAATTTTTTTACAATTAGTTGCTGGAGCTGATAAAGGAATGGTGTTGGTTGCCACCAATTCATCTAATTCTGAATTGTTAATGTTCACAATAGCCTTGCCAGATAACACAGCATGCGTTGCATAGGCTACTACTTTTTTAGCGCCTCTTTCTTTTAAAATTGCTGCCGCTTGACATAAAGTGCCAGCGGTATCAACCATGTCGTCAATCAGCACGCAAGTTCGACCTTTAACCTTGCCAATCACATTCATTACTTCTACAACATTCGCTTCAGGGCGTCGTTTGTCAATAATTGCCAAATCCGCATCATTTAATCTTTTCGCCGCCGCTCGTGCACGCACCACGCCACCAACATCGGGCGATACGACAACGATATCTTTATAATTTTGCGCAAGAATATCTTCAATTAACACGGGTTGCGCATAAATATTATCAATTGGAATATTAAAGAATCCTTGGATTTGGTCTGCGTGCAAGTCAACGGTTAAAATCCTATCAACCCCAGCTGCTTCAATCATTTTTGCCGCTAATTTTGCCGTAATCGGCACACGCGTCAATCGTGAACGACGATCTTGACGAGAATACCCAAGGTAGGGTACAACTGCTGTAATCCGAGAAGCTGAGGAGCGTTTCAGTGCATCTACAATAACCAGCAACTCCATCAAAGTTTCCGCTGGAGAAGGTCCACAAGTCGGCTGTAATACAAACACATCACAGCCGCGCACATTTTCCAAAATCTCAACCCGTGCCTCTCCATCGCTAAACTTACTCACTAAAGCCTTACCTTGGATAACATTCAAATTTGAAATAATCTCACCAGAAAGTTGCGGATTAGCGTTTCCGCTAAAAATTTTAATTTTGTCAAGTGACATAGGTATATTTGGGGGGGTATTTTTAAAGTGTATAAATTATACTATCTATGCAATCATTTTTTTACAAAAAATTGCAAAAATACGAAAGCATGTAGTTCGCCTACATAACTGAGTATTTTTAAAATTTAACGCCGCAGAAAGTAAAAAGACGCAACGAGAGATTTTTTCGCAAAGTATTTTTTCTTTCTGCAAGGCAAATTGCAAAAATACGAAAGCATGTAGTTCGCCTACATAACTGAGTATTTTTAAAATTTAACGCCGCAGAAAGTAAAAAGACGCAACGAAAAAAAGGAAATTGGCTGGGCTGGCAGGATTTGAACCTGCGCATGACGGGATCAAAACCCGTTGCCTTACCGCTTGGCGACAGCCCAATTATTTTGGCAGGGTGTCAATCGCTTTCGCAACAAACCCCAGCCACTGCCTTGGCACATTTCTCAACGCCACCAAAGCATCTTTTTCATTCTCAAACGCCACAAAAACACAGCAACCTGTGCCTGTCATTCTCGGCTCATAAAGATAATTTTCACTTAATTTCAAATGCGTTAACGCTTCTAAAATCTCATCTTCTAACTCTATGGCAGCCTCAAGACAATCATTGTGTGGATTGATTAATTCTGAGAAAGGCTGTATTTTCCCTATGATAGGCGTCATTGTCAATGCTTTATGTGAGAATATTTTTTTGGTAGAGATGTGTTTGTTAATACAAACTACCAAAAAGTGGTGTTTTGGCAAGCATATCGGCGTTAAAGCCTCCCCCACGCCTTCTGCCCAGGCACTATGTCCAGCAATGAAAATTGGCACATCAGCCCCTAGCGATAAGCCGATTTCAGAGAGTTGTTTTGTAGAATATTTTGTATTCCATAATTGATTAAGGGCAAGTAAAGTTGTTGCAGCGTTTGAACTGCCGCCCCCCAATCCGCCCCCCGCAGGAATTTTTTTCAGCACCGAAATATCCGCACCTAATGCTGTGCCTGTGGATTTTTGTAGTGCCTTCGCAGCGCGAATAATCAAATCCTCCGCTTCTGGCACTGTTTCATTGCCAGAAATACGAGAAATAACACCATCTTGACGAATCTCAAAAGTCAATTCATCATAATAATCCAGCAATTGAAAAATAGTTTGCAGGTTATGATACCCGTCTTCTCGTTTTGAATTAATGTGCAAAAATAGGTTGATTTTTGCAGGAGAAAGCCAAGTTTTAGACATTAATAAAGGTCTTGCGATAATGTTTAAGTTCTCTGATGGATTCACGAATATCCGCCAAGGCCAGGTGTTCGGATTCACCTTCTCGTTCTAAGGCTGCTTCAGGTTTCCAGCGTTTAATTAACTCTTTTAATGTGCTGACATCGATGTGACGATAGTGGAAAAACTTTTCTAATTTTGGCATAGCGTTATACAGAAAACGACGGTCTTGACAGATGGTGTTGCCGCACATTGGTGATGCACCTTTGTCCACCCATTGTTGCAAGAATTCGATGGTTTTTATTTCGGCTTGTAGGGTAGAAGTTGTGCTTTCTTTGACGCGTTTAACCAGTCCAGAATTGGTGTGGTGCTCGGTATTCCACTCATCCATTTTATCCAAAAGCACATCGCTTTGATGGATTGCCAAAGCAGGACCTTCTGCCAAAATATTCAAATCTTTATCGGTTACAATCGTGGCAATTTCAATAATGACATCGCTTTCTGGCAGCAGACCTGTCATTTCCAAATCAATCCAAATTAGGTTGGTTTCTTTATTTGACATTTAGCACCCCGTACTTTCTTTAACGAAGTCATCAAGTTTTTGATGTGCAACGCCACTGTTTAAAATTTTCATCGCTTTATTGACGCCTGCTTGCAAAGAATCGACTACGCCCGATACATAAATTGCCGCACCGGCGTTTAAAGCAACGATATTTTTAGCCGCACCATCGGTGCCATCCAAGGCATTTTGAATTAACAACAATGAACTTTCTGCATCTTCTGCCTTGATGTCATTTAAATCGCCCAATGGTAAGCCAAAATCGGTAGGATTAATGGTATAAGTTGTGACTTTCCCGTCTTTTAATTCTGCCACAAAAGTGTCGTCAGCGATTGAAATTTCATCCAACCCATCCTTCGAATGTACGACCATCACTTGTTTAGAGCCAAGACTTTTCAATACATTTGCAATCGGCTCAACTAAATTTTTATCATACACACCCATTACTTGATGTGGTGCTTTGGCAGGGTTTGTGAGTGGACCCAAGACATTAAAAATAGTGCGAACTGCTAAGGATTTACGCGCGCCAATAGCGTGTTTCATTGCCGAGTGATGCGCTGGTGCGAACATAAAACCAACGCCAATTTTTTCCACCGATTTGCTAATTTCTTCAGGCGTCATATCTAAATTAACGCCTGCCGCTTCCAATACATCAGCACTGCCAGATTTAGAAGAAATACTGCGATTACCGTGCTTGGCAACCTGTGCCCCAGCAGCAGCAACGACAAATGCACAAGCGGTTGAGATGTTGAACAAACCTAAGCCATCACCTCCTGTGCCACAAGTGTCCACTAGGTGTTTTGGGTTTTTTAGATTGACCTGCGTCGCTAGTGAACGCATTACTTTTGCTGCTGCCGTAATCTCCGCAACAGTTTCGCCTTTCATTGACAAGCCAACCAAAAAACCGCCGATTTGTGCATCCTCGGTCTTGCCAGTCATAATATCACTCATCACCGAGTGCATTTGTTCCTGCGTTAAATCCTGTTTTGCAATAACTGCTTTTATCGCTTCTTGTATGTTCATTGTGTTTCCATTATTTTTTCTATATCGTCAATTTCTTTTTCCAACGCCTGCGTCAGTACACGATTTCCACCCTTGATAACTAATATATTGTCCTCAATCCGAACGCCAATATCCCAATAAATTGGGTTAATTTTATCACTCTTACGGATGTAAATGCCTGGTTCTACCGTTGTTACCATTCCAATTTCGTATTCTCGGTCCTGTTTCCCTTGTTGATAGCACCCTACATCGTGCACATCCATCCCCAGCCAATGCCCCGTGCCGTGCATATAAAACTGCTTCACATCGCCATTTTTCGTCAAAATCCCTAAATCAATCAAGCCTTGCTGGATAATTTCCGTTGCAATGTTATGCGGTGTGGTAATTGCCACACCTGGCTTAATCGCTGCAATTGCTGCCAATTGTGCGTCCAACACAAGTTGATAAATTTGTTGTTGCGCCCCGCTAAATATCCCGTTAATTGGGAAAGTTCGTGTAATATCTGACGCATACCCTTCCACCTCGCAGCCTGCGTCAATTAACAGTAACTCACCCTCATTCAGCACCTTATTATTCTGAATATAATGCAACACACAGGCGTTTTTACCCCCCGCTACAATCGGTGTGTAGGCGTGTTCGGCGTTATATTTCCTAAAATTCCCATCAAAAATACTCGCAATCTCGTATTCAAATAATTTCGGAGCCGTCTCTTGCATTGCCAGTTGATGCGTCTCCACCGAGATATCCGCCGCTTTTTGCATAAGTGCAATTTCATTGTCATCTTTAATAAGGCGCATTTCATGTAAATATTCGCCCAATGATTGTGTTTGCGTTGTTGCCAAGCATTCCATAATATCATCATCCAACTTACACGGTTTAAAATCATAATATACCGTCGTTGCATTTTTGATTAATTGCGGTAATTGTGTTTTTAACGCATCAATCGAATAAGCGTAATCAGCCTTTAAAACCTCTAATGCCGATTTAACACCCAATCGCTCCCCATCCCAAATCTGGCGTTTTTGGTCTTTTTCACGCAAGAAAATTGTATAACCTTCCCTTGAAAAAACTGCCACCGATTCTGGCTCAGTAAATCCCGTTAAATACCAAAAATCGCTATGCGGACGAAACGGATAATGCACATCTCCATTTCGAGTTTGCTCAGGATTTGTGGCAATAATCACCAACGCACCGTCTTTTAATTGGCTTAATAACTTTTTTTGTCTGTGTTGATTTGTCATTATTTTAGGGCGCTACAATTTAAAACTTGCCATTTTGTTATACAACGCTTCTTCCTTTTTAGCCACCTCCCTCAAGGTATTTGCTACTTGTTTCAGGGTTGCATCCCCTCGATTTTTATTGATTTGTGCACATAGCCTAGCAAATTCTCTCCATTCGTCGCCCACTACCATAAATTGTTGTGCCCAGTCTTCGAGTTCTGGCTTATTGATTAACTCTGCAGATTCTTGTAAAAAAGCAGCGTACATATATCGAAAACCCGCCCCTCCTGTGCCAATTTCTTCTTGCATTCTAACAATATTACCTAAAAATAATTGTTGATATCTAGGTGATTTGTGTTGTAAAGATTCAATTTTATTAGCTACTTTTTTCATACCACTTATACCAGCAATAGGAATAAGTTTGCTAAGGTTTATTTTACCTGTAAAGCGAATGGCTTTTGTGATAACCACTTTAAAGTCAATTGAGTTTGGCACTGAAGTTAAGTAATATAGCCTACCTTTTGGCGCTAGCGCACCCTTAGCAAAGCGTGCTTTTAACAAGTTTGATGCTTCAATGCGCTGTGTTTTGGCAAAAACAGGGTCGCTAACATGATAATACACATCTTTATTGTTATTTGATTTTGCATACACAATTAGGTTGTGCGCATTAAAATGAAAACGCATTTCCTTAGGAAAGTAAGGTAAAAAGTAAACCGAAGTTTGGAGCCCAACCACTTGATTTTCATTTAATTTTTTATTTAAAAATAAAGTGCCATCAGCCTGTTTTTTGAAAGTTTTAAAAGTAACGCTCAGTCCTTTGATACGCCATGACAACAGTTTAATAATTAAACGCGGTGGCATGCGATACGCCATTAATGGCAAACCGTTAATCTTAACAAAGGGCAAGCAAGCGTAGGTCAAACCACTAGCAATACCAAACACCATAGGCTCCGATAGTCTTAAACCATGATGGCGCAATAAAGTAGAAGCCACACCTGTTTCGCAATGAGCAGACTGCTGGTGTTTAAAGTGAGTTTCCATAATGAAAGTATATTAAAATGGCTAATTTTAACAGTCAACTTTGTTTTAATGGTAAAAAAAGTACTTATTATTGGTTATAGTCAAACAGGGCAATTGCATAAGGTTTTGAAAGCAATTAAATTACCATTAACCCATCAAAACAACATTGAAGTAACCTTTAAAGCACTAGAGCCTATTAAGGCGTATGACTTCCCTTGGTCTTTTTTTAATTTCTTTGATACTTTTCCTGAATGTATATATTTAGATGCTCCAAAAAATAAAGCACTAAACCTAGAAAGTAATTATGATTTGGTTATTTTGGGTTATCAGCCCTGGTTTTTAGCACCATCATTACCAACAACGGCTTTTTTAAAATCTAAACAAGCACAAGTTGTTTTGAAAAATACACCAGTTATTACTGTGATTGCTTGTAGAAATATGTGGGTGCAAGCACAACAAAAAATATTACAAATGCTTAACGATTTAGATGCAAATTTAATCGGTAACGCGGTTTTAACTGACCAAGGTTCAAGTTTAGTGAGTTTTATCACAACACCAAGATGGCTACTAACAGGCAAAAAAAATGGCTTTTGGCGTTTTCCTAAAGCAGGTATTAGTGAAAAAGAGATTGAGGCATCTGCGCGCTTTGGCAAAGCAATTTCCTATGCACTCAATACTCATCAATTAAATAGTAATATTTTAAAAGGTTTGAGTGCCGTCAAAGTCCATGCAGGTTTGTTGCAATCTGAAAAAATTGGTAGCAGAAGTTTTCACATTTGGGGTAAACTTTTGCGCTCGCTTGGTGCTCGTGGTTCCTGGATTAGAAAACCAATATTATTGCTGTATTTGTTATTTTTAATACTGATGATTATCAGTGTTGTGCCTATCAGTTTATTATTAAGGGCAATATTAAAACCCTTCTTTAGGAAAAAAATTAAAGCGTTAGAGGCGAAATTTGAACTACCTTCTGGTGCCGATGATAGCAGGATTTCGGAGTTTTTATGTTAAGCCATTCTGTTTTTATCACCTCAAGTGCTTGTGTTCTGCCTAATGCTCCAGTTGACAATAGTCAAATAGAAAAGGTATTAGGATTAATTAATAACAAAGCCTCAAAAACAAAGCGTATTGTTTTGAGAAATAACGGTATTAAGTTACGCCATTATGTGCTTAATAGCAAGTCAGGAAAACCTTCTCATACCAATGCACAGCTTAGTGCCAAAGCTATTAAGCAATTGTTTAATACAGCAGATGCGTTAAATCACATTGATTTAATTTGCACAGGAACTACTATTGCTGACCAGCTTGCACCTGGGCATGCGGTGATGGTACACGGTGAATTAGGCTCACCCCCTTGCGAAGTAGCGTCTTTATCAGGTATTTGCATTAGTGGATTAATGGCGTTGAAATACGGGTTTTTAGCCCTTAAAAATGACGACAGTCAAATGGCGGTTATTACTGGGTCTGAAGTGGTTTCACCGTTGCTACATGCTCATAATTTTTCCAACCATTCAGCCATTGATGCTGAAACACTTGATAAACATCCAGAGTTAGGGTTTAATGAAGATTTCTTGCGTTGGATGCTTTCTGATGGTGCCGGCGCATTGTGTCTTGAAACTCAACCTAGGGCAGGGCAGCTCAATTTACGAATTGAATGGATTAAAACTTATTCTTATGCCAATGAGATTGATACCTGTATGTATCTAGGTGCTAAAAAAATAGAAAATGGAGGCTTATTAGGCTGGATGCATTACCAACCCAATGCATTTACTTTGAAACAAGATGTAAAATTACTCAATTATAGTATTATTGAATTTGCTATCAATCAAACTATTGATAAAATTATTGCCTGCACAGGTATCCAAGCCAGCGATATTGATTATTTTTTACCACATGCTTCGTCTATGTATTTTATGCCGAAAATTAAACAAGCCTTAGAGGCAAAAAATTTTGCGATTCCAATGGAAAAGTGGTTTACCAATTTAGCCACTAAAGGTAACACAGGTGCCGCTTCTATTTTTATTATGTTGGATGAGTTTATTAAAACCAAATCTTTAAAACCAGGGAATAAAATATTGTGTTTTGTGCCTGAAAGTGGGCGCTTTTCCAGTGGATTTATGCTGCTAACAGTGGTATGATAATTTTTTATGAGCAATAATAAAATTTCAAATAAAATTGACGATATTTATGAAAATAATCAAAAAATTATTTATACGATTAACAAGCAAGGTCAAATAAAAAGTACCACAGGTACAGGTTGTGATGCTGAGATTAATGCTCTTAAAGAGGCAATTAAAGAAATTGAGTACAATACAAAAATAGCGTTAGAACAAGTAAAATTAAGTAAAATTTCAATATTGGCATATCATATGCATCATCAACGCTTAGATGTGACTATGCTAGCACAAGCAACTGGGCAATTTAAATGGCAGGTTAAACGCCATTTTAAGCCAAATATTTTTAAAAGATTGCCCTTAAAAATACTGAGAAAATACGCAGTAGCTTTAGACATTGATGTCAATACATTACAAAATATCAGCGATTTACCTGACTAGGATTTTGAATAATTTATATGTCAATGATTTATGACCCTTATAGAAACCAAGCAACTTAGTTATGCTTATCAAAAAGATAATTGGGCAATCAAGAAACTAAGCTTATCTATTCAGCCAGGTATTACCGGGCTGTTAGGTGTTAATGGTGCAGGAAAAAGCACCCTTATTGCGTTGCTAACTGGGCAGCTTAAAGCACAAGCAGGGACACTTGATATTTTTGGCAAAGATTACCAGTATCAGCGTCGTCAAATACTCAATAAAATCGCACTTGTGCCACAAGAGTATGCCTTTTATCCAACGCTTAGCGTGAAAGAAAATTTGTTATTTTTTGCCAAGCTTAGAAAAGAGCTGGGTGCTTTTAAAACTAGGGTTGACGAAGCGTTAGATTTTTGTCAATTGAAAAATCATCAAGATAAAGTCTCTCAAACATTGTCGGGTGGCTTTAAAAGGCGACTTAACTTAGCTATCGGTATTGTTAATAAGCCTAGCTTATTATTTTTAGACGAGCCAACTATAGGTATCGACCCTGTTTCTCGTAATTTCATTTTAACGGCAATTCAACGCTTAAAAAAAACAGGTGTTAGTATTGTTTATACCTCCCATCAAATGGCTGAAATTGATATCTTATGTGACCAGGTTATCATTATTAATCAGGGCGAGGTTCTACACCAGGGCGATTTATCTACATTAAAGAAAAATAATGGTTACACTTTTGAAGCAGAAACAATGTACCCTTGGCCACAAGGCATATCTGACTTTGTTAAACAGTACGAACTAAAATTAGAAGAATGTCATATTGTTGGGCAACTCCCTGCACAAATCAATATTATCGAAATAACCCAAGAGTTTCATCGTTATTTTGAACGCCAGCAAGCTAATTTAAAACAATTCAGCATCAGACCAAGTAGTATGGAATCTTTATTTTTACAAAAAATAAACCATGCTTAGCACTTTACTCATTAAAGAATTTCGCCTTATACTAAGGGATTATCATGCTTTATTGGTTTTATTTTTTATGCCAATTGTATTTGTGCTTATTGTGTCATTCAGTTTACAGTCTGTTTTTTCTAGTAAAGATAGTGCCAATAGAAGTTTGCAACTAATGACAGTATTTGCTGATAATATCGACCCAAAAACAAGGCAACATTTTTCAACATTAGCCAATGCGACAATAGAATCAGTTTCAAATGATATTGATGTAATTAAGGCCGCTAAAAAAACCACTTTAGCTGGCGATACATCAGCCGTTATTGTCTTTAATCAAGTGTCTAAAAAAATTGCTATCGATATCTATTATGCCCCTAATACACCTGATTATAGTCGTGCTTTGATTGAGGCGTATTTATTATTAAAATTAAGCAATAAACAATCAAGTAAAGTGCCCAGCCCTTTAACAGTATATGAACTGGCGAACACAACAACAAATAAAAAACCATCGTCTGTACAACAAAGTGTACCAGCTTGGCTAATATTTGCTATGTTTTTTATTATTATTCCGCTATCCTCTACACTACTTATTGAACTTAATAATGGGACATTAGAGCGTTTAAATACCTTTGCAATTGCAAAAACTTGGATTTTACTGGGCAAGCTTTTACCTTATATGTTGGTTAATTTAATTCAAGCTTGCTTGATGTTTGCCACAGGTTTATTTTTAGTACCAGCACTTGGTGGAGAGGCGTTAGTGCTAGGTGCTAACGCCTGGTTATTATTACCTGTATCAATAGCACTTAGTTTGACGGCTATTAGTTTTGCTTTGTTGATTGCTATTATTGTTAGAACACACGAGCAAGCCTCCAGTATTGGTGGGGTGAGTAATTTACTTATGGGTGCTATTGGTGGGGTTATGGTGCCTGTTTTTGTTATGCCAAAAACCATGCAAACTTTAGCAGAATTCTCCCCTATGAATTGGGGGCTTAACGCTTTTTTAGAGATTTTGTTAAGGCAAGGAGATTTTTATTCTGTCTTGCCCCATATGTTAAAGTTAGTCGGTTTGGCAATATTCTTATTCTTATTGACTTACTGGCAATTACAAAAAACGCTTATTACTTAAGTGAGACAACTGGGACTACTTCAAGTAATGTATGCCCCATGCCAATATTTTCTATTGTATTGCTTACTTTTAGGTTTGCCTGTTTAATAAATTCTAACATATCTGACAATCGATACATTCTACTGGTTCCGTTTGCCATTGCTGTAAAGTATAAAGATGTATTAACAATACAAAATGCTGCTTTATCAAGTTCTTGATTATCCCAATAGGTTTCTAGAATGAATATTTTGCCATCTTTTGTGATAGCCGCCGCCGCTCTTTTTAAGATGGCAATAATATCGTTATCACCAAAACAATCTAAAAATTGACTCATCCAAATAACATCTTTACCTTTTGGTAGTGGTTTTGAGTGGTCAAGCATATCAATATGAATGGTATCAATTCTATCTTTAAAGCCTGCTTTTGTAATTTCAGTTTTGGCAACTGCTAATTGCTCAGGGATATCAACAATGGTAACATTAACATTGCTATCATAATTTGCAGAAACGATAGAGAACTTACCTGTATTACCTCCAATGTCCATAATTGTTTTTGGGCTATCCTTGAAGATATGCGGCAATATCGATGGAAAGGTAATATCAGAATAGTAGTGGTCAAATTCAAACCAACTTGTCTTAGCAGGCTCTGGAAGTGATGTTAGTGCTGGGTATATGGTTGGGTAGTTGCCAAATATTTTTTTTAACCCTTCAGGGCTAGATTTATCAATACTTTCTTCTAAATAGAACAAACCCAAATAATTGATATCATGATTATAATTCATATTAACTTGAGTCATTTCACTGTATAAGAAAACTTTACCTGTTTTAGTAATATGATAAACCCCTTCTTTTAATGAAACAACATTGACACTTAAGCAAGACTCAAGTATCACTCTAACTCCATATAAACTCATGTTGACAGATGATGATAATTCTTTCGGTGTCAGCCCATCTTTGTTTTTATCTAATGCTTTTAATAGACCTCTTTTCCAAGCAATTCTAACTGCTTGGAATGTCATGGGTGCAAAGGCTATTTTTTGAGCGTCATAAATTGCTTCTTGGGCTGTTTTTTCACCTTGAGAGAAGAGCTGTTTTTTTGAAGTCATGTGTTATTAAATATATTTATTTTCATAAAAAACCCGCTGAGTGTAATTTACGCTCAGCGGGTTAATGTTTGTTTTAAATAGATAAGATATTTATTGTAAGTTCAATTGGACATTGATAGCATTCTGTAAGTTTTGAATCCAACCGTTATAATTTGAATGGATATTTGTGCCATCATAATTTAGATTAGTGCTATCTTTATATTTAATTGAATAGCTGTTTTTAGTATATGTAATATCTACAATTGCAACATGCTTTCTAAGGGCTAACTTTCCTACCATGTGTCCGCTGTTCTTCTTTTTAATAATCCAACCAAGTCCAGCGCCAGCCCTAATAATTGCATTCTCAACACTTGAAATAGAACTAACTCCAGAAATTGTAGAATTATCAATATTTTTAACTGGCTTAGAACCACAACCCACTAGTAATGCTAAAGAAACCATAACGATTGATATTTTTCCAAATAAATTAAATTCCATCTTTTACCCCTGTTTATATAATTAAAAAATTTTTTCGGAAGGGATTATAATGTATTTTTTTGTTTAAGGTATTGGTAATTTGGCGTTCCAAGAAAATTTTGCTATCGTTATCCCAGCTTATAATGAAGAGAAAACCATTCGAGATGTTGTTCAAAGAGCACTCAAAAGTCATTGTAGTAGATGACGGCTCTAATGACAACACTATTTTAGAATTAAAGGGTTTACCTATTGATTTAATTGAGCATAAAATGAATCAAGGTAAGGCTTCTAGTTTATGGGATGGTTTTCAGTTGGCTTTAAAAAAAGAAGTTGATTTTATTGTGACACTGGATGGAGACGCCCAGCATGCACCAGAGGACACAGGTCTTTTGATTGATAAAAGACTTAAATACAACCATCATATTATTATTGGTGCTCGTTTGGCCGATAAAGATTCCATACCTGCAAAAAGATATTACGCCAATAAAATTGCCAATTTTTGGATTGCATGGGCTGCGGGCTACCCTATTTCTGATAGTCAATCGGGTTTTAGGCTTTATCCAGCAAATTTTCTTAAAAAATTAAAAATATCAACTTCAAAAAACAACAGTTTCGTTTTTGAGAGTGAAATTATTATTAAAGCTGCCCAGGTGGGGATAATCAGCCAATCTGTACCTATTCCTGCCGTTTATAGAGAAGATGCCCGGCCCAGTCATTTTCAAGGGGTGAGAGACATAACCCTGATTACTTTAATGGTAGCAAAGTTTTTAATCCTCAGGGGGGTGTACCCCCAAGGTCTGTATAAATCTGCTATTAAGCCAATGATATTAAAGTTATTTAGATAGTGTGAAAATTGATTATGATAAACATTTAATCTTAATCTTAATCTTAATCTTAATCTTAATCTTAATCTTATCAATGGTTGTTATTTTGATAACAGTTGGTTTTAGTTTGGTAGTTTCATTCTTATATGTGCTTGTTATTGCAAAATCTAAAGACTATTGTATTAGTGATACAGGTGTATTACTGGTGTTGGGAAAAAAATTGGACAACGATATCCCAGATGCTGAATACCGTAGTAGATTAAAACGCGCTTCATGGATGTTGGGTAAAAATTCTGATAGTAATGTTTATATTCTAGGAGGGATGACTAATAATGCAAATATTACTGAATCAGAGGCAGGAAAGAAGGTTTTAAAAGATTTGGGCGTTGAGGATAATAGAATATTTTTAGAGCAAGAATCCAAACATACATTAGAAAATCTAAAGAATTTCTATGGTTTGTACAGCAACAAGAGTCAACAGGTTTTATTGATAACCAATCGTTACCACATGGCACGCGCCATAATGATGGCAAAAGGTTTTAAAATAAATGCACTTAGCTGCTCTGCGGAGGATGCTTTTAAATACAGATTACCCTGTATGGGGAAAATTATTATTGAAGCTTTTTTTATTAACTTTTACTTAGTAGGAAAGTATTGGGCAATGCTCACAAATAACAGTATAATTATCAATCGAATTTCCACACCTTAAAACAAAATATTAGGAGCTAGTTATGTCAAGTACAGAGCAGTTAGAAAGTGAAATTGCAGAATTAATCGTTGAAACCTTAAATCTTGAGGATATTAACGCATCTGATATTAATTTTGATGAGCCATTATTTTATGATGGACTTGGCTTAGACTCAATTGACTCTTTAGAATTGTCTATGGCATTATCGGCCCAATACGGTTTTCAATTAAAGTCAGATGGTGCAAACAATAAGGAAATTTTTTCCTCTATTCGCTCGCTCGCCAAACATGTTAAATTAAATAAAGTCTAATTTCTAATGGGGAAATTTCCTATATGGGTTATCCTGTATCCAGTGGTCTCCCATATAGGCGTTCAAATTTCTAATACATTGCTACCCGTTATTTATTTATTAATGGCAGTATTTTTTCTTACTTACTCCTTAAAAACCAAATCTTATACTTTGAAGGTTTCGATTATTGCATTTGCAACAAGTGCTGCATTTTTTATTGTTATGTGCAATAAAGGACAAGCGTTAATTCAATCAACACCTATATTGGTTTTATTAACCTTACTTTATATATTTTCCAAATCTCTTCTATCTGGAAATGTGCCCGTTATTACACAATTTGCAGATTGCATTGATAACAAACCATTGAACGCTAACAAGAAAAAATACACGAGGACGGTTACTGTCATTTGGGTAGTTGGCTTTATGTATATGCTTGTGCAAAATGTAGTTGTCTTTATCTGGTTTTCTATTGAGACTTGGAGTTGGGTTTCAAATTTTGGGAACTACGCTATTTTGACATTGATTATGCTGATTGAGTTTTTATATAGAAATATTAAATTTAAAGATGATAAAATTAGTTTCAAAGTTTTTATTATCCGCCTTTCTCGTTGCAGACTGAAAAATAGTTTATGAACAAAACATTTAAACTGCTGAATGATTTTAATGAAAACGCAGTTGCTATTTACCAGGGTCGTAAAATTTTCAAAGAAGAGTTTCTATTTCATATTGAACTCACAAGGGCTACTTTATCATCGGGTAAATATATGATTAATCTTTGTGAGAATAAATATCATTTTTTAGTTACTTTTTCAGCCTGTGTTGCCCTTGGGAAAGTAAGTTTATTTCCAAATTCAAAAGCAACAAAAGAGATAGGTCGGCTCTCAGAGCTATATTCTGATAGTGATATTATTAATGACGAGGATGTTGCTCATTTGTATAGCGGAGACTGTCACAATGAAAAAGATATGGCAAAGAATTTTGATATAGACGCACAGCAAATTGTCGCTGTTTTGTTTACTTCAGGTACTACTGGAAAGCCAAAGGAAAACCCAAAAACTTGGGGGCAATTAAATGAAAGTTCAATTAGAGTTAGCCAAAGGTTGTGGCCGATGGGTATTGCTGGGAAGTGTGTTGTTGCTTCTGTTCCCCCACAACATATGTTTGGGTTTGAGACTTCTATTATTTTCCCCTTGACTTTGGGAGTGACGATGCATGATGCTCATCCATTTTATCCATTGGATATTCAGCAAACCGTGCTAGAAACTTTGGAGCCAAAGATTGTTATTACAACGCCATTACATCTAAAGGCCTGCACTGGGTTGATTGAAGGCTGGAGAAATATTGATTTAATCATTTCAGCAACCGCCCCATTGTCTAATGAGATTGCTTATAAGACGGAACAGATATTGGGTGCTAAGGTATTTGAAATATATGGGTGCAGTGAGTCTGGTGCTATCGCAACAAGGCAAACGAGCAAGCATAAGCAATGGGAATTACTAGAGAATTATAATATTCAAGAGACAGAGAACGGGGCCTTATTAAATGCGATTGGATATGACGATTTAATTAAACTTTCTGATAAAATTAAGGTCATTAATAATCGATTTTTTTATTTACTTGGAAGGAGTAATGATTTAATTAAAATTGGCGGGAAAAGAGAGTCATTAGCTGGACTTTCTTGCAAACTTAAAGGCATTGGCGGTGTTAGTGATGGTGTCTTTTTTATCCCTAAAGAAGACTCAAATTGTCGCATAAGATTGGCTGCTTTAGTTGTGTCTAAAACTTTAACAAACAAGCAAATAATACAGAAATTGTCAGAAGCAGTGGATTCTGTTTTCTTGCCAAGACCCTTGAAAATTGTTGATAAACTCCCTTATAATGAATTGGGAAAATTGCCATTAGATGACTTGATTAAGACAATGAATATTTTACCTTTAGAAAAGTAATATAATATGAGGTATAAAGGGTTGTTGAATTTTTTTGATTTGAGGCTGTTATGAATTTTTTTAATTTTGTTGTTAATAGTAAACATAAATCCCTTGTAGGGCACTTTCCTGGCAACCCTATTGTTCCTGGGGCAGTAATTATTGAGCATGTCCTTCAGGGTTTTTTTGAGTTAGGGGGTGCCAAGGAAGAGATATTTTTGCCCACAGTGAAGTTTGTAAAACCTATTTTATCTAATCAAAGAGTTACTGTGTTTTTGAAAGATATTTCCCCCACATTGGTCTCTTTTGAATGTATTTGTAATGATGAAGTTTCAGTGCTAGGGCGTTTAAAAATTAAATGAAAAATCTTGATTGGAGGGCAAGCAAAGAAAGAGGTAGTCCATTTTTTATTCGCTTAATTTGTTGGTTTGCTGTTAATATTTCTCGCAATTTTGCAAGATTTTGGCTGTATCCAATTACGCTGTATTTCTTTTTTACTTCGTCGCAAGTGCGTCGAGCTTCTAAAAATTATCTAAAAAGAGTAACCTTAACAAAATATGGGTTATTTAAAACCTTGAAACACATTTATTGTTTTTCTGCCATGATTTTAGATAGAGTTTATTTCATTACTAATCAAACAGAGCAATTTAACATTAAGGTTGTTAATGAAGATATCGTATCAAAATTAACCAAAGATAATTCTGGCTTTATATTACTTGGTTCTCATATCGGTGGGTTTGATATTTTGCAATATTTAACCCCAAAATATGGTCAAGCAAAAATTATGATGGATATTTCCCATAATTCAATGATTACAGATATTTTGTACAACCTTAATCCAGTTATGCTAGATGCTGTGATTAATGTTAATGATAATAATGCTTTATTGGAGGTTAAGGAGGCTTTAGATGACGCTAGATTTGTGGCTATATTAGCAGATAGAAGTATTAATGGGCGAAAAACTATCCAATGTTCACTGCTAGGTGGTGATGTAAGCGTACCAAAATATCCATTTACACTTTCATACATATTAAAAAAACCTACCATTGTTTTTTTTGGAATATATATGGGTGGTAATAAATATGAGATTCACTTCAAGGAATTAAAAAGTAATTATAAAGAGGGGCGCATTGCAAGAGAAAGTAATATTGAAAAAGATGCTCAAGTGTATGTGTCGTATATTGAGGATATAGTTAGAGAGCATCCATACAACTGGTTTAATTTTTATGATTATTGGGGAGATGAGTTGTGATTTCTCTCAGGTTTTTATTAATTTTTTCAGTATTAATGACGAGTATTGCTTACGCAAAAATTGAGGTTAATACTATTTTTGACAACATTGTTCAAAATTCAAGCAAGTCTCGAAATTTTATTGAAGTACATAGTGAAACTTTCTTTACCAATGAGATTATATCAACAGGCATAGTCTCGCTCAGTAGCGATGGGGTGATGAGTAAATATATTCATACACCTAAAAAATCTGAATCGCATATAACAGAAGAGACGCTTTTATTGATAAATAATGAAGGTAAAGAAAAAAGTGTGATAATTGCTAACTATCCTGTTCTTGCTAGTAGTGTTAATGTTATTAAGTGGCTTTTATTGGGGGATGTGGAAAAAATTGCAAGTAATTATGCCATTGAATATCTTGCTAAAACCGATAAATGGGAAATTGAACTGGTGCCAAAAGATGAAGAAGTGCTAGCTGAAATTCCAAGTATTTTAATAAAAGGGCATCTTGGCATTATAGACACTATTAAATTAATTAAGTCTAATGGCGCTGATGTTACAACAACTTTTAGTGATCTGTAAAAAATGAGTATTGCGTATAAAAATTTCTTATTTTTAATGACTATCGTAATTTCTACTTGGTATTTAAACAACCACTTATTAGTTGTTTCTAATATTGAGCAATTTTTACCTAGCAATATTCAAGATAAAAATTCGCAAGTGTTAATTGAGCAGTCTCAAAAAGGAGCGTCTGCCAACCTTATTTTGGTACAAATTTTAGAGTCTAATAGCAAAGAGTTATCTCGACTCAGTCAATCGCTAAAGGCAAAATTGCAAACAAATAATATATTTGATTTTATTGTTAACTCCCAAGATTACGATAATTTGAGGTATAAAGAGTTATTGAAATACCGGTATTTATTACACGATAATAGTTTTGAAGTGGATGAATTGCGTAATAATTTTGCAGAATTATTATCTACTTTTACTGCTAATGCCCCTAATAAGCTCATTGATTATTTATTGATTGACCCTCAAAAGGCATTTTTAGACTATCTGTTTTTAAATCAAGTTAAAACAGTAGCAAAAGAAAAACATGGCGTTTGGTTTGTTGCTGACAAGTCGTTGTTAATGATACAAATTCAAGAAAATTCTACGACTGGACAGCAAGATATAGCAATAAAGGCTATTAAAGATGCTTTTATCAATAGCAAACCAGGCAGTGCTAAGTTATTGTTATCGGGTCCGAGTGTTGTGGCAACACAGGTGCGTGAAAACATTCAAGATACTATTAAAAAGGCTAGCTTTGTGCTTCTCTTGGTTATGTTTCTTATCTTTATCTTTGTCTATAGGTCTGTTTATTTATTGCTATTAGCAAATATTGTACTTGGATCCTCTATTCTTATTGCAATGACCATGACCCAAATTATCTTTGGACAAATACACGGTATTGTGTTGGCGTTTGGCATTACCGCACTTGGTGTTTGCTTAGATTACCCATTACATATATTTAGTAATATATCAGCAAAAAAATCAGCTTCTGATGCAGTTAATTATATTTCAAACCCGCTTAAAATTGGCTTATTAACCTCTATATTTGCTTATGTTTCCTTGATGGGAACTGGATTTGATGGGCTCAATCAATTGGCTGTTTTTGCTATTGTGGGATTGTTCATAGCATTTGTAGTCAGTGTTTATTTAATCCCTGTGTGGATGCGGAATCAAAAGGTAAACAAACGAGAGGTTTCTATCGGAAAACCTTCGTCATTAAGGCTAAAATTTTTAATTAGTTTTTTGGTTGTTTTGTTACCTGCAATATTTTTATGGCAACAAAACAATTTATTTAATGCCAGTATTTCACAATTAAACCCGGCTTCGATTGAATCAAGACAGATTGATTCAAATTTACGCCAAGCATTGGGAGTTGAGGAAATTGACCAGCTTTTTTTGGTATCCGATAAAGATTTAGAAGGTGTTTTGGCAAAGACTAAAGAGATACGGCAACAGTTAAAAAATCTTATTAATCAGCAGATTATTGCTGGGTCTATTGGCGTGGATACATTGCTACCAAGTAAAAAAATGCAACAATATCGCCAAAGTCATTTACCGAGTAAAGAGACATTACAAAGTAAGGTGGCGCTGTCTGTATTAGAACTACCTTTTAAAAAAGGTGTATTTAAACAATTCATTGAAGATGTTAGCAACAGTAAAACACTACCTTTGTTGAATTATCAAGCGTTCAAAGAGTCTATTATGGGTAATAAGATGCGGTCATTGTTGTTTACTCAAGAAGGCATATGGTATTCTTTAATTAGGATTATTGACATTAAAGAGATGGATAAATTTAGTCAACAAGTTGATAGCGATCCTATCTTAAAAGATGCTTATTATTCTGTCAGTGAAGAAGCTAGTAATATTATGGATAATTATTTGAGTGAAACTTGGAACAGGTTGTTGCTGATGATGGCGTTGCTCTTTTTTAGCGTACTTTGGTTTTCTCGCAAAGATAAAAGTCGAATTTGGATAGTTCTACCTGTGTTTTCAGGGGTTCTGATTAGCCTTAGTTTTCAAGTGTTGTTAGGAAATAGTATTGGCATTTTTCATTTATTGTCGTTATTGCTAGTTGTGGGTTTGGGTTTTGATTACAGCTTGTTTTTTAATTATGAAAACATAAAAGCAGGTCAACCTTCTAATAGCACGCATGCCATTACTATTAGTGCAATAACGACTATAATGTCCTTTTCTGTACTGACTTTTTCAGAGGTTAGTGTGCTAAGTTCGATTGGACAAGTTGTTGTTGTGGGTGTGCTAAGTTGTTTTATTGTTGCTAAATTTGTTAGTACACCTACTTTATCTGCTGTGAATAAATATGAATAAAACGATAGACGCTCTTCAAATCACTGCAAGTACTCTGGTTAACGCACTGGGCGTTGGAAAAGGTACCACCTTAGAGGCAATGTTTAATAGTTCCAGTGGTTTGCGTAATGTTCATTATCCCGGGATGAACTTCAATACCTTTTTGGGGCTGGTTAACAGTGTTAACAATGTCGAATTAGAAGACCCTCTAACAAAATTTAGTTGTAGAAATAATAGATTAGCTAAATTGGCATTAGATACTAATGATTTCCGCAATGAAGTTGATATGGCTATTGAAAGGTATGGCAAAGATCGAATTGGTGTTTTTCTGGGTACTAGCACTTCGGGTATTGCAGAAACTGAGAATGCTTATATTGGTAGAAATGAGGAGACAGGTAAATTACTCAACATAGATATGCTTTATACCGACAATACTAGTTCTATCCAAAGATATGTTTGTCGCTCATTAGGTTTGACAGGTGTTGGTATGGTGATTTCTACTGCTTGCTCGTCAAGTGCCAAAGTTTTTGCCTCAGCCTATCGACATATACAAGCAGGTTTCTGCGATGCTGCAGTTGTGGGCGGTGTTGATAGTATGTGTTTAACAACTTTGTATGGATTTAACGCTTTGCAATTAGTGTCTGAGGGTATTTGTCGACCTTGGGATAAGAATAGACAGGGTATTAATATAGGCGAGGCTGCGGGCTTTGTGTTGTTAGAAAAATCTAGTGGTAATAATCATATTCGCCTAACGGGCTACGGAGAAAGTAATGACGCTTATCATATTTCTTCACCTCATCCCAAAGGTGCCGGTGGAAAGATGGCAATGGAGAGTGCGTTAATGGCCGCCGGTATTAATGCTACGGATATCAACTATGTGAATTTACATGGTACAGCAACGCCATCAAATGACCAATCAGAATCTATAGGACTATCCACAGTTTTTAACTCAGAAATTTTATGCAGTTCAACCAAAGGTATGACTGGACACACTTTGGGGGCGGCTGGCATTAATGAGGCTATTATTTGCATTTTGGCGTTAGAGAACTCTATTATTCCTGCTAATATAAATTTAGACACTGTAGATGAAAATCTACCAGTTCAGGTATTGACAAAGAGCGTCAAAAAATCACTAAACCATATAATGTCTAATTCTTTTGGATTCGGTGGCAGTAACTGTAGTTTAATATTCTCATGCTAAATAAAAAAGTTTATGTTAACGGTGTCTCAGTGATAATCCCAGGAATGGAAGACTCTAGTGAGTCGTTAAAGATTTTAAAAGGTCATAAAAACTGGCAAGCAAAGGCACTGTCTAAAATGATTCCATCTTTATTACCAGCAAATGAGGCTCGTAGGACGACGACAGTTATTAGACTTGCCTTAAAAGTCATCGAATTGGTAGAATATAACAATGATATTACATTGGCAGTTTTTGCTTCGTCAGAAGGGGATTTAGGTATAACAGATAAAATCTGTAAGACTTTGGCAACTGAAACTAAAATGGTATCCCCAACTTTATTCCATAATTCTGTACATAATGCCCCTGCAGGGTATTTTTCTATTTCTGCTAACATGAAAACACCTTCAACCAGTTTATCTGCGGGAGACAACACCTTTTCTGCTGGATTGATTGAGGCAGTAAGTCAAGTATTAGTTGAGGAAAACGATGTTTTATTAGTGGCTTATGATAATGTTATCCCTGATAATTTAGATGGCTTTCGTCATTTTGAATATCCAGTTGCCATTTCCTTGCTGTTAAGCGCAAACAAGGAAATTGGCACAATAGCAAGCATTGATATTTCAATTGCAGACCAGCAACAAAGAATAACCCAATGTTTTAATGACTCCCTGGAAAAAGTTAGAGTTGGAAACCCTATCGGACTTGGGTTGCCTTTGGTTGAAGCGCTTGTTAGCAAGATGGATACTAAAATTTTCATTCCATATTTAAATAAAAATCAATTATTGGTCAAAGTTAATAATGTTTAGCAGTGATGAAATTTGTCAATTGATTCCGCACGCTGGAGCGATGTGCTTAATAGATTTTGTTGAAAAATGGGATAAAGATTCAATTCTCTGTACAACGCAAACACATCAAAAGCAGGATAATCCCTTGCTTAGTAATGGCATATTACATACATCTGCTTTGATAGAATACGGAGCTCAGGCGATGGCAGTTCATGGAGCTCTGATTGCAAAAGAGTCTAAGGAGAAAATGCAAAAAGGGTATTTGGCAGCATTAAGGGGTATAGATTTCTACCAGAATGCTGAAATAAATAGTGTTACTTCGCCTTTGGTCATTGAAGCTACAAGAAGACTAGCCTCCCATGGCAATATGATATATGATTTTTTAATTACTTCTGAGGGTGAGAATTTAATATCTGGAAGGGCAACAGTGGTTGCTATTTTTAACGATTAATGAGATAAAAAATGAAAAGAGCTTTAGTAACAGGTGGTAGTGGGGATTTAGGCAGTGCAATATGTATTGATTTAGCCAAGAAGGGCGTTGAAGTTTTGGTTCATAGTAATCGCAATGAAGAAAAAGCGATTGAAGTTGTGCAAATTATTACTGAAAATGGAGGGAAAGCGACCTTAGTTTGTTTTGATATTACCGATATAGAATCCACACAGAAGGCGTTAGATAAAGTTTTAGAGCAGGGTGCTATACAAATTTTGGTTAATAATGCCGGTATTCACGATGATGGTATTTTTGCGAGTATGAGCTATGCCCAGTGGCAAAAAGTTATTAATGTAAATTTAAACGGCTTTTTTAATGTTACACAAAAATTAATGTTGCCAATGATGAAAACTCGCTGGGGAAGGGTGATTAATTTATCTTCAGTTGCAGGTGTAATAGGTAATCGTGGACAAGTAAATTATTCGGCAACAAAAGCAGGAATCATTGGCGCTACCAAATCTTTAGCGATAGAAATGTCGTCAAGAGGCATTACGGTTAATGCTGTGGCTCCAGGCATTATAAAAGGTAGTATGACGCAAGATGTGTTTGATAAAGAGTACATAAAAAAAGTAGTTCCTGCTGGGCGAGAAGGCACACCAGAAGAAGTTGCCGCACTAATATCGTTTTTAGCAAGCGATTCTGCTGGTTATATTTCTGGACAAGTCATCGGTATTAATGGCGCCATGGCTTAATTTAATGAAAAACCCACGGCTCTACCAAAATACCTTAATTAATGTTAACGATGAATTGACACTGGATGCACCTGCATCACATCATTTGGTGAAAGTTTTACGCTTTCAACAAGGGAAGAGAGTGACTTTGTTTAATGGCGATGGTGCGAATTACACAGCTGAAATATCACAAGTGCAAAAGAAATGTGTTGTAAAAATTTTAGAGAAATCTCAAAATTTGTCCGAGTCAAAACTCAATCTCACTTTAGTGCAGGGCATTGCCAAGGGTGAAAAAATGGATTTCTTAATGCAAAAAGCGGTGGAACTCGGTATTAATAAAATCATCCCTATTTTTACTGAGCGTTGCGTCGTCCGTCTTAAAGGTGATAAATTAGCAAAACGCCACGCACATTGGCAAAAAATCGTCATTAGTGCCTGCGAGCAATCAGGTCGCTCTGTCGTTCCAGAAGTTGTTGCACCAATGACATTAGAGGCTTTTTTACAACAGCCAATTATCAATGGTTTTGTCCTTCATCATCGTTGTGAAAAAATTTTATTAGAAGTAGAAAAAGTCAACCAAGCCACCATCTTAATCGGTCCAGAAGGTGGGCTGAGCGGGGTAGAAATTGATCAAGCCACACAGGCGGGTTGTCAACCTTTATTATTAGGTGCCCGCGTTCTTAGAACTGAAACCGCTTCATTGGTGGCGATTGCTAATATGCAGTTGCTATGGGGTAGTTAGTAGTTTCAGAGCATCCTGAATAGGCATTAGCACATTAGCAAGTTTTTTGCGAATGGCAGAACCTGCCAAACTGTGGGCGGAGATGGTACTAACGACCAATTGTTCGCCGATGCTTGCCAGGAAAAGACGGGCTTTGATTTTTTCATTATCTAAACCTAAGCTGCCTAAAACTTGTTGTGCTTGGGTTTGGCAATGTTTGATGTCGTCTGAGCGTTGAATCATTGGATGTGCCAAAGTACTACCCAAGACTTCTAAAGTGCGATATAGGACATGTTCTTGGTTGATTTTTTTCAAGATAGTAATAATAGTTTTGAGTAGGATTTGCCTTTGTTCGCTATTAATGCATTCAAGTTCTTTAATGTCGCTATCTAACGCAATTGTGTGGTCATTATTCGGTAAATTGTCGGTATCTCTCTCAATAAATCCCACTAAGAAGGCGGTTTTTCTTTGCCCTTGTTTCCACAATCTATCTTTTGCTTCTTGAGAAATTAATGCGTCTTGCAAAAGTAGATTGGTAGTGTCAATTAATTGCGTTGTGTCGTCGGTAAAAGGTAAAAACTCTAATAAATAATCGGCAATTTGTTTACCAACAGGGTGTTTTACAACAAAATCACGGGTCAGTAGGAAGCGACCGATTTCCGCTTGTTGGTCGGTGTTGGTGGCACACCACCAGACTAAATCCAGCACTTCATCGTTTAAACTTTGAGCATTTGCTACAGCAACAACGGCTTCAATGTTGCCGATTTTGAGCAAGGATTTTAGATTGACGGAGCTGACTTGCCCCATTCTTGACCAGCGTTTGAGGTAAGATGGATAGCCGCCCATACTGCCTAATGCTTGCGAGACTAATAATTTTTGCACGGCTTGAATATACTTACTACTATCACCAGGCGGGTTGAGGACGATGATTTGCTCTTTTTTATCTGCGGTCAATCCGACGACGACGATTTTATAAACATCAACGCGAATCGCCTCACAGGTTGCCATTAATACATTGAGTTTAAGGGTGTCTTCAGCTGTGAGCATTGAAATATTTGTTAATTTTTGAAAGGGAAGCAGGTGCCAAAGCATCTTTAAAAATAACCACAGATTCTTTGCCAATGCGGATAATAACCAAGAAACGAGATTGAAATTCAAGGTGGAAAGTGGAATATTGTTGGGTGGCAAAATTGTTTTTTGTCACCATTAATTTATCCATATTCAGAGAAATTTCTACGATAGAGTTCGGATGGGTAAGCCATAAAAACCTAGGTAAAAAATAAACCAACCAAAAGCATAAGGCGATACTAACGGCAAGACTGAGCCATAGGCTATAAAAATAATACCAAGCTGAAAATATACCCAATAGATAGACAGCAATACTAATGCCTAGATAGATTTTTGACGGTTGAATTTTGACGCTCAAATTATTACGCATTGTCATCTAATTCGAAGCCGATTTTCTTAGCGCGGTCAAAAGCAGCACGCATTGCATGAGAAACCACAGACTCAAAATTCTGCGTTTGAAAGGACTCAATCGCCGCCTGCGTTGTGCCATTTTTTGAAGTTACTTTGGCGCGTAATTCATTGCTGGAATCGTTGCTTTGACTTGCCATCATACTTGCGCCTAATGCGGTTTGAATACTGAGTTTTTCGGCTATTTTTTCATCCAGTCCGAGGGCGACCCCCGCTTTTGTCATTGATTCAATCATTAAAAAGAAATAGGCTGGACCGCTGCCCGATAATGCGGTTACCGCATCAATCATATCCTCATCTTTAACCCAGAAACACGCACCAACAGAACTCAATATTTGTTCGGTTAAAGCCTTTTGCTCTTTGCTAACCGCATCATTTGTCATCATGCCAGTTGCGCCTACACCTAATAATGCAGGTGTATTTGGCATAGCACGCACAATTGATGCATCGCCCCCGAGCCAGCGATTAATACTGGTGGACTTGACCCCTGCAACAATAGAAATCATTAAAGGCTGGTGGTTAATATGTGGCTGTAATTCTTGACAAACTGTTGATAATATTTGCGGTTTGACGGCAAAAACAATGACATCAGATTGTCGGGCTAATTGCATATTGTCGGTAAAAATCTCAATACCGAGTTCGGTCTTTCGTTGTGATAATAAAACCGCATCTTTATCGCTGACTTTGATATTTTTTACTGGAAATCCACTACTACGCAGTCCAGATATCAAAGCAAACGCCATATTTCCTGCACCAATAAAACCGATTGTTGTTGTCTTTTCCATTAAAATATCTTAAAACTTATAGAAGATGACTATTCTACCTAAAAAAGGACAATATGAAAAAATTTAACCCAAAACTTATTATGATTGATGTTGATGGCACTTTGGTTGATAGTGTGCCAGATTTGGCATATTGCGTTGATGAAATGATGTTGGCAATGGGACGCAAAAAATGGGGCGAAGCGAAAGTGCGTCAGTGGGTAGGCAATGGCGTGCCTAAGTTAGTAGAGCGTTCGTTAACAGGTGAGTTAGAAGGCACAGTTAATCAAGAAGATTATGACAAGGCTTATCCAATTTTCTTGGCATTATATGCCAAAAATACTACAGGTCGCTCGTCGCTGTATCCGGGTGTACAAGAGGGCTTGGATTATATGAAAGCACAAGGCTATACCTTGGGGTGTGTGACCAATAAAGCAGCGCAATTTACTTTGCCTATTTTGAAAGATTTAGGGATTTTTGATTATTTCGGCATCGTGGTTTCTGGCGACACTTTGGCAAAGAAAAAACCTGACCCATTGCCTTTGCTGCATTCGGCAGAATTTTTTGACATTAGTCCAGAAGACTCACTGATGTTAGGCGATTCTATTAGTGATGTTAAAGCCTCTCGTGCAGCTGGATTTGATATTATTTGTATGTCTTATGGTTATAATCACGGCGTTGATATCCGCGATGCCAATCCAGATATGGTGATTGATTCTATGGTTGAACTTAAGGAATACCTATAAAACTACCGTTATGGATGCATTTGACAATTCGCATATTTGGCATCCGTATGCTAAGATTCCCAATGAGGTTCCCACGCATTTAGTTGAATCTGCCCAAGGTGTTTACTTGGTTTTAAAGAATGGAAAGCAGGTAATTGATGGTATGAGTTCGTGGTGGAGCGTGATTCACGGATACAATAATCCTGTATTAAATCAAGCGATTACCGAACAGTTGAAAAAAATGTCACATGTGATGTTTGGCGGGCTGACGCATCAACCTGCAATTGATCTTGCAAAAACATTAATTAACATTACCCCCGATAATTTAACCAAAGTATTTTTTTCTGATTCGGGTTCTATAGCCGTTGAAGTCGCCCTTAAAATGGCATTGCAATATTGGCATAAGCAAGGAAAAACCGATAAGCAAAAATTTATCACCATTTATGGTGGTTATCATGGCGATACTTTTGGCGCGATGAGTCTATGCGACCCTGAAAATGGCATGCACCACTTATTCGGCGACACATTAGCACAGCAAGTTTTTGTCAAAAGTCCATCCATAGTAGCAATGGACGAAGCGCTTGAAGATTTAGAGCAAACTTTAAGTAAAAGCGCTAATACAATTGCCGCCATGATTTTAGAGCCTGTGGTGCAGGGCGCAGGTGGAATGCGCATCTACAATCCCCAATACCTCAGCCACGCAAAAGCATTGTGCGAACAATACAAAGTGTTGTTTATCTTAGATGAAATTGCCACTGGTTTTGGTAGAACAGGTGAATTGTTCGCCTTAGAATATGTTGATGTTGAGCCCGATATTCTCTGCCTTGGTAAGGCACTCACAGGCGGTTATATGACGCTCGCTGCCACGCTCACCAGTGATAAAGTCGCGACAACAGTCGGTACGCTAATGCACGGACCAACTTTTATGGCAAACCCGCTCGCTTGCGCCGTCGCGAATGCCAGCATTGAATTGCTGTTAAACGAACCATGGCAAGACAATATTGCCCGCATAGAAAAACATTTCTACACCCATTTATCCCCTCTCAGTGAAAATGACAAAGTTGCCAGTGTGCGAATTTTGGGTGCCATCGGCGTGGTAGAAATGGTTGCTGAAATTGAGGTAGAAAAAGTTCAAAACCAGCTGCTTGAGGGCGGCGTTTGGCTGCGACCTTACGGCAAACTACTCTACACTATGCCAGCGTTTACCATTACTGATGATGAGTTGTTATTGTTAACAAACGCTATAAAAAAAGTAACTAAATAACAATATATTTCTTATTGTTTCCGAGCATTAGCACTGCCAATACTTCAGCCATATCTTGCAGGAAATTTAGATATCCCTAGTTTGTAAGAACGACCACCTCAACGAAAGTCATAGGTGCGTTAAGACATTTGCTAAATTTTCAGACACCTGTTTAGTGGTAGGATGCTCATCACCCAAAGTTTTCTGAAGCGTAGCCAGTGCCAATTCATAATACTCAATGGCTTTTTTATATTCGCCTAACGATTGCCACGCCATGCCTAAATTATTGCGACGATTTGCCACATCAGGATGCGCCTCACCATAGGTTTTTAAATTACTTGCCAGTGCCAATTCATAATACTCAATGGCTTTTTTATATTCGCCTAGCGATTGCCACGCCACGCCTAAATTATTGCGACAAGTTGCCACACTAGGATGCGCCTCACCATAGGTTTTTAAATCACTTGCCAGTGCCAATTCAAGATACTCAATGGCTTTTTTATATTCGCCTAGCGATTGCCACGCCATGCCTAAATTATTGCGACGAGTTGCCACACTAGGATGCGCCTCACCATAGGTTTTTAAATCACTTGCCAGTGCCAATTCATAATACTCAATGGCTTTTTTATATTCGCCTAGCGATTCCCACGCCATGCCTAAATTATTGCGACAAGTTGCCACACTAGGATGCGCCTCACCATAGGTTTTTAAATCACTTGCCAGTGCCAATTCATAATACTCAATGGCTTTTTTATATTCGCCTTGTTGGTAGTCTTTATCGGCTCGCTTGATAAGTTCCTCAACGGTTGGTTCTCGATAAGTCTTAACTGCACTATTACTGGTGGCAAAGCCATAAAAATCTGGGTAGATGCTGGTTTGTGTTATGCCACAAAGTTGCTCAAGTTCGCCTCTAATGGTTAACTTTGAGTCTTTGTCAATGATGAGTATCGCTTCAAATTCATTGTCTTTAATCTCGCCACTTGCTGTGAATATAAAGAGGCTGTCTTGTTTAACAATACGGCTGTTGTTTAAGGGTGGTTGCCACTTTCCAAGGGTGTATGTTATACCATCTCTAATTGACAAAGATAAAATACTGCTTAATAACTTGTTTTTATCTTCGCCGGATACTTCTAAAAAACGCGCTTTATCGTCAACCTTCAAACAAACAACTTTGCCGTCTTCTTTCGTGTCTTCACAGGCAAACCACAAAGCCGTTAAAGCATTCAAGGAAAAATCAATCAAAGGCGTGGCGCACCCATAATGCTGCAATTCTGCCAAAAGTTCAAGGTCGTTATTGCTGGCAATCTCTTGCGTGTAGTTTTTTGCTTGGTTGATAATATTTTCGGTGTATTTAATTAGGTCTTGATTGACATTTCCCTCTAAGCGTCTATATGCACCAGACTCAACTCCCCAGGTTTTGTCGCCTTGTCCGCGATAGGCAAAACTACCTTTTAATTTCAAAATTTGCTTTTGAAAATCAGAGACAGTTTTAATATTTTTTTCGTTGTTTGTTGTCATAGAATGCGGATTAAAATCAAGGAGCCAGAGTAATTGATTTAATAATTGCGTTGGTTTGCAAATTCAATACTTAATTTTGCCCAGTGGTTCATTTGTTTTTCTTTTTACTATTTTGATGAATTGACTATTATAGGGGCATATTTAAATCTTATAAACTTTATTACGAGTTATTCAATTGGGTCTATATCTAAATACCAACGCACTTTGTTTTTGAGTTTTAAGGTATGAGCGTGTTGATTGAAAGTTGAGAGCAGTTGGTGTAATGCTTTTCTATCGTTAGATTGTAGGTAAAGGTTGAAGTAGTAGTAGTCAGATTTTTTCTCAATGGTATTGGCAACGGGCCCCCAGAGTTCTACACTGTCTATTTGGATGCGTTTGAGCAGGGTGACGGCTTCGTTGAGGAAGGCTTCAGCGAGCGTTTTATCTTTGGCATTGGCACATAATAGGGCGTATTGGGCGTAGGGAGGCATCATCGCTTGATTGCGTTGTTTGAGTAATATGCCAGCGTATTGGGTGTAGCGATTAGAGAGTACGAAGTTAAAAATTGGGTGTTCTGGGTAGCGGGTTTGAATGGCAACTTCGCCTTGGTCACCACTGCGTCCAGCACGACCGGAAACTTGAATGAGGAGTTGCGCCAAATATTCTGTAGCTCGGAAATTACTGGATAATAAACCGCCGTCAATGTCCAAAACGCCGACCATTGCAAGGTTAGAAAAATCGTGACCCTTGGCAAGCATTTGTGTACCGACGATGATGCACGGTTTGCCAGAATTGATTTGTTCTAAATGTTGCTCAAAGGATTTTTTGCGTCGTGTGGTATCGCGGTCAATGCGGATAATTGCTGTGTCTGGAAAGTGAGAACAGAGGGTTTCTTCTAGGCGTTCAGTGCCGTATCCATAGACTTCTAATGAGGCTTGATTGCAGTCAGGGCAAGTGCTTTGAGGTATTTTTTCGTCGCCACAATGATGGCATTTTAGACGGTTGATGTGGCGATGGTAAATCATACCTGTGTCGCAATGGTCGCATTGTGCTTTCCAGTCGCATTCGGTACAAAAATACACGGGGGCATAGCCGCGGCGGTTAATGAACAACATTACTTGCTTATTTTTTTTCAAATACTGTTTCATTTTTTCAACCAATAAGGCGGATAAAGCAACCCCCGTTTCGGTGCGCATATCAAGCAAACTCACTTTTGGCAATAACGCCCCATTTGCTCGTTTAGCGAGGGTTAAACGCGTTATCTTTTTATCTATCATGCGTTTTAGCATTTCTAATGACGGCGTTGCAGTGCCAAGTACCACAGGAATATTGGCTTGTTTGGCACGGACAAAAGACAAGTCTCTGGCGGAGTAACGAAAACTGGATTGTTGCTTGAAAGAACTGTCATGCTCTTCGTCAATGATGATTAAACCTAGGTTTGGCATTGGGGCAAAAATCGCACTACGAGTACCGAGTACCACACCCGCCTCACCACTTTTTGCCATTAAATAAGCGTCTAATTTTTGTGTTTCGTTGCGTTGTGAATGAATGGAAACGATGCGGGTGTTGAGTCTGGATTCAAATCGTGAGACCATTTGTGGCGTGAGTCCGATTTCGGGGACAAGGACAAGAACTTGTTTACCTTGGTTGAGGGCTTTTTGAGCGATGCGTAAATAGACTTCGGTTTTACCACTACCAGTAACGCCGTGTAGTAAAAAGCCATGGTACTTTCCTAAAGCGCCGATGATTGTATTAATCGCATTGGTTTGTTCTTCAGTAGGCTCAAAGTCGGGTTCATTGGTTTTTAGAGGCAGTCCGACGACTTTTTTAATAATGGCTTCTTTACCAATGCGTAGGTTTTTTGGTAGAGCAGTGGCAATAACTTCACCGATTGGGTGATGGTAGTAGTTGGCTGACCACAGCAAAAAATCAAGGATAGGCTGGTCGAGGATTGGCGTGTCGTCCACGACTTCTTCAACGCTTTTTAACTTTTCAAAGTCGCTTTTGTCTTTGATTGTCAGCACCACGCCGATGACTGTTTTACGCCCAAAGGGTACTTTGACGCGCGCACCAACTGTTGCCTTCTGATTGCAAAGGTAATCAAAAGTTTTGTTTAACGGCACTGGAATAGCAACTTCAAGGATTAATGACAAGATAAAAATTATGCTATAAAATAAATCATTTTATCAATAAGACAATAGGCGGATATGGTTGTTATTCAAAATAGCGCTAATGATGCGTCAATTAATGAGCCAAATCTTATTAACACCTTGCAAAAAGTGATTGCAGACTTGGGTGAGGGCGATAGCGAGTTATTAATTCGACTGGTGGATAAAAATGAAATTCAGGCGTTGAATAAAACTTATCGCGATAAAAATCAACCAACCAATGTGCTGTCTTTTTCTAGTGATTTACCTAAAGAGATTGAAGAAATGATTTTGGGTGATGTCATTGTTTGCCTTGAAATCGTACGCGAAGAGGCAAAGGCGCAAGGCAAAACTTTTGAACACCATTTGATGCATATGTCTATTCATGGCGTATTACATTTGCTTGGTTACGACCATATTGTAGAGGCTGAGGCTGAGGAAATGGAAGCGTTAGAAGTTAAGATTTTGAATGGACTAGGAATAGCTAACCCTTACTAGGTTATTCTGCATTTTCCATATAGCCGATGCGTTCCATTGCCCGCAATTCATCTTCAACATAATACATCTTTAAAGTATTACGCTCCCAAGGTGGGATGCTTGCTTCTTGTAAGACTTTTTTTAAGGATTGCGAGTGACGCTTGTTTGAAAGTTTGATACGCTGACCGTCCTTACGATGGCGAATGGAGAAATTATTCATATCCTTAAATTCAGCGTGGTAAGGGCAGTTTGACTTATTTTCTAGCGCTTGATTGATAAAATAAAGTTCATTTTTATAACGACGAATTTCAGCCTCTCCCCAACTAACAAGCGGCACAGCATCTTCTTTGGCATAGAGTAAATCCAAGATTTGTTGCATAACTTTATCCGAGGGCATTAAAAAACCTAAATTACTCAGATGGTGGCGCAAAACATTCCTAATGCGATAAGGTTTGAGAACCGACAAACGCGCAACATTCAATCTATTGCTTGAGATTAAATGATATTGTTCAATGTCTAATTTTGCTAAATCCTGTGTAAGACGCAAGGATTCAGACTGATGTTTTGCACTACGCGCTAAAGTATTTGTTAGGTTTTGATAAACGGTTTCTAATTTTGGTAGAATGTCTAATCTCAAAAAATTACGACGGAAATTTGTATCCGTATTGCTGTCATCTTCAATCCAAGACAATTGATTGTCTTTAGCGTATTGAATAATTTCAGATTTGGCAATATTTAGCAGTGGACGGTAAAGGGTGCCTTTGCCAAAGGTTTTAAAGGTTGGCATAGATGCCAATCCAGCCACGCCAGAGCCACGGAATAATTGTAGCAATAAAGTTTCTGCCTGGTCATTTTTATGATGGGCAGTGCAAAGCACTTCGTTTTTTTTTAAATCTGAAGATAGTGAGAGATAACGACTTTTACGCGCATTTTCTTCCACATTTGACGATTTTTTAATAATAAGATTGATTTTGGTAAAAGGAATATTTAGAGATTGGCACAAATCATCGCAAAATGCTTGCCATTCATTACAATGCCTTGAAAGATGATGATTGCAATGTACAGCGCGGACTTTATTAGGATATTTGGCGTGCAAATAATGCAATAAAACCACCGAATCAATGCCACCACTCAGCCCGAGAACGATGTTTTTCCCTTCTAAAAATGCATCTTTAGTCTTTAAATTTTCCAAAACCTAATAGTTTTTCTGCGCGTTGAGCCACCAATTGTTCAATATCAATGGCAGTTATTTCGTTGAGTTGTTGTTTTAAGGCAGCTTTGAGAATTATTTTGGCTGACTCAGTATCACGGTGAACGCCACCAAGTGGTTCAGTGATAATCGTATCAATCAGCCCTTCTTTTTTAAGATGAGCACTGGTTAATTTAAGCGATTCTGCTGCAATGTTTGCTTTTGCTGCATCTTTATAAAGGATAGATGCGCAACCTTCAGGAGAAATCACGGAATAAATGCTGTATTCAAACATCATTATTCTATCTGACACGCCGATTGCCAATGCGCCACCAGAGCCACCTTCGCCAATGACGACAGAAACAATTGGGCTTTTTAGGGTGGACATTTCGAACAAGTTTCTGGCAATTGCTTCAGACTGACCGCGTTCTTCGGCGCCGATACCTGGATAGGCACCTGGGGTGTCAATAAAAGTAACAATGGGCAGTGAAAATTTTTCAGCCATTTTCATTAAACGCAAAGCCTTGCGATAGCCTTCTGGCCTTGGCATACCAAAATTGTGTTTGATTTTATCTTGCGTGGTTCGACCTTTTTGCTGACCGATGAACATTACTGGCATGCCATCAAGTTTGGCAAGACCGCCAATAATTGCATAATCATCTGCAAAAGCACGGTCGCCATGGAGTTCGGTAAATTCATCAAACACATCGTCAATATAATCAAGCGTATAAAGGCGATTAGGATGGCGTGCTAATTGTGCAATTTGCCAGTCCGACAATGAAGAGAAAATTTTTTTAGTTAATGAAGTGCTTTTGTCTTTTAGGGCTTGTATTTCCTCGGAAATATCTACTTTGTCTTTGACGCTCTGTAGGGCTTCAATCTTACCTTCTAAGTCGGCAATCGGTTGTTCAAAATCGAGATAATTTAAATTCATATCAAGTTAAAGTGGGTGTTTTTTACAATTGTGGTAAATTATAACATTAAATTATTATTAAGACCTCTGCATAAATAAGGGTGATTAGCAAAATGACAGATTTTATTAATTTATAAATTTTTTAAATCCACTCTTGGCAGGATTAAGAATGGATTTAAGTTTTAATTAAAAAAAGACTTGACATATGGGGTTATCTGTTGAAAATGCACTTTATTGAAATCATAATTTTAAAGTGGGGTTAAAATGCCAAAAAGTATCATTGATGGGCTGTTCGGAAAATCACCAATTAGCCCACTACAACAGCATATGAGCAGTGTTCATTCGTGTATTTCATTGCTCAAAGGTTTTATGATTGCTATTGACGAAAAAGACTGGGAAAAGGCGCAAGAAATCAGAGTTGATATTGGACATAAAGAAGGCGAAGCCGATATTTTGAAGAAAAAATTGCGTGCAAAATTACCTTCAACTTTTATGATGCCCTTCTCTCGTCGTGATTTATTGGATTTATTATTGATTCAAGATTCTATTGCCAACACGACAAAGGATGTTGCAGGCTTAATTATTAATCGCAAAATGACCTTGCCAGAAGCAATTTCTGCCGATGTTATTGAATTGACAGATGTATGTATTAAAACTTCTGCAGCAGCACTTAAGGCGGTGAATGAGTTAGATGAGTTAATGGAAACTGCTTTTGGCAATAGAGAGCGCAAAGTTGTGAGTTCTATTATTGACGATGTCAATCAACTAGAAAGTAAATCTGACAAAATTCAGCACCAAATCCGCACCAAATTATTCCCGATAGAAGGAGATTACCCACCCGTTGATGTAATGTTTTACTATCGTGCGGTTGAGTGGCTAGGTGAGTTAGCAGATTCTGCTCAAAAAGTTGGGTCTCGCTTAGAAGTCTTGCTTGCAAAATAAAGGAGCGTTATGGAAATTATTGCAAATCACGGCGATATCTTATTAATCCTTGCGGTTGTTTTTGGCTTATTTATGGCGTGGGGCGTAGGTGCAAACGATGTCGCAAATGCAATGGGGACATCTGTCGGTTCGGGCGCCATTACTGTCAAACAAGCCATTATCATTGCTGTTATTTTTGAATTTGCAGGGGCAGTATTGGCAGGTGGCGAAGTTACGGCAACTATTCGTAAAGGCATTTTAGATGCCAATGTGTTTACTGACAGTCCGCATTTATTGGTTTATGGTATGTTGGCATCGTTATTAGCAGCGGGTTTTTGGCTAATGATTGCCTCTTCTTTTGGTTGGCCGGTATCAACCACGCACTCAATTGTTGGTGCAATCGTTGGCTTTGGTGCGGTGGGCGTAGGTATTGATGCGGTTGCTTGGGGAAAAGTTGGCAACATTGCAATGAGTTGGATTGTTTCACCGATTTTGGCTGGTAGCATCGCTTTTGTATTGTTTAAAAGTTTGCAAAATTTAATTATTGACACTTCTGATCCATTTGATAATGCTAAAAAATATGTACCGTTTTATATGTTTTTAGTGGGCTTTATTATTTCCCTGGTAACGATTTTTAAAGGACTTAAACATGTTGGTTTAGAATTCGAAATGGGTACAAGTTATGCCTTGGCAGTCGGGTTTGGATTGTTGGTTACCCTTGTTGGTACTGTAATTATTCGCCGCATTCATGTAGATCCGAAAGAAAATAAAGACTTTCACTTTACCTCAATGGAACGAATATTCAGTGTATTAATGGTCATTACCGCCGCTGCTATGGCGTTCGCACATGGGTCAAACGATGTGGCAAATGCGATTGGTCCATTGGCTGCTATTTACGGTGTGATTGAAAGTGGTGGCTTGATTGGCTCTAAAAGCGCTTTGCCCGTTGGTATCTTGTTGGTCGGTGGCGTGGGTATCGTCTTTGGTCTCGTGACTTATGGGCATAAGGTTATTGCCACAATTGGCGCTGGTATAACTCAGCTAACGCCTTCACGCGGTTTTGCGGCAACTTTGGCGGCTGCCACAACTGTGGTCATTGCATCAGGTACAGGTTTGCCAGTTTCCACCACGCAAGTTTTGGTAGGTGCAGTCTTAGGTGTTGGTTTGGCAAGAGGTATGGCGGCACTCAATACCCGTGTGATTAATAAAATATTTTTATCATGGTTAATAACATTGCCGGCAGGTGCGTTAATGTCGATTTTATTCTTTTTTACCCTTAAAGGCGTGTTTGGTGCATAATATGACATTAGAAGAAATCCAAGTAAAACTTGAAGCAGCTATTGAAAATTCAACTGTTACCATGGAGGGTGATGGTTGTAATTGTTCAACTTTGGTAGTTTCCCCTGTCTTTGAAGGTATGTCGTTATTAGCCAGACAAAAAATGGTGTTGGCTGCGGTGCGTTCAGATATTGATAGCGGTGCGTTACATGCTTTAAGTATTAAAGCCCGTACGCCTTCGGAAGTGTCTTAATCTCTACCTTTAACTTTCCGACCCTCTAGATCTTTCATAATTGCTTCACGCATTGCATTTGAATAATTAATCCAGTTACTAATTTCATCACTGTTGCGCTTGCAACCGACACAGAAGTTCTGTTTGTTGTATTTACAAATGCCAACACAAGGCGATTTGATTTGAGTATTCATTAATGTATTATAGGATGCTAATGTAAAATGTGCGTCTTTATTTAAAAAATAGTTTGCTATGGGTTTTTCGAAATTAGGTTTATCTGACGCCATCCTTGAGGCAGTCATTAAAAAGGGCTACGACAAACCGTCGCCCATTCAAGAACAGGCAATTCCTGTTGTTTTAGATGGTAAGGACATTATGGCCGCTGCACAAACAGGTACCGGTAAGACCGCAGGCTTTACTTTGCCAATTTTGCAACTTCTATCAAAAGGCACCCCTGCAAAATCCAACCAAGTGCGCACCCTTATCTTGACACCAACACGCGAGCTTGCCGCACAAGTGAATGCCAGCGTGATGGATTATGGTAGGCAGTTACCACTCAAATCAACCGTGGTTTTTGGTGGCGTTAAAATCAACCCACAAATGCAAAAACTCAGAGGTGGTGTGGATATCTTGGTAGCAACCCCAGGTAGATTATTAGATTTATATTCACAAAATGCAGTGAAATTCGACCATTTAGAAATTTTTGTGATGGATGAAGCCGACAGAATGTTAGATATGGGATTTATCCACGATATTAAGAGAATTTTAAAGATTTTACCAGCAAATAGACAAACTTTAATGTTTTCAGCTACTTTTTCTGACGATATTAGAAAACTGGCTAAAACCTTGGTTAATGATCCAGTAGAAATTTCAGTAACCCCAAGAAATACCACAGTGAAATCCGTCAAACAATGGATTCATCCCGTTGACAAATCTAAAAAACAAGCCCTGCTGACGCATCTTATACAAGAACACAGTTGGTATCAAGTGTTGGTATTTAGTCGCACTAAGCATGGCGCTAATCGTATTGCCACACAGTTGGGAAAACGCGGCATCACCGCCGCCGCCATTCATGGCAATAAATCCCAAGGCGCTAGAACACGCGCCTTAGCAGATTTCAAAGCTGGAAAAGTGAATGTCTTAGTGGCAACCGACATCGCTGCCCGTGGCATTGACATCGTTGAACTCCCTCATGTGGTTAACTTTGACCTTCCCAATGTCCCAGAGGATTATGTTCATCGTATCGGTAGAACAGGTCGTGCTGGTTCAAAAGGAGAGGCCATTTCATTAGTCAGCGCCGACGAAGCCAAACAATTGTTTGACATCGAACGCCTAACCCAGAAAAAACTTGAGCGCATAATGGTTGATGATTTTATTCCAAATCACGATGTTCCTGAAACTGGTAAGAAGTTACTACCCCCAAAAAATAAGAAACCAAAGAAAAGCAAAAGTCGCAACAAACCAAGATACGGAAAAAATAGTAACTCTGCCGACAATAAACCCAAGAAGAAAAAAACTTTTTTCAAAAAATAAAACAACTAGGATCATAACAATTTAAGCGGCTCTTTTCTGAATATTTTGAGCGATAAAAAAAGCCCGCATAAAGCGGGCTAATTTAATGAAGTGGTGGAGATGGGCGGGATCGAACCGCCGTCCGAAAACCTTCAAACAAAGAATCTACATGCTTAGTTTAGCCTATTAGTTTAACAATTTACCACCCGACCATCAGGGATGTAAGTGCGATTTTAGTTGGTTTTAACCGAATTACCCTAAACCAATAATTCTAGCGAGTCTGTAATCGACCGCTGTCCAAGAAGCACAGACAACTTCAAGGGAGCGGCTAGCTATGCAGCTAGAGCGTAGTTGTTTTCGTTTGCAACTATCTTTTTTGAGAAACGGTTACGAGTTATTCTCATCCTCGGCATGCATCCTTGAGATCCAACTCCTCGTCGAAGCCATGTCATCCCCTGGAAGAATAATATTATACACCTACTGAATGGTAACCCTGGCAAATTTGCGTTTACCGATTTGATAAACGGCTGTGCCTTTTTCAGGTTCAAGGCTTTTATCCGTAATCTTTTCACCGTCAATCTTTGCACCGCCACCTTTAATCATTTGGTAGGCGTTTGAGGTGCTGTTGCAAAGCCCGGCATCTTTGAGTAGGTTGGCAATTTTGATGCCAGCATCAAAAATAAAGACTTCCATTTCATCAGGAATTTGATTTTTGGCAAAGCGGTCAATGAAGTTTTGTTGTGCTTGTTTGGCGGCTTTCTCATTATGAAAACGGGTGATGATTTCAGCAGCCAAGATAAATTTAATATCTCTTGGGTTTCTACCATCGTTCATTTCTTGCTTTAAATTGGCAATCGCCTGCAAACTTTCAAAACTCAATAACTCAAAATAACGCCACATAAGTTCATCGCTAATGGACATAATTTTGCCAAACATTTCATCAGCAGTATCGTCAATACCAATATAATTATCTAAGGATTTTGACATTTTTTGTACGCCATCCAAACCCTCTAAAATTGGCATAGTTAGGATGACTTGTTGTTCTTTGCCATAACGCTTTTGTAATTCTCTGCCCATTAGTAGATTGAATTTTTGATCAGTGCCACCGATTTCCATATCACTTTCAAGTTCAACAGAATCATAACCTTGCACCAGTGGATATAGGAATTCGTGGATGGCAATATCATTGCCATTTTTGTAACGGGTTTCAAAATCATTGCGCTCTAACATTCTGGCAACAGTACGCGTTGATGAAAGTTTGATAAATTCCATTGGCGTCATTTTATCCATCCACTGCGAATTGAAAACAACGGTGGTTTTGTTTTCGTCCAAGATTTTGAATACTTGCTCTGTGTAACTTTTGGCGTTTTCTATCACTTGTTCACGCGAAAGCGGTGGGCGAGTTTTGCTTTTTCCTGTTGGGTCACCAATCATTGCGGTGAAATCGCCGATTAGGAATTGAATTTCGTGACCTAGGTCTTGCAGCATTTTCAATTTATTGATTAAAACGGTATGCCCCAAATGTAAGTCAGGTGCTGTTGGGTCAAAACCCGCTTTGATTTTTAACACTTTTTTGCGTTTGAGTTTGTCTTTGAGTTCATCCAGTGGCAAGATTTCGTCAGTGCCCCTTAAAAATATTTCTAATTGCTGTTCTAAATCCATTGTTTGTGTGCCTATATCTACTATTTTTAATCTTAATTCTTTAACTTCGGATATGTCCATCGCCAAGGACAATGTATTTTTGTGAAGTTAGACCCTCTAATCCGACAGGACCACGAACATGAAATTTATCCGTACTGATACCAATTTCTGCCCCAAGTCCGTATTCAAAACCATCGGCAAAACCTGTAGAAGCGTTGACCATAATGGAAGATGAATCGACTTCGGTCATAAAGCGACGAGTAGCACCGTAGTTTTCGCTAACGATGGCCTCGGTATGCCCCGAACCATGTTGTTCAATATGGTCAATTGCATCCGTCATTGAATTGACAATGCGAATAGATAGGATTGCATCTAAATATTCGGTGTCCCAATCTTCTTCAGTGGCTTTTTTAATTTGTTTTGAGAGTTTTTGCGTTTCTTTGCAGCCCCTTAATTCTACACCTTTGGCAATAAATTCTGCAATGAGTTCAGGCATAACCCGACCGACTGCGGATGCGTGGATCAATAAAGTTTCGGTGGCATTGCATACACCATATCGTCGTGCTTTGCCGTTGAAAGCAATGTTAATGGCTTTTTTGGTGTCAGCGTCTTTATCGATGTAAGTGTGGCAAATTCCATGTAAATGTTTGATAACAGGCATCTTAGCGCTATCACTAATGGCTTCAACCAAGCCTTTGCCACCTCGTGGAATAATCGCATCAACGAAGTCTTTGGCTTTAACCAATTCAGTAACGGCGGCTCTATCGGTGGTGTCAATCAGTTGTACACAATTTTTATTTAAACTCGCATCAATCAATCCTCGCCTAACACAGGCATAAAGAGCAATGTTTGAATCAATGGCTTCGGAGCCACCACGCAAAATTGCACCATTGCCTGATTTAAGACACAGGGCAGCAGCGTCAATTGTTACATTTGGACGCGATTCGTAAATGATGCCCATAACACCAAGTGGTACACGCATTTTTCCGACTTGAATGCCACTTGGGCGGTACTTTAAGTCGGTGATTTCTCCAACTGGGTCGGGTAGCGCGGCGATTTGCTTTAGGCTTTCAATGATGCCGTCTAAACGCACATCGTCTAACATTAATCTATCCAATAAAGCGGCGTCTAATTTATTGTCCTTACCTTGGGTTAAGTCTTTTTGATTGGCGTTTAGAATATCTTTGCGATTTTTATTTACCTGTTCGGCAATATTAATCAGTGCATTATTTTTTTGATAAGTCGTCGCACTACGAAGTGTTTTTGACGCAGTGCGTGCGTTTTGACCGAGTGTGTTGATGAGAGTTGTTATTGAGTCCATGGTGTTTTCCCTGCTAAATTTAATAAGAGTGTGCGTAGTTCGTTAATAACATTGAGATTATCCATACCCTTGATGGAGCGGTCAATACGCCCGAGCAATAATAAGATTTTTTGTAGGCGTTGGTAAGAATGATGCTTGAGTGCGTTACTGATGACAGCCTGTCTGCTTTTCCAAACTCGATGGTTATTCATGACACTTGCTACCTGTTTAACTTGTCGCAGTTCAATAGCCATATCAATCAATGCGCTGATTTCTCGGTAGAGCGTGCTACTTAAAATAATCGGTGTTGCTGTGTCAGCAATCATGGTTTCGTAAATTTTCAACACTTGGTCGCTATTGCCTAATAGTGCAGAATCAACAAGGTTGTAAATGCTGTAATGCGATTGCTGACTGAGTTGTTTGAGATAATCATCCGCATCAATATTACCGTCAGGGTATGCCATTTTTAATTTTTGAATTTCTTGCATGGAGGCGAGTAAATTACCTTCGGTGAAGTAGGCGATACCTTCTGCAATTTTTAGATTGGCAGTCAAACCTTCCTCTGCCATGTGGTTGGCAACCCAACCGACAAGGTGGTCGCGTTGCACTTCCCACACTTGCACAATCGTGCCATTTGCATCAAGGGTTTTAAACCATTTTGCTTTTTGTTGGGCGAAATCAAGTTTACCTGTGGAAACGATAAATAAGATGTCATTTGATAGATTTGAAGCGATTTCAGTTAATGCTTTTGAACCTTTAATGCCGATTTTCCCAGTTTTTAGACGACATTCAATAATACGTTTTGGTGAAAATAAAGAGGTTGCTGAGAGTTCAGCTGTGATTTCACCCCAATCAAAATTACCCTCTATTTCAAAGCTGACTCTATCATCAAAGCCTTGCATTTTTGCAGTGTTTCTAATATGGGAAAGACTTTGTTCAACCAATAAAAGCTCTGGACCAAAAACAAAGTAAAGTGAATTGAATTGGCTGACTAAGTTAGTTTTGAGTTGTTCAGGTTTAATGCGCATTTAAAATTATTTGAGAGCGTTTAACCTTCTCAATAATTTCACGACAAGCGCCTTGCGAAGTTGCACATAACTGTCACCAATGCGTAGTCTATCAGCTTGAGATGTTGTTATGTCGCTTACTGTAGTGCTTGCTGTCAATTTTTTTGATAATAATATTTTCTTACCACGAGATATTTCTACAGGCACACTTAATATCAGTGTGTAACTACTGGCAACGCCTTTTGTATAAGCAATCGCTTGTTGTTTTTGCACTTCATCGCCAATTTTTACCGTTAAAGTGCGTTCTGCTTTTGCACTAAGATGTTTTTTGAATTCGGTTGCAAATGCACCGTTTGAGTTGCCTGTGATTGACACATTTATCGATATTGTATTGGTTGGTGTGTGAAAGCCACAAGCGCTTAATAGACTAGAAACAAGGAGGACGGTAAGTAAATTAAATTTTGACATTGATTTGTATTGAATAAGTAAAAGTAGTAATTATGACAGAATTTGAATTTATTTGTGTAATAAACCTTGAAAAAACCTACTTTATCTCGGGCGTATTTAGGGTATATTTTATTTCTTATTTTCTATTGATTTTTTTATGTTTAAAAATTTATTATTTTGGTTGGTTTTGGGCATTGTTGCAAGTTCACTTTTTAGTCAGTTTCAGACGGGTGGAAAGAGCAACAACATCACTTATTCTGAGTTTATTCAAAGCGTTAAGCAGGGCGATGTTTCTAATGTAACGATTGCTGGCAGTAGTATTTCAGGTACGGGTGTTGGTGGCAAACAGTTTACTACTTACAGTCCTGGAGATTTAGGCTTGATGGGAGATTTACTTAATAATGGTGTGAATGTGGTGGCAAAGCCCCCAGAAAAAGAAGGTTTTTTTAAACAATTAATCATTTCTTTGGCGCCGATTTTATTATTAATCGGAGTTATTCTTTACACAATGAAAGGTGCTGGCGGTACGATGGGTGGTAAAAATCCGATGAGTTTTGGTAAATCTAAAGCAAGATTAATTCCCAAGGATGAGTCGAATGTGACCTTTAAAGATGTTGCTGGCGTGGAAGAAGCTAAAGAAGATGTTAAAGAATTGGTGGATTTCTTATCTGATCCGAGTAAATTTACCAGGGTGGGCGGTAAAATTCCTAAAGGTGTTTTATTGGTTGGACCACCAGGTACAGGTAAAACCTTATTGGCTAAAGCCATTGCAGGTGAAGCAGAAGTGCCATTTTTCTTTATTTCAGGCTCTGATTTTGTAGAAATGTTTGTCGGCGTTGGCGCTTCTCGTGTGCGCGATATGTTTCAACAAGCGAAGAAAAGCGCACCGTGTATTATATTTATTGATGAAATTGATGCAGTTGGTCGCCAACGAGGTGCGGGCATGGGCGGTGGTCATGATGAGAGAGAGCAAACACTAAACCAAATGTTGGTGGAAATGGATGGCTTTGAAGGTTCAGAAGGTATTATTGTGATTGCGGCGACTAACCGCCCAGATGTTTTAGACCCTGCGCTATTGAGACCAGGTCGTTTTGATCGTCAAGTGGTGGTTGGTCTGCCAGATATTAATGGTCGTGATGCGATTTTAAAAGTGCATATGAACAAACTGCCGATTGCGAAAAATGTGAAATCTGTTGATATTGCTAAAGGTACACCAGGGTTTTCAGGTGCAGATTTGGCAAATTTATGCAATGAAGCAGCGCTGATTACAGCAGGTAAAGGTAAAGATTTAGTAGGTATGAATGAGCTTGAAAAAGCCAAAGATAAGATTATGATGGGCGCTGAACGAAAGTCGATGGCTATGGATGAATCTGAGAAGGAAATGACGGCTTATCACGAAGCAGGACATGCGATTGTAGGTCGTTTGGTACCTGAGCATGACCCTGTTTATAAGGTTAGCATTATCCCAAGAGGTCGTGCGTTGGGCGTGACAATGTTCTTGCCAGAAAAAGACAGTTACAGTATTTCTAAACGCAAATTAAACTCTCAAATAGCAGCATTATTTGGTGGTCGTATTGCCGAAGGTTTGATTTATGGCGACGATGCAGTAACGACAGGGGCGAGCAATGATATTGAACGCGCCACAGAAATTGCACATAAAATGGTTAAACAATGGGGTATGTCTAATAAATTAGGTCCCTTGGCGTACGGCGAAGAAGAGGGTGAAGTATTCTTGGGTAAGCAGGTGACCAAACATAAGCACATCTCAGAAGATACTTTTAAAGTCATTGATGCTGAAATCCGTGAAATTATTGATACTAATTATGCGGTTGCGCTTAAAATTTTGGAAGACAATGTTGATATTTTGCATGCGATGACAAAAGCGTTAATGGCGTTTGAAACCATTGATAAAGACCAAATTGATGATTTAATGTCAAGAGTACCAATGCGTGAAGCAGCGGTAATTGTAGATTCTGATGTGGCTTCTACTGAATTAGGCAAAGGGCTTGATGAAGATGCAACTGAAGATACAGATGATAACACTAACGAAGCACCATTAAACGAGCAAGTCGCCTAAAAAAATTATGGCTATCCAGCCTAAAATTATGGGCATTTTGAATGTAACACCCGATTCTTTTTCTGATGGTGGTCAGTATTTTAATGTTACTAATGCTGTTCAGCGTGCGCAACGGATGATTGAGCAAGGGGCTGATATTATTGATATCGGTGGCGAATCAACCCGCCCAGGTGCAAATTCCGTTTCCCTTGAAGAGGAGTTTAATCGGGTGATTCCTGTGATTGAGGCGCTTGCTAAAACCACTGATATTCCGATTTCTATTGACACTTCAAAACCAGAATTAATGACACAGGCTGTTCGGGCGGGTGCAAGTATGATTAATGATGTGTGTGCATTGAGTATGGAGGGTGCTGTGGAGGCGGTTGCCGCTTTGGATGTTGATGTTTGTTTGATGCATATGCAAGGTAGCCCTCGTAGTATGCAAAACAACCCTAAGTATTTTGATGTGGTGGCGGATATTAAAGACTTTTTTACAGATAGAATAAAGGTTTGTGTTGATTTTGGTATCAATAAAAATAGGTTGATTTTAGACCCAGGATTTGGCTTTGGGAAAACTTACAAACATAATTTAGAAATTCTGCGTCGTTTTAATGAATTCAAATCTTTTGGTCTGCCTGTATTAGCGGGATTGTCACGCAAAAATATGATTGGACAAATGCTCAATGACGCAAGCATAGAATCAAGGATGATAGGCAGTGTTTCTGGGGCTATAATAGCGGTTCAAAATGGTGCAGATATTGTGCGTGTGCACGATGTTCTGGAAACTAAAGATGCATTAACGATATTAAACAAGGTTAACAATGGCTAGTTATTTTGGAACAGATGGGATACGAGGCGAAGTTGGGGTTGAGCCGATTACGGCAGATTTTTTCTTAAAACTAGGCTGGGCAGTCGGCTCTGTTTTGGCGCAAAATCATAACAACCCCAGTGTCGTTATTGGTAAAGATACCCGTGTTTCAGGTTATTTATTCGAGTCTGCATTGGAAGCTGGGTTTTTATCAGCAGGTGTGGATGTCGGTCTTTTGGGTCCAATGCCAACCCCTGCAATCGCTTATTTGACACAAACTTATGGCGCTACTGCGGGCGTAGTTATCAGCGCATCACACAATCATTTTCAAGATAATGGGGTTAAATTTTTCTCCGAAAAAGGTTTTAAACTCAGTGACCAAGACCAAAAAGACATTGAAATGAGACTGAGTCAACCGATGGTTAGTGTCAGCAGTGAAAACATCGGAAAGGCTATTCGTCACGAGCAATCTTTGGGGCGTTATATTGATTTTTGTAAACGCTCATTTGATAAAAAAATGGATTTGTCCAGTCTTAATATCGTGGTGGACTGTGCTAATGGTGCAACTTATCATATTGCCGAAAATGTATTTTCTGAGTTGGGTGCAAATATTACAGTTATCAACAATCAGCCGGATGGCTTTAATATTAATCTGAATTGCGGTGCGACGGATACCGAAAATTTACAACAGGTTGTGGTTGAGGAAAAAGCCGATTTAGGCATTGCTTTTGATGGTGATGGTGATCGTTTAATGATGGTGGATAGCCAAGGTAAGTTGATTGATGGTGATGAATTGGTTTTCATTATTGCCAAAGCTTGGAAAGTACAAAATCGATTAGTTAACAATACCGTGGTGGGGACGAAAATGACCAATCTTGGTGTGCGTCATGGTTATAAAACTTTAGATATTAACTTTATTGAAGCGGATGTGGGCGATAGATTTGTTATGGAGGAAATGCAAAATAACGATTCTATTCTGGGTGGCGAAGGTTCTGGGCATATTATTTGCCTTAATCAAACCACCTCAGGGGATGCTATTATTGCCGCCCTGCAGGTTCTAGAAATTATTATTAGCAGCGGTAAAACACTGGACAAGTTAAAATCTGAAGTGCAAAAATATCCGCAAGTATTAATCAATGTTAAAGTCAAAGGGCATCTTGATTTATCGGAGCACCAAGCATTAAAAGAAGCGAAAATTGCAGTGGAAAGTGCTTTAGGTGATTCTGGTAGAGTGTTAATTCGTGCATCTGGTACCGAGCCACTCATTCGGATAATGGTGGAAGGTAAGGACTTAACGCTGGTTCAAAAAAGTGCCGAAGCCTTAGCTGTCACATTGAGTTAAGTTCAACAGTCTCAAGATGTGATTTTCTCCAATACAGAATTATTTTTAGTCGCTTTAATTTTTATGTGGGCGGGATTTGTGCGTACAGGTTTAGGCTTTGGTGGCGCTGCTTTGGGCTTGCCACTGATGTTGTTATTGGGCGGGTCACCCCTTTATTGGCTGCCAGTGATTGGACTGCATTTGTTGTTTTTCTCATCATTAACGTTGTCAAAATCACTCAAACAAGTCGACTGGAAATACCTTAAATATTCCCTTTGGTGGGTTATTCCACCGACTTTAGTTGGCGTATTTGGATTGTTAGCATTACCTGATAAGGTGATGATTATTTTCGTCTATTGCATTACTATTTTCTACGCAATCACTTGGATTTTTAATCAAAAAATCACTTCACATCGCTCATGGGCAGATAAAGTGCTGTTGATTCTTGGTGGTTATGTCGCTGGCACTTCGCTCACAGGTGCGCCATTGATTGTCGCAGTTTATATGCGTTATGTGGCTAAACAATATTTGCGTAACACACTATTTGTACTGTGGTTTATTTTGGTTAGTATTAAGATGAGTACCTTTGTGGCAGTGGGCGTGACGATTGATTGGCAATTATCGTTAGGACTGATTCCTATCGCAGCGATTGGGCATGTCATCGGACTAAAATTACACGAAAAAATCATTCAAAATGATGCTTTATTTAAACGCTGGGTTGGGCTGGCATTGTTGTTGATTAGTTCGTTTGGACTTTTAAAAGTATTTGTGTAACGCTAATATTGCATTATAATGTTACATAATGGTTCAACAAAATAGGAAGATATAATGATTCAAGCAACGATGGCAGATATGCGAAAGTCGGTTGATTTTTTTCAAACCGATCAAGTGATTAATATTATTAACGGCAGAAAGAAACAAGAAATTGGCTACTTTGTTCCAAATATATTTAAGGCAGATTTTTTAGAATTTTTGAAAAAAATAGAACAAGAAAAACGCCTAAAAAATGCTAAGCGTGCAGCAAATGCTCAAATGCTTGACCCTGTAGGAGATGGCACAGCAGGAGATGGTATTGAGTAAAATGTTAAATAAGGGCGACATCTGTTTGGTTAATTTCAATCCTGCAAAAAAGGACGAAATTGGAAAACTAAGACCCGCCATTATTTTGAGCGATAATCAAGACTCAACGATATTTGCGACCGTTGTGGTTGTACCACTTTCAAGTTTGGTGATTGAAGATAATCAACCGTATCGCTATTTTATTAGCAAAAGACAGGCACTCGAAAAAGATTCAGATGCTTGTATTTATGAAATTCGATCTTTATCTAAAAGCAGAGTAGGCGATAAAATTGGCAGTGTAACAAGTAGCGAATTAGAGGATATTCGCCAGGCTTTGTGTGATTTATTATGAACGAATATATCTTAATTTTAGTGAGTACGATTTTAGTCAATAACTTTGTTTTGGTAAAGTTTTTGGGCTTATGTCCTTTTATGGGGGTGTCCAAAAAGGTAGAAACAGCTATTGGTATGGGCTTTGCCACGACTTTTGTGCTAACTTTGGCAAGTGTTACCAGTTATTTAATTAATACTTATATTTTAATTCCCTTTGAGATGGAATATTTACGCACAGTGGCGTTTATTGTAACGATTGCAGGTGTGGTAGGCTTTACTGAGTTGGTGGTGAATAAAACTTCACCAGTTTTACATCAATCTTTAGGTGTATTTTTGCCATTAATTACGACAAATTGTGCGGTGTTAGGTGTGGCGTTATTAAATGTCAATCAGGACAATGGATTTTTAGCATCGGCAGTGTATGGATTTGGTGCGGCCATTGGTTTTTCTTTTGTATTGGTTTTATTTTCAAGCATTCGTGAACGCATTGATGGGGCGAATGTACCAACAGTTTTTAAAGGCGTTCCAATTGCACTGATTACTGCAGGGCTTATGTCTATGGCATTTATGGGTTTTATCGGTTTGGCATGATAGCGTCTATTTCCATTTTTTCTTTACTGGCATTAGCATTAGGTTTGGTCTTAGGCTACGCGGCGATTAAATTCAAGGTTAAAGGCAACCCATTGGTAGATCAAATTGATGCGATTTTGCCACAGACACAATGCGGACAATGTGATTTTCCGGGTTGCAAGCCTTATGCGGAGGCATTAGCAAAAGGTGAAGCAGAAGTCAATCAATGTCCACCAGGTGGACAAGAAGGCGCAGACGCTTTGGCAGAATTATTGGGCGTGGAAACTTTATTGCTGAATGAAGCGCATGGCGAAAATACCACTGACCATGTGGTGTTCGTTGATGAAAAATTATGCATCGGCTGTACTTTATGCATTCAGGCCTGCCCGGTTGATGCGTTTGTCGGGGCGTCTAAAGTAATGACAACGGTGATCGAAGAGGAATGCACAGGCTGTGATTTATGTATTCCAGTTTGCCCTGTGGATTGTATTTATGTTAAAGAAATTCAACCGACGCTGACGACTTTTGTGGGGAATATGGCACATGCTTAACGCTTTTAATAATGGTGTTGTGATTGAAAACCCCCACCCTGTGGCACAGGTTGAAATTATTCAAGCACCATTGCCTGATAAGGTAGTTCTACCTTTACAGCAACGCATTGGCGAGCAGGCTGAACCCTGTGTTGAGGTCGGTGATTTGGTATTAACAGGACAATTAATTGCACAAACGACAGACCAATTTTGTACCCCGATTCACGCCTCTATTTCTGGCGTAGTGGTGGCTATTGACGAGCAAATTATTCCACATAAATCGGGGTTGAAATCAAAATGTATTACCATTGAATCAGATGGCAAGGATGAGTGGATTAAGGATGAGTGGATTGGCGATTTCTTGCATTGCTCGCGTGAAATTTTGATTGATTGTGTGCAACAATCAGGTATTGTAGGTTTGGGTGGTGCGGGGTTTCCAACGCATTCAAAATTAGATAAAGCAATTGATTGTCAGACGCTGATTATCAATGCAACTGAATGTGAACCAGGGATTATGTGTGATGATGCATTGATGCAATATTTTGCACGAGAAGTCATTCTTGGTGTGGAAGTTTTGTTGCGTATTTGTGGTGCACAGAAGGTAATTATTGCCATTGAAGATGACAAGCAAGAAGCTTATCAATCGTTATTGATGTTTAATCATAATGAGCGAATTACCATTAGACAAATTCCGACTAAATACACATCGGGAGCAGAAAAATTATTGATTAAAACTTTATTGGATATTGAAATCCCTGCAGACAAGCTTGCTATTGATAAAGGTATTGTTTGTCAAAATGTATCGACTGCTAAAGCCATTTTTGATGCAGTAGTAGAGGATAGACCGTTGGTTTCACGCGTAGTAACGGTAACGGGAGACGCAGTGATACCGAATAATTTTGAAGTGCGTTTGGGTGCATCATTTGAACATATTGTGGCGTTGGCAAAGCCGAATAATCAGCCCCATGAAGTGCGTATGGGCGGTATGATGATGGGGGTTGATGTGGCGTCGTTGGCCGTGCCAATTTGTAAGATTACTAATTGTATTTTTGTCAACAATGTTAAGCCAAAACCGAGTGTACAAGAATGTATTCGTTGCGGGCAATGTAATCAAGTTTGCCCAGTGGATTTATTACCACAACAGTTGTATTGGTACGCAAAAAGTGAAAATACCGAGAAAGCAATGCGTTATAATTTAAGCAGTTGCATTGAGTGTCGCTGTTGCGATGTGGTATGTCCGAGTCATATTCCATTAGCAGAGTATTTTTCCTTTGCCAAGGCGTTGCACCGCAAAGAAACACAAGAAAAACAAAAGATTGATAAGGCTCGCAAGCGATTTGAGTATCGAGAATATCGCTTAGAACGCAATAAAATCGAACGCGCTGAGATGATGGAGAGAAAGAAAGCAGAATTAAAGAAAAAAATGGCGGGCGACAAGATTCAAAAAGATAAAATAGTACAAGCAATGGCAAGGGTTAAAAAGAAAAATGATAGCGATACTTAATTCAACTTCACAAATGATGCGGCAAGTGATTTATGCGCTTGCCTTGGGCGTTGCCGCCTCTTATTACTTTTTTGGTTGGGGTGTAATACTGCAAATTATCTTAGCCGTCACCACTGCAGTTGCCGTAGAGGCTGCGTTTTTGAAAATCAGAAAACTACCAGTTGCACCTGCCATTGGCGATGGTTCCGCAGCGCTCACAGGTATCTTGTTAGCCATCTCAATTCCGAGCATTGCACCATGGTGGATTGTCGTTGTTGGCGTGAGTTTTGCCATTATTTTTGGCAAGCAACTTTACGGTGGTTTGGGCAATAATCCTTTTAATCCTGCAATGTTAGGCTACGCTTTTTTATTGATTTCATACCCGCTACAAATGACTACTTGGGCTGGCGATTTTGTCACCTTTACGCAAACTTTGGATGTAATTTTCAACCTTAATTCTGTAGATGCGCTCAGCGGTGCAACCCGATTAGATGAGGTAAAAACGCAATTAGGACTGGGTAAAACCATCAGCGAATTAAGTCTGCATTCAACGGCGCAAGCCTATATTAACGCAGGATTTTTATTAGGTGGTTTTTATTTGCTTGTTCGTCGTGTTATTTTTTGGCATATTCCAGCGGCATTTTTATTGGGTATTGTCGTCAGCGCCTCTTTACTTTCATTCGGCAACACCGAACATTACCTACCCATCCAAAATCACTTGATGCTTGGGGGTACAATGTTGGGTGCTTTCTTCATTGCCACCGATCCCGTATCTGCTTGTACTACGCCAAAAGGGAGGCTTATTTATGGCTTCCTTATCGGTATGCTAATTGTGATTATTCGCACTTTTGGTAATTATCCAGACGGCATTGCATTTGCTGTTTTGTTAATGAATATCGCCGTGCCGCTAATTGATTATTACACTCAGCCAAAGGTATTTGGAAAATGAAATCGCAACCGATAATCAAAGCAGGTTTTTTGCTGTTTATTTTCACCGCCATTAGTATTTTCTTTGTATCATTGGCACAACAATCCATGAAAGAACGCATTAAACACAATGAAGAACAGTTACTTATTCAGCGCCTTGGTGAGTTAGTTAAAAATTATGATAATAATATTTTAGAAGATAAATTTTCAAAAGAAATCACCTTATACGGCAGTAAACAAACCATTAATATTTACCCTGCCAAACGCAACAATCAAGTATTTGCCTACCTTGTTGAGCACAATTACCCCAACGGTTATAGCGGTAGTATTCGCCTATTAACAGGCATTGATAGCAACAACCAACTTTTAGGTGTCCGTGTCATTGCTCACAAAGAAACCCCAGGTTTGGGCGATAAAATAGAAACCAAAAAATCCAATTGGATTGAACAATTCAAAGGGCTGTCTTTAGGCAATCCGACTGCAAGCCAGTGGAAAGTCAAACGCGATGGTGGCAGGTTTGATGCTTTTACAGGTGCCACCATTACCCCGAGAGCCATTGTTACTGCCACTTATCAACTCTTAACTTATTTCTCTGAACATGAAATTAAGTGATTTTGATTTTGATTTACCAAAGGCATTGATTGCACAATCACCGCCAGAAAATAGAACAAGTTCGCGTCTTTTAATCCCACAATTGAACATTATAGATACAATATTTAGTAATATTGGAGATTTTATTAAAGAGGGGGACTTATTGGTGCTAAACAATACTAAAGTCATTCCTGCCCGCCTATTCGGACATAAAGAATCAGGCGGAAAAGTTGAAATTATGATTGAGCGTTTACTCAGCGACTGCCAAGCATTGGCAATGATTAAAGCCAGCAGAGCGCCAAAAGTTGGCAGTCATATCATCTTAGAAAACCAAGTTCAGGCAACCATTTTACAAAAAGGTGAAGGCTTTTACACCCTTGAGTTCGCTACCGACTCCTTGTTAAATTTATTGGACAAAGTCGGGCATATTCCATTGCCACCCTACATTGAGCGTGCAGACAATGCGCAAGATTTAAGTCGCTACCAAACTGTTTTTGCACAAAAAGAGGGTGCCGTTGCCGCCCCTACCGCAGGATTACATTTCGACGATGCATTACTTACCAGCTTAAAAAACCAAGGCGTTAATTCAGCTTTTGTCACTTTACATGTTGGCGCAGGCACCTTTCAACCCGTTAAAACCAATGAAATCGAAGACCACCATATGCACAGCGAATATTATGAATTGCCACAACAAACTGTTGATAAAATTACCAAAGCCAAAGCCAACGGCGGACGCATCATTGCCGTAGGCACGACAGCTGTTCGTTCCTTAGAATCTGCCGCTAGACATGGTGCACTCAAACAAAGACAAGAAGAGACGGATATTTTTATCTACCCAGGCTATCAATTCCAAGTGGTGGATGCAATGATTACAAATTTCCATTTGCCAAAATCTTCACTTTTAATGCTGGTCAGTGCTTTCATCGGACGCGAACGAATGATGGAAATCTACCAACATGCTATTAAAGGAAAATATCGATTTTTCTCGTATGGCGACGCCATGCTTCTGGAGAGAAATAATGATTTATGAAAACGCCTTAGTCACCGTAGAAATCGAACCCAGCGACATCCCGTGGGTCAAAGTTTTTACTAAACGCAAAATGAAAGAATTCAGCGAATGTAGCACGGAAGAAAAATTAGAAATTTTCCGCATCATTGACATCGTCGAAAAAACAATGTTGCAATATTTCAACGCAGATAAAATCAATATCGCTTCTTTTGGCAACATTTTGCCACAAGTCCATTGGCACATTATGGCACGATTTGAATTAGACAGCCATTTTCCCGAGCCAATGTGGGGCAAAAAACAAAGGGAATCTGGGCTCAACCTGCCTGATTTTGATACATTTTTCAAGCAACTCAAAACCCAATTATGAATCCGTTAAAAACTCAGGAACAATTAGACAACTTAAAGCGTGAAAAAGACGCGCTCCTGCTCCTTTTTGGTGGTGCAAACTGTGGCGTTTGCCAGGTCATCAAACCCCAAATTAGCGAAAAATTCACTCACAAATTTCTCACCCTAGAAATGATTTACATCGACTGCGAACAACAACAAGAAATTTGCGCCCAACACGGCGTGTTCTCCCTCCCCGTTGTGCATGTATTCTTTATGGGGCAAAAATTTATTGAAGAAGTTCGAGGCTTTAGTTTATTGGCTTTGGAGCAAAAAATTGAGCAAGTTTTTATCAAGATGAAAAGCTGAAATTATTTAACATATTCGTTAAAAAAATCTCATTAGTTGTTATAGTTGCTTTAGTTCTAGAAACAGAAAAAGATCAAAATTATTTTATACGGTAATATATAAAATTTGGTCTTTTTGTCGGAGGTGCAGGACTTGAATTTGTAAATCCCAAAAAAGGAAAGAGGGCTGTTTCTAAATTAGAGTTAGCCAAAAAAGGCACATGCAGTAAATAATGCAATCAAGGGGTCAGATGCCATCTTAAAAATCAACCTTATTCTTAATTAATGGGAGTATAAAAAGTCTGTCCATTACTCCCTATTGGTTTATTATGACCTCTATTATTCACCAATGGTGATGGCAAAGATGTTTATTCAGTGGGTAAATATACATTACTTCCAACAATCTAAATATTAACTTTTACAGACGAAAAAAAACTATCGTATAGATAGTTTTTCTAATATATGGTGCCCGGGGCCGGAATCGAACCGGCACGCCCGTGAAGGCGCAGGATTTTAAGTCCTGTGTGTCTACCAATTTCACCACCCGGGCAATGCGTTGTGTAATTATTTTATAGACACAATAAAAATGGGAAATTATATACTAAGCACAGGTAAAATTCCATTCTTTTGTTGTGGTATTTACATGGGTATTCGATTTATTGCGATTGCACTGTTGGTGTTTGTAGGATTTTATTTATTTAAGAAAATGAGAAGTCCGCGTAGCACGACGGAAAAGCAACCATCTAAGGATAAAATGGTGGCGTGTAGTGTTTGTAAGGTGCATATTCCTGAAAATGAGGCGATTATGCAGAATGGAAAAATTTATTGCTCTAAAGAGTGTGTGTAGGAGATTATTATGAAATTACTGTTAGATTTTTTCCCAATTGCGTTATTTTTTGCAGTTTATAAGATAAAAGCGTTGCATTTTTATCAAAATGAAGGATTGCATTCTGCCATTATTGCCATGATATTGGCAACAGTTGTGCAAATTTCTGTTACCTATATTAAGCAAAAGAAATTTGAAAAAGCACAAGTGATTGGACTGGTGTTTTTGGTGGTGTTTGGCGGAATAACGATTTATATTGATAACCCTGTTTTTATCATGTGGAAAGTGAGCGTCTTGTATGTTGTTTTTGCCTTAGCTTTAGTGGCAAGTTTGTGGATTGGTGAAAAAAGTTTACTACAGCGTATGCTTGGTAAAGAACTTGATTTGCCTGGTAAAGTTTGGATGCAAATAACTTGGCTTTGGGGGTTGGGTTTTGTGGGTATCGCAATCGTTAATGCCTATTATTATGTGTTGCCGTCCATACAGGCAAATGATAATTTTTTTGGTACGGGTGAGCGTTTTGGTTTAAGTGGTTTTGATTGCGCCACAAGTGCTAATCAAGCATTGTGTTTATTAGCGCAGCAGGCAGAGGAATCTTGGGTTAATTTTAAATTATTTGGCACCATGGGATTAACTTTGGTACTTATTTTACTAACCGTTATAACAATATCAAAACATATTAAGAAGAAATCATGAAGCAAACCCCTTTATATCAAGCCCATTTAGATGCCAATGGAAAAATGGTTGATTTCGGCGGTTGGGAAATGCCGTTGAATTATGGTTCGCAATTGGAAGAACACAATCAAGTGCGTGAGGATGCAGGGATGTTTGATGTCTCGCATATGACGGTAGTGGATTTTAAGGGCAGTGAGGCGAAGCAATTTTTGCAGACTTTGATCGCCAACGATGTTGATAAACTTAAAATCACAGGCAAGGCGTTATACAGTTGTATGCTGAATGAAAACGGCGGCGTTGTTGATGATTTAATTGTATATTATCAAGATGATACGGATTATCGTATGGTGATTAATGCAGGCACAACGCAGAAGGATATCGCCTGGATTAATCAGCAGGCGGAAGGGTTTAAGGTCAGTGTTGAGCCGAAATTTGATTTGGCAATGATTGCAGTACAGGGTCCGAATGCACGAGAGAAAGTCTATCAGGCAATGCCCGGTGTTGAGGAGGTTTGTGGCGAATTGAAATTGTTTAATGCCGCACATTTGGGTGCGCTGTTTATTGCGCGCACAGGTTATACAGGCGAAGATGGATTTGAAATTATGTTGCCAGAAAAGTCGGCGGAATTTACTTGGAAAATGTTACTGGAAGCAGGTGTCAAGCCTTGTGGTTTGGGTGCTCGTGATACGCTGCGTTTAGAGGCAGGAATGAGTTTGTATGGATCAGAGATGAACGAGGAAGTCTCACCGTTGGAGGCTGCATTGTCGTGGACGGTTGATTTGTCTGATAAAAATCGTGCGTTTGTAGGTCGTGAGGCGTTGGAAGCATTAAAACAAAAAGGTGCGGACAGAACCATTGTTGGACTGGTATTAGAAGGCAAAGGTGTCATTCGTGACCACCAAAAAGTTGTGACTAATCTTGGCGATGGCGAAGTGACTTCGGGCACATTCTCACCGACGATGGGCAGAGCGATTGCGTTGGCAAGCGTACCAAAAGGCAGTGAAGGATTGTGTGAAATTGAGATGCGTAATAAGAAGGTATCGGCTAAAATAGTCAAACCACCATTTGTCAGAAATGGAAAAATTTTAGTTTAAGCAACAAGGAGAGCGGCGTGAGTGAAGTAAGGGACGATAGACAATATACAGAAACACATGAGTGGATTTTAGACAATGGCGATGGCACTTACACAATGGGTGTGACTGATCATGCTCAGGCGTTATTAGGCGATATGGTTTTTGTTGAATTGCCAGGCGCAGGCGACGAGGCGAGCGCGGAAGATGAATTTTGTGTGGTGGAGTCGGTGAAGGCGGCGAGCGGTGTGTATGCGCCAGTTGATTTGGAAGTCCTTGAGGCGAACGAAGTCCTTGATGGCGAGCCTGAATTGGTAAATACCAGTTGTTATGATGATGGTTGGCTGGTGAAATTTAGGTCAGATGCGATTGACGGCTTGATGGATGCTGCAGCGTATAGCGAAACGCTCGACTAAAACGCTTTAATGAAGAATTCTCTGGTTGCCTACAAGGGCAAACCTGCACGCATTACCGATATTGTTGAAAGCAAGTTCGCCTTAGAATTTGCCGATGGTGCAACGCTAAAAGTACGCGAGAAAGATTTTCGATTTATTCATCCGGAATTTACCACAGTCAATGAAGACTACTCAAAAGCCGACTTTGAAATGTTGGCAGAATTTCAAGAAGAAACCTTAACCCTGCAAGAAATTACCGAATGGCTGTTTGACGAATATACGGCGCAAAACGCTTGGTGTGTGTGCCTAATGGTGGAAGATGGGCTGTATTTTTATTGGCAAAAAGACCGTATTTTTGTGCGGCCGACTTCGCAGATTGAGAATATACAAGCAAAGCGCGATGCTGAGAAATTGGCGGCACAAAGTTTGACACATTGTGTTGAGAATTTGTCTAATAACACCTTTAATGAGGCAGATGAGCCCTACCTTAAAGAGATTGCTAGAGTAGCGCTTAATCAGTCGAAAACGGCAAAAATTTTAGCGCAAGTCGGTGTGGAAAATACACCCGATGCAGCGTATCAATTGTTACTTAAAATTAAATATTTTGCAGTAGATTTTAATCCATATCCTGCCCGTTTTGCCATTCCTAAAGACGAAGAAATTGCAGTGAAAGTGCCAGAAATAGAGCGCGTTGATTTAACGCATTTGACTTGTTACGCCATTGATAATGACGGCTCAAATGATGCCGATGATGCCATTAGTATTGATGGCAATACGCTGTGGGTACATGTGGCAGATGTGGCAAATATTGTACCATCTGGGTCGGATTTGGATGTTTATGCACAGGAGCGAGGCTCTAATTTTTATTTGCCGAATGAAATTATTCATATGTTGCCAGTTTCAGTGACGGAGGCATCAGCCTTAGGGGCAACGGAAAAATCAGACGCTTTGTCATTTAGTTTTGAATTTGACGGTGAGAACATTAATAATATTAAAGTTATGCAAAGTGTGGTTTGTGTGACTAACACCACTTATGAAGCGGTAGATGAGATGTTGATGGCGAATTCTAATGAGGATTTGGCACGCATCAAAGCGATTGGCGAGGCGCATAAAAAATATCGAGATGCCCAAGGGTCTATTAACCTGCATTTGCCAAATGTTGATGTGCGCTTGGTTGATGGAAAAGTCATTATTGCACCTCAAGCGACCAGTGCCAGTCGAGATTTAGTGGCAGAAATGATGGTGATGGCAGGGCGTACAATGGCACAATTTACGAATGATAATCTAATTCCTGTGCCTTATGCTTTGCAGGATAAAGGAGATTTTGACGAAGAATTTTTGGCAAAAAAAGACGCATTAACTCTGAGCGAATCTTTTTTAGCGATTAAGAATTTTAAGCGCTCTGCAATTTCAGTTAAACCGTTATTACATTATGGTTTAGGACTGCCTTATTATTTGCGCGTAACCAGTCCGATGCGTCGCTATTATGATTTATTGGCACACCAGCAAATTATTAATTTCATCAATGATAAACCAATGTTGGAAGTGAAACGCGTGAAAGAAATTATCGGCTCAGTTAATATGGCGTTGGCAGATGTCGGCAGGGTTGACCGTTTTAGCAAAGACCATTTTAAATGCGTCTTTTTAATGCAAAATCCAAAGTGGTTGGGTACGGGCATCGTTGTTGATACTCGTGGCGATAAGGCGTTATTTATGATTCCTGAATTAGGGATGATGACGCAGATTAAATTTAAAAATCTGCCAAAATTAGATGAAGAAATGCAACTTCAGGTGACGCGTGTTAATTTGGTTGATAAATCAGCGAATTTCAAGGTAACTTAACTGCTCGTCAACCTTAATGGCGTTACCTTGGTCGGTGCACCAATCTCCTAGAACAAAACGCGTATAACTGACGCCAATATGCGTGTTTTGACGATGCGTGTGTCCGTGAATTAAATCTGCATTTGGATATTTTTGCATAAATTTATCAGTAAATGCTTGATTAACATCCATAATCTTTCGGGTTTTATACTGCTGCGCTTCCACGCTTTTTTTGCGTAATTGACCGCTGAGTTTTAGGCGGGTCTTTGTCGGTAAACGCAAGAAAATAAATTGGGTGATTGGGTGTCGTAGAATGCTTTTTAACTTTTGGTAGTTTTTATCATCAGTACACAATTCATCGCCGTGAATTAAGACATAATTTTTGTTTTCGGTCGTTAATAAGTAAGGGGTTTTTAATAACACGCATTCCGTTTGTGTGACAAAATCATCACCCAATAAAAAATCACGATTGCCCCCAGTAATAAAAACTTTGGTCGTGCTGCTCAACGCTTTTAATGCGGAAATAATACTCGGATAGTTATTAATTGACAAATCGTCACCCAGCCAAGTGTTAAACAAATCTCCTAAAATAAAGAGTTGATCTGCTTGCGATGCCTGTTCTTGGCAAAACCTGATAAACAGATTGGTTTTTTCTGTTTCACCAGAGATTAAGTGTAAATCTGCAATCAGTAAAGTTTGCATTGATTATTTTTTGGTTGTTTTTTTAGTTGCGGTCTTTTTGGTGGTTGCTTTTTTAGCGGTTGTTTTCTTGGTGGCAGGATTTTTCACAACAGCTTTCTTAGCAACAGGTTTCTTTTTCGTAGCAACTTTCTTAGCAACAGGTTTCTTTTTAGTTGGCGTTTTTACGGTGGCTTTAGTAATGATAACGGCGTCATTCGGTACATCAGCATGCATACCGAGATTGCCCGTATTAACATCATTGATTTTATCCACAATTTCTTCACCTTTAACCACTTCGCCAAATACACAATAGCCCCAGCCGTCTTGACCTGGATAGTCTAGGAAACTGTTGTTGCTAGTGTTAATGAAGAATTGTGAACTGGCTGAATGAGGTGCCGCTGTTCTTGCCATTGCTATAGTGTATTTAGAATTTTTTAACCCATTCTTGGCTTCGTTTTTAATTTCTTTTTTGCTTGGCTTTTCTTTCATATCTTCTGTAAAACCGCCGCCTTGAATCATAAAATTTTTAATCACACGATGAAAAATTGTGCCATCATAAAAGCCAGATTTGACATAATCGATAAAATTTTTGCTGGTTATCGGTGCATTTTTGGCATCTAATTCGATGTGAATGTCGCCCATATTAGTTTTTAAAATAATCATTGTGTGCTTGTCTAAACAAAAATGTAAATTATACCTTTCGTAAACACATCGCTTAGCGTATAATTTCTCCTTTTTACGACACACAGATAGGTTTTATTATGTACGCAGTTATCAAAACAGGTGGTCAACAGTTTAGAGTTGAGCAAGGTATGACACTAAAAGTTGAGAAATTAGAAGTTGAAATAGGTAAGAGCATTACTTTTGACGATATTTTAATGGTTGCTGATGGCGACAAAGTTCAAATCGGTGCACCAACCGTTGCAAAAGCTTCTGTTGAAGCGAAAATCATCGCACAAGGCAAAGGTAAAAAAGTACATATCCTTAAATTCCGTCGTCGTAAGCACTCAATGAAGCAACAAGGTCACAGACAATTGTTCACTGAAATTGAAATCACAAAAATTAAAGCATAAGGAGAAATAGACCATGGCACATAAGAAAGCAGGCGGTAGTACTAATAACGGCAGAGATTCGGTATCAAAAAGATTGGGTGTTAAGAAATTTGGTGGTCAAGTTGCTTTGGCGGGTAATATTTTAGTGCGTCAAAGAGGCACTAAATTCCATCCAGGCACCAATGTCCGTAAAGGTAAAGACGACACTTTGTTTGCCACTGCAGATGGTAAGGTTGTTTTTGCTAAAAAAGGTAAATTTATGCGTCAATATATTTCTATTGAATCTGCATAATTTGTTTATCAAATAAGCATTTAAAAAAAGCACTTTCGGGTGCTTTTTTATTATTTAAAATAATAAAGGATTTATCATGAAATATTCTATCGTATTCCCAGGGCAAGGCTCTCAATCTCTTGGTATGTTGTCTGATTTGGCGGATAATTTTGCATCAGTTAAAGTGACTTTTGAGCATGCAAGTGATGTATTGGGTTATGATTTATGGAAACTCACGCAAGAGGATCAAGAGGGGCTCAATCAAACACAAAAAACGCAGCCAGCAATGTTGGCAGCGGGTTATGCAACTTATGAAGTGTTGGAAAATGAAATAGATTTATCACCTGTTTGTATGGCAGGACATAGTTTGGGTGAATACACAGCATTGGTGGCTTCGGGTGCATTGGGATTTGCTGATGGCATTAAATTGGTGCAGCATCGCGCAGAGTTAATGCAATCGGCCGTGCCTGCTGGCGTTGGTGCAATGGCGGCGATTTTAGGTCTGGATGATGAGACTGTGGTTAAGGTTTGCACACAATATTCAGGTGAGGGTATTGTTGAAGCGGTGAATTTTAATTCTAAGGGGCAAGTGGTGATTGCGGGTAATAAAGAATCTGTTGATGTAACTTGCGATTTGATGAAAGCGGCAGGTGCAAAACGCGCGGTGATATTGCCAGTGAGTGTGCCTTCGCATTGTTCACTGATGAATGATGCGGCGACGATGTTGGCAAATGCGCTGCAGGGTGTTCAATTTAGATTGGGTGGTGTTGATGTGTTGCATAATGTAGATGCAAAAAAAGCAACCGATGCCGATGATATTCGTGCAAAATTAGTAGCGCAATTACACCGACCAGTTTTGTGGACGGGTACGGTTCAAGCGATGCACGATATGGGCGTTTCAAGATTAATTGAAGCAGGACCAGGTAAAATATTGACGGGATTGACGCGTAGAATTGAAAAATCATTAACGGCAAGCGCCATTTTGACCACAGAAAATATTGCGGCAATTTCACAGGAGATAGAACAATGAACAATTTAGCGGGAAAAATCGTTTTAGTCACTGGCGCAAGCCGTGGTATTGGACAAGCCATCGCCCTTACTTTGGGTGGCGCAGGTGCAACTGTCATCGGCACAGCGACCAGTGATAAAGGTGCAGATGCAATCAGCGCAACACTTAAAGAGAATGGTGTAATTGGTGTGGGCATGGCATTGAATGTCACTAACAACGACCAAATTGCCGAAGTGATGAATGCTATTGTTGATACTTATGGCGCGGTAGATATTTTGATTAATAACGCTGGAATCACGCGTGATAATTTGCTGATGCGTATGAAAGAAGAGGAATGGGATGATATTATGAACACTAATTTAGCCTCTGTTTACAAAATGTCAAAAGCTGTTTTGCGCGGCATGATGAAGAAAAAAGCAGGTCGTATTATTTCAATTGCTTCTGTCGTTGGTGCAATGGGTAACGCAGGGCAAACCAACTATGCTGCCGCAAAAGCGGGTATTATGGGTTTTACCAAATCCCTCGCTAGGGAAGTTGGTGCTCGTGGTATCACTGTCAATGCAGTGGCACCAGGGTTTATTAAAACCGATATGACGGATGCGTTGCCAGAAGAGCAAAAAGACGCTTTAGCGAAACAAATTCCGATGGGTCGATTGGGCTTGGTTGAGGAAGTTGCTAATTCGGTATTGTTCTTGGCAGGGGATGCAGGTTCTTATATTACCGCTCAAACGCTTCATGTCAATGGTGGTATGTACACCGTTTAACAGTCTCTTTAGCGACGACGCTTAAAAAAGTTTTGTAGTAAGGTTTTACACTCGGTGGCAAGTATGCCGCCTGTTACTTGTATGTTGTGATTGAAGCAATCACTGTTTGCAAGATTTTGGCAGGAACCACAAACACCTGTTTTTTCATCAAAAGCACCGAATACAATGCGATTTATACGGGCATGAACCATTGCACCTAAGCACATTGTACAAGGTTCTAAAGTCACATATAAGGTTGTATTGGGTAGGCGGTAGTTGTTCAGTTTTTCGCCTGCTTTGCGTAATAATTGAATTTCCGCATGGGCGGTTGGATCGTTGTTGCTGATAGGTTGATTGTGAGCGCTAGCAATGAGTTGTTCATCTTGTATTAGGACAGCACCAACGGGGACTTCATTTATTTTTTCAGCGAGTAATGCTTGTTCTATTGCTAATGCCATCCATTGAGAGTCAATGAGATTATCACACATTATTATTCCCACTCAATCGTTGCTGGTGGCTTGCCTGAAATGTCATAAACCACGCGAGAAACACGCGATATTTCATTCATAATTCGGTTAGAAACGGTGTCTAAAAAATCGTATGGCAAGTGCGCCCAACGGGCGGTCATAAAGTCGATGGTCTCAACAGCGCGCAGAGCAATGACATAGTCGTAGCGGCGTTCATCGCCAGTAACGCCGACGGATTTAATAGGTAGAAATACAGCAAAGGCTTGATTAACTTTATCGTATAAATCGTTTTTATAAAGTTCATCCATAAAGATAGCATCGGCTTCGCGCAAAATATTGGCATACTCTTGTTTGACTTGCCCTAAAATACGAACGCCTAAACCCGGTCCTGGAAATGGATGACGGTAAAGCATATGGGCAGGGATGCCGAGTTTGACACCGATAGTGCGGACTTCGTCTTTGAATAATTCTTTAAGTGGTTCGACCAATTCAAAGGCTAAATCATCGGGCAATCCACCAACATTGTGGTGGGATTTAATAACCTTTGCCTTGCCCGAAGCAGCGCCTGCTGATTCAATCACATCGGGGTAAATAGTGCCTTGGGCCAAAAATTTAATATTATCAAGGTGTTTTGCTTCTTCTTCAAATACCTCAACGAAGGTGCGGCCAATAATTTTGCGTTTTGCCTCCGGTTCATTTTCATTAGACAAGGCATTGTAGAATTTTTCTTGTGCATCAGCACGGATAACTTTAACACCCATATTTTCAGCGAAAGTTTTCATGACTTCATCACCTTCGTTGAGTCGCAATAGTCCGTTATCCACAAAAACACAAGTCAATTGATTGCCAATGGCTTGGTGTAATAGCACGGCAACAACGGAAGAATCGACACCACCTGACAGTCCTAGTAGGACATTGCCATCACCGATTTGATTTTTTAATGCTTGGATTAAATCGGTAATAATATTATCGGTGGTCCAGTTTTTCTCACAGTCGCAAATACCAGAAACAAATCGCTCTAAGATGTGTACACCTTGTTTTGTATGCGTAACTTCTGGGTGGAATTGCAAACCATAATAGTGTTTTTCTACATTAGCAAACCCTGCAATCGCACAATTATCAGTAGAAGCGATGAGTTTAAAGCCTTTTGGTAATTCTTTAACCTCAATGCCGTGACTCATCCATACATCCAACAAGCCATGACCTTCGTCATTAACTTCGTCCATAATATTATTTAGTAACGATGAGTGATTGCGGGCACGAACTTTGGCAAAGCCGTATTCGTGTTTATCAGCTGAAACAGCCAAACCGCCGAGCTGCGTTGCCATCGTTTGCATGCCATAACAAATACCTAAAATTGGCACACCAAGGTCAAAAACGATTTGTGGTGCTCTCGCAGAATCGTCCAAAGTTACGGTATCAGGACCGCCTGAAAGGATGATACCTTTTGGGTTAAATCGCTTAATGAAATTCTCATCAACATCGTAAGGTAACAACTCACAATAAACACCGATTTCACGCACGCGACGAGCAATAAGTTGTGTGTATTGCGAACCAAAATCAAGGATAAGAATTTTGTCTTTGTGAATATTTTCCATTACGGCTACTATAAAATAATAAAGACTCTATTTTAATGAAAATTACATTGTTAAAATAGCACTCTTTTGTAAAGATTCTATAGATGGACGATACATTGACCAAAACGGCAAAGCCGAAACTCAAAAAGCCCAGTCAATTTCAAGTGCTGCTGTTGAATGACGACTATACCGAAATGGATTTTGTTATTGAGGTGTTGATGCAGTTTTTTGCCAAAACTGAAGAAGCCGCACACGCAATTATGCTTAAAGTTCATATTGATGGCGAAGGTGTCTGCGGTATTTATTCGCACGATGTGGCACAAACAAAAGTAACGCAAGTAATTGATTTTTCCCGTAGCAACGAACAACCGTTGATGTGTGTCGTTAGGGAAGTATAATACGCATTATGATTGAAGCTGGCTTACAACAAGAAATTAATTACATTATGACCAAAGCGCGTAACAACCGTTTGGAGTTTGTAACGGTTGAACATTTATTAATTGCTTTGTTTAATATTGACGAAGTGGTGAGTTTTTTACGCAATAAGCAAGTGAATTTGGAAGAATTTCGTGCTGATTTGGAAGACTATATTGATTCAAATACGCCGCTTATTCCTCAGCAATCAGAAATCGATATTGTGCCTACTGTAGGCTTTCAACGCGTGTTGCAACGCAGTGTTTATCAAGCACAATCAGCACAGAAAAATACAGTTTATGCAATGAATATTTTGGTCAGTATTTTTTCTGAAAAAGAATCTTATGCGGTTTATTTACTTAAGCAAAATGGCGTTTCTCGCCTTGAAGTGATGGAGGCTATGTCAACGCAAACAGCCGCATATACTGATGATGATAGGGATTATAAAACCGATGCCAAGCCAAAGAAAAAGAACAAAAATGCGTTAGAAACTTACACCACTAATTTGTGCGAAAAATCGAAGTCTGGCAAGATTGACCCGCTACTTGGTAGAGAAGAAGAGGTGTTACGCACAGTGCAGATTTTATCCAGACGCCGTAAAAACAATCCTTTGTTTGTTGGACAGGCGGGCGTAGGTAAAACGGCAATTGCACAAGGAATCGCCAAAAAAATTGTCGATGGAAAGGTGCCAGAGGTTTTAAAAAATGCTAGTATTTACTCATTAGATGTAGGTGTGTTGGTTGCAGGAACAAAGTATCGGGGAGATTTTGAGAAGCGTTTGAAATCGGTACTCAGTGATTTAGAAAAAATCCCTGATGCTATTTTGTTTATTGACGAAATCCATACTATTGTCGGTGCAGGTAGTGTGTCTGGTGGCTCATTGGATGCGTCTAATTTGTTAAAACCCGCATTGGCGGATGGCACATTGAAATGTATGGGTTCGACGACTTACGAAGAATATCGCAAGGTATTTGAAAAAGACCATGCGCTATCGCGTCGTTTTCAAAAAATTGACATTGATGAGCCATCGGTAGATGACACGATTAAGATTTTAAATGGCTTGAAAGAAGCTTATCAAACGCATCATAAGGTTAAATATTCTAAGGCATCGTTGGTGTCGGCAGTGGAGTTGTCACACCGTTATATGAATGACCGTCGCCTGCCAGATAAAGCAATTGATGTGATCGATGAAGTTGGTGCCCTGCAACAAATTCAACCTAAATCTAAACGAAAAGTGAATATTGGTGTGGGCGATATTGAAGACATTGTCGCAAAATTAGCGCGTATTCCGTCGCGACAAGTGACAAAGGATGACAAGTCTTTATTGAAGAGCTTGGAAGCAGATTTAAAACTCGGTGTGTTCGGACAGGAGAAGGCAGTTGAAAGTCTATCGACGGCTATTAAATTATCTCGTTCGGGTTTGGCGCACGAAGACAAGCCAATGGGCTCTTTTCTATTTGCTGGTCCAACAGGTGTTGGTAAAACCGAGATTTGCAAACAACTTGCTCGCATTATGGGGGTTAAATTATTGCGTTTTGATATGAGTGAATATATGGAACGCCATTCAATATCAAAATTGGTGGGCTCACCACCAGGTTATGTGGGTTACGATGAAGGGGGCTTGTTGACCGAAGCGGTGAATGCTAATCCATATGCAGTATTGTTGTTGGACGAAGTTGAAAAAGCGCATCCTGATATTTTCAATTTATTATTACAGGTGATGGATAACGGTAAACTCACTGATGCGAATGGACGAGAAGTTGATTTTAGCAATGTGATTTTGGTAATGACCTCTAACATTGGTGCGCAAAGTGTTGGGCGTGCATCAATTGGCTTTAACGAGCAAGACCATTCGTTGGACTATGAAGGTGAATTGAAAAAAGCCTTTACCCCAGAATTTAGAAATCGTTTGTCTGAAGTCATTTATTTCAATTCATTAAACGAAAAAACCATTGTTTTTGTTGTTAATAAATTCTTGTTTGAATTAGAATCGGCTTTAGAAGACAAAAATGTCTCCCTAATCGTCTCAGAAACCTCAAGAAAATGGTTTGCCAAAAACGGTTATGACGCCAAAATGGGTGCTCGCCCAATGTCACGATTGATAGAAAAAGAAATCCGAAAACCCTTAGCGGATGAGTTGTTATTTGGTAAGTTAGTCACAGGAGGCACTGTCAAAGTTGAGATTAAAAAAGACAAAATCACACTTACCATTAAATGAAAATATTAATCAGTAATGATGATGGTTTTGATGCGCAGGGCATCAAAACTTTGGTGCAATATTTATCCAAAGATCATCAAGTGGTTGTGGTGGCGCCAAATGAAAATAAATCTGCATCCAGTAGCTCTTTAACACTAAATAGAGCCTTGCAACCGATTAAAATCAAAAAAAATACCTATAGCGTTGATGCCACGCCGAGTGATTGTGTGCATTTAGCGCTCAGCGGACTGTTGGAGGATGAATTTGATTTGGTGGTTACAGGGATTAATTTTGGAGCGAATTTAGGGGATGATGTGATTTATTCTGGCACAGTTGCTGGGGCAATTGAAGGGCGTTTTTTAGGGTTGCCATCGTTAGCAATTTCATTGGCGAGCTGGGAGGGCGAACATTTTGAAACAGCGGGTATCATCGCACAAAGATTGGTTGCACAAATTTCTCACGCCCCCTTATCACACGATACTGTTCTGAATGTCAATGTACCCGATGTGCCGATTGATGAGATTCAAGGTTTGCAAACCACGCGTTTGGGCAAACGACACCAATCTGAGCAAAGCCTGCCCGATAAAGACGATGCCTCAAAATTTTGGATTGGTGAAAATGGTAAGGAAGCAGATAATGGTGTGGGAACGGACTTTTATGCAGTTGCCAATGGTTTTGTTTCAGTTACGCCATTGCAAATTGATTTAACAAAATATAATGAAATGGATACGGTTTCCCTATGGTTAGATTTGATAGAGCAGGCTTAAAAATTCTACTGATTTGGCTGGGCATTACTTTGCTTGATTTATTTGTAGTGCGTGATTTTTCTTGGATATTTGAGCATTGGAATTCTAAGCGTGTGGTTGTTAATTATGGTTTAACAGCGTTAGCAATGATGTTACTTTTGTTTATTCTTAGTCCGATTATTAGATACTTTAAGACAGGTAAATATCTTGTTTTTGCCTTTATTGCCGTACCAATGTGGGTACAAATGTCGCATTATGAGGTGTATCGTAGTTTTGCGAGTAGCTCAGGTTTTCGTGAATTTTCACAAGATCCGTCATTGGTGTTGAGTGTGTGGATGGACCAATTTAATTGGCTAAAATCCACTATTATTTTGCTGTTTGTCTATGGATTATTAAGCTTATTATCAGGTGTAAAAACCAAAATAGTCAGATGGCGTTATGGGTTAAATGTGATTGGATTTACACTGCTATATTTACTCACAACTTTTAGTTGGTATGGGGTGAATAATTTTCAAAATTCAACGCTGTCATATTATTCTACCTTGTTGCAAATGTCACGCATGCAGGTATTAGAATTCAAATATGACAAACCGAGTGTTATTCCTAGCCAATTATCAACCGAGGGTTTGCCGAATATAATTTATATTGTGGGCGAGTCGTTGACGCTTTCGCACATGAGTATTTACGGTTATAAGCGCAATACCACGCCACAATTAGCACAACTTGAAAAAGACAGGCAATTGATTAAATACAATAACGCACTTAGTATTGGCACTCATACCCGCCTCAGCGTTCCATATATGTTGGTGGGCATTGAAGGTATTGATCCAAAAGGCAGGATTTATCAAACCCCAACCGTGTTTAATTATGCCAAAGCGCGAGGTTACACCACAGCGTTTATCAGCGCACAGGATACAGATTGGGGTCATATTAAAGAAATGTTTGTTGATGAAAGTGTGGATTATTTTTGGCATGGTGTGGATATGAATAAGAACGCATCGGTACACAAAGGTGCCGATGATATGCGTGTGTTGAATGAGATTGCACTGCCGTATATTGCCAAAGTTGGTAAACAAAAAACGCCGTTTTTCTTAGTCTTACAAATGGATGGGTCGCACTATCCTTACGCAGAACATTCCACCAAAAAACATAAAATATTCTTACCTGAAAATACGCCAAATTCTATCAATGCCTATGACAATACCGTGGTTAAAACTGATGAATATCTGTTTAAAATCATTCAAAAAATGCGACAAGAATATCCAAATAGTTGGGTATTTTATTCTACTGACCACGGGCAAGGTTTGGGTGGTAAAGCAGGGAAATTCAACCAAGACCCACACTTGAATACTATTCATAATCCACTCTTAATCTCTGCACCAAAATCCAAAATTGCACAATTGTTACGCAACCAAGATGCGCCTGTATCGCAGGCAGATATTGTGCCGAGTATTTTGGATATTATTGGTATGAAGCCTGATAAAAATATCAATGGGAAGTCTTTATTAAAACCAATAAATTCAAATCGATTGAGGGTGGTTAGCCAATATATGCCAACGCAACACAATGACCCAAGAGCAGTTTTGGCAGAGCCTAATTTAAAACTTTACACACTTGATTTTGAAAAAATGAGCGTCAGTTTTCCCGACGAAAAGAAAGTCATTCATTTTAAAGATTGGGACGCACGACATCAAAAAATATTCATTGGAGCGAGGTTTGGATCTTTAATTGCGAATTAACTGATTTTTGACGAACTCCAAGTATCCCTTAGTCCAACTGTTTTATTAAATATTAAATATTTACTTTCATCTTTATCATCACGGCAGAAATATCCTTCTCGTTCAAATTGATAAGCCTGTTCGGGTTCTGCATTTTTCATCCCTGGCTCAACCACGCCATGAGTCGTTATCAAAGATTCTGAATTGAGTAATTGTTCAAAATGGTCGTTTTTACCTGGGTTTTCAAGGGTAAATAATCTATCATATAATCGGAATTCTGCTTTAAGGGCTTTGCTGGCTTCAACAAAATGAATCACACCTTTGACTTTACGCCCATCAGCAGGGTTTTTGCCTAAAGTCTCTGCATCATAAGTCGCATAAACCGTAGTAATATTGCCGTCAAAATCAGTGTCAAAAGTTGTGGCATTAATCACATAAGCATTACGCAGGCGCACTTCTTTATTGAGTGCTAAGCGTTTGAATTTTTTGTTCGGTGCAACTTCTTCAAAGTCAGACCTGTCAATATAAAGCATTCTTGAGAAGAAAATTTCTCGCTTGCCCATGGCTTCGTTTTGCGGGTGAATTGGCGCTTGCAATGACTCAATTTTATCCTCTGGATAGTTTTCAATAATAACTTTAATCGGGTCAATAACGCCCATCGTGCGAGGTGCAACGGTATTCAAATCATCACGAATGCTGGCTTCTAAAATGGACATATCTGTCATACTGTCTACTTTCGATATGCCAATTCTATCGATAAAATCACGAATACCTGCCGCCGTATAACCACGACGACGCAAGCCCGATAGGGTTGGCATCCGTGGGTCATCCCAGCCAGTAACCAAATTGTATTCTACCAATTGCTGCAATTTGCGTTTGCTCATTACTGTGTATTCAAGATTTAGGCGTGAAAATTCATATTGATGGGGGCGATTGGGCTTGTTAAAATCGTCCAAGTTCTCCAATATCCAGTCATACAAGCGACGATTGTCTTGGAATTCCAAAGTGCACAGTGAATGAGTAATACCTTCAATTGCATCACTAATACAATGGGCAAAATCATACATTGGATAAATACGCCATTCGTTGCCGGTCTGATGATGTTTGTCAAAACGGATACGGTAAAGTGTCGGGTCACGCAGACATATAAACGGGGAAGCCATATCAATTTTGGCACGCAAAACGCATTCGCCTTCAGAAAATTTTCCATCTTTCATCTTCGCAAGTAGGTCTAAATTTTCTGCTTTTGAGGTATCACGATATGGGCTATTTTTACCTGCTTGTTTTAAAGTGCCACGATATTCACGCGTTTCTTCCGCATTCAAAAAGCACACGAATGCCAATCCCTTATCGATTAATTCTTTGGCGTATTGGTAAAATTTTGGAAAATAATTGGAAGTATATCTAACCTCGCCATCCCAATCAAAACCCAGCCATTGCACATCATTTTTAATAGAATCAATGAATTCTACCTCTTCTTTAGAAGGATTGGTGTCATCAAAACGCAAATTACATTTACCGTTATAATCTTTCGCTAAGCCGAAATTCAGGCAAATAGATTTGGCATGACCGATATGTAAATAGCCATTTGGCTCAGGTGGAAAACGGGTTTGAATTGAATCGTGCAAGTTTTTATCCAAGTCATCGTTAATCTGATGACGAATAAAATTAATCACGGGCTTGTTGTTTGTTGTATTGTCGCTCATAGGTGGTAAATTATAGCGTGATAGTAGCGGTTATGGTTATAATAACTCGCATGGAATACAATAAAAACTTCTACCAAATTCATTCTAATGACGATATTTTTCAACGCATTAAAGATGAGCGCGCGGAAATTGGCTATTATGATTTACCCTATCAAGATACTAACGACATCAAAAATTATGTTGCCACAGTCAGGCAACGGCACATCGTCGTACTGGGTATTGGCGGTTCAAGTTTGGGTGCAAGGGCCATTTATGAATTTTTATTGCCGTCAAATAAATATCAAAAAGATTTGATTTTTTTAGAAACGGTTGACCCACTCGAAATCAAATATTGCCTAAAGAAATTAGACATTAATGATGCGCACTTCGTTGTCATTTCAAAGTCAGGTAGTACCATCGAAACCATCAGCTTGTTTAAATATTTAAGTACTTTGGTGGAAGTAAACGGTAAAAATTGCACCATCATTTCTGAGGCAAAAACAAAGTTAACAAAATACGCAAACAACAACGATATCAAGGTTTTTGAATTGGCTGAGAATATTGGCGGTCGTTTTTCCGTATTCAGCGTGGTCGGTTTAGTACCCCTTGCGATGGTGGGCGCTGACATTGATAATTTATTGAATGGTTGTAGGCGCGTTTCTGATAGTTTTTTTAAGCAAAAAGAATACTACCAGCCGATTATCAGCAAGGCGCGATTTTTGGTAGAAAATAAAGCGCGATTTAACATTAACGCGATTTTTTCTTATTCTTCTTCATTGGAGAGTTTTAACAAATGGTATGTGCAACTTTGGGCAGAAAGTTTGGGCAAGCTCAACATTAATAAAACCCGTCAAGCATTAACCCCAATTGCCCTAATTGGTCCAGTGGACCAACATAGTTTTTTGCAATTAATTATTGACGGTGTGCGTGATAAAACCGTGACTTTCATCAAAATTGCTGATTTAAAGGACGATACTATTATTCCAAAATCCAGTGCAAATTTAGGTTTAGAATATGCCGAAGGGTTGAGTTTTAACGACCTCTTAAACAAGCAAGCCGATGCCACTATTCAATCTGTCGAAGCGCAAAAAGACATCCCCTGTGATGTCATCACTATTTCTACCGTTGACGAATACAATATTGCTAAATTAATGTTTAGTTATCAACTTTTGGTATCCACCATTGGGCAATTTTTACAAATCAACACCTACGACCAGCCCGGCGTGGAAAATGGAAAAGTTATTCTTACCAATGCGCTCAAATGTTGATCAATAAATGCCTATTCCCGGTTGCAGGCTATGGCACGCGTTTTTTGCCTGTTACCAAGGCTGTTCCAAAAGAGATGCTACCCATCCTTGCTAAGCCCTTAATTCAATACGGCGTGGAAGAGGCTATGAGTGCGGGCATCACCACAATTGCAATGGTAATTAGCAAGCACAAGCAAGCCATCAAAGATCATTTTCGAGCACATCCAGAAATTGAATCTAGCGTACAAGGCACCGCCAAAGCTTCATTGTTAGATGAGGTCAATTATGTCACCGAACACTGTGATTTTACCTATATCGAACAACAACAAATGTTAGGCTTAGGTCATGCAATCCACAGTGGGCAACCCCTCATCGGTAACGAAGCATTTGCGGTGATTTTGCCCGACGATTTATGTACCAATGTAGGTGATTCAGTCCTTGCACAAATGACCAAACTCTACGCACAACACCCAGATTGTTGCATCGTTGCTATTGAAGAAGTGCCGATGGATGAAGTTGATAAATACGGTGTCATCGATGGCAAATTATTAGACAATTCCGACAACGCCTATCGCGTCCATAATATGCTAGAAAAGCCAGACTCAGCGGATGCACCCACCAATTTAGCCATCATTGGTCGCTACATATTGACGCCAGAAATATTCACAGTTTTAGCTAACACCCAACCCGATAAAAATGGCGAAATCCAAATTACTGATGCATTAATGATACTAGCCAAACAAGGTAAGGTTATCGCCTACAAGTTTCAAGGGCAACGATTTGATTGTGGTAGTATCAAGGGTTTCGTAGAGGCAAACACTGTTTTTTTAAAAACTTCGTTTATGTAACACCTGATAAATGACAAGGTTCAATCTTGCCATTTATTAACTTTTTTTAAATATCCTATTATGGAATATTTATTGTTCTAATTTAAAATAATAAAATGAGTAGACGAAATCCATTTGACAAACGCCGAGAAATTTTAAGACAATTGTTAGTGAACGCAAGGAGGCATCAAAAAGTCACCCAGAAACAACTTGCAGCAGAATTACAAACAACCCAATCTTTTGTGAGTAAGTATGAGAACGGTGACCGTCTTGTCGATTTAGTAGAAACACATCAAATTTGTCAAGCACTTGACTATTCTTTTGTCGAATTAACAAATAACTTTGAGATGGCAGTTAATGAGGAGTCTGCCAACTACAACGGTAGAAATCAAAAAGATGAAAAAAAATAGCATTTGGATGGCTTTGTGTGCCTTGTATTTACTTTCCGTTAATGTGTTAGCGTTAACCGAACAAGCATTAATTCAAAAAGTCTTGATAAATCATAAGTTATTTGAAAGTGATGAGATTGATATGCTTATTCAACAGCGGCGATTAGAATCAAGAGAACGAGATTATTATGGTTGGCGCTTAGATTTGACGGCTAAATACGGTATTGAGAAGGATTCAACCGATAAAGATACTAGTTACACTTACACTCGAAATCAAACAGACCGAAATATAGGGCTAAAACTTTCAACTGCTTTTAAAAATGGGTCGTCATTTAGTGTTGATTTTGATAGAAAATTGCCAATTGATGAGCAAGAAAAATATAAAAGTGGGGTGTATTATCAAGATAAAAAGCTTTCTGAGCGCAATAATGTTTTAACCACTAAAATTAATATTCCACTATTAAAAAATTCGGATGGCGGAAGCAGTAAAGCACTTTATGATTTGGCTGAAATTGACCAAAAAGTAGAGATTTTAGAGTTATTGGAAAACAAGGAAGATGAGGTTGCAGATGCGTTAACTGCGTTTATTGATTTGGCAATAGGCATCCAGCGTTTGCACATTTACAAAGACAGATTGTCTGCGTTTAAAAAAATCAAAGCGTATGTCAAACAGCGTAAAAATGACAGCAAGTTATTGGCGACGCAAATTCAAAAAACTAAAACAAGTATTGCACAATCCGAGTCTAATTTAGCGTCTTCAATTTTAACATTAAAAACTTTTATTGACTTTAATAAAAGCGATTTATCAACCATTAATTTTAATGCCGATATTCGTTGTGTGTTGATTGAAAATAGTCAGGAATACTTGCAAAAACATAGCCGTGATTTACAAATATCTAAACTGGATATTGGCAAGAAACAGCGCTATATTGATGCCTATAAAAATAAAGGTTTGGCGGATTTAGATATTAATCTTAGTCATATTAAAACACAAAATAAAGGTAATTATTCTAGCTACTCTTATAAGAATGCCAACGAATATAAAATCAGCCTAGATTTATCCTATCCATTAAGTGGCAACCCTATTAATGACTACAATCTATTTAAATCCAAGTTAGAAAAAAGTAAAAAACAGACCGATTATGAGATTGATTTAAAAGACAAAGTATTGGATGCTAAAGTTTTAAAGAATGATTTAAAAATTGGCAGTCAAACATTAGACAGTTATTACAAAGAAAAATTAAAACAACAGCAAATCACTGTAGAACTAGACAATTATCTTTCAGGTGATGGCAATATTCGTTTTGTGTTAGATGAAATATATGAGCATTATCAAACGCAATTGGATTATTTATTAGTTTTGAAAACTTATCATCAAAAACGCATTGAATACGATAATTTGTTAGACAGATTAGTAAAAAGCAACGCCTGTTATTTGTGTGATAATGATAAATCGCTTATTCCACGGTAACCGACTTAGCTAAATTACGCGGCTGGTCAACATCAGTACCTTTAATTAAGGCGACATGGTAACTGAGTAATTGCAAGGGGATTGTAAATATAATTGGGGCAGTGATACGACCTAAGTTATTGGTAATAGGGATAATTTTTAGTCCGTCCATTGGCGTGACTTTGGCATCTTCATCTTCAAAGACAATCATTTGCGAACCGCGGGATTTTACTTCTTGGAGGTTAGATTTGAGTTTATCCAAGAGTTCGTCATTTGGTGCAATTGCGATGACGGGGGTGTCTTTGCCAATTAAAGCAATGGGACCGTGTTTAAGTTCGCCAGCGGGGTAGGCTTCAGCGTGGATGTAGCTAATTTCTTTGAGTTTGAGGGCACCCTCCATGGCGATAGCATGCATTGAACCTCGACCCAAGAACAAGGCATTAAATTTATCTTTGAAAGTTTTGGCGAGTTCAATGATTTGGTCTTCTTGCTTTAGGGCTTGTGCGACTAACCCAGGTAAGCGATTTAAACCATCAACGATTGCTTTTTCTTGTGCTGTTGACACCCGATTGTGGCATCTGCCAATGGCAACGGAAAGCAGGGCGAGCGAAACCAATTGTGTGGTGAATGCTTTAGTGCTAGCGACACCGATTTCAACGCCAGCGTGCGTGAGGAAAGTAAGTTCTGATTCCCTGGTGAGGCTAGATTCTGCACTGTTGCAAATGGTTAATGAGTGGATATTTTCTTTGCGTTTTTTGACAGCGCGAAGGGCTTCCAAAGTGTCGGCAGTTTCACCACTTTGGGAAATAGTGATGAATAAAGTATTGTCTAAAATGATGGGGTTGCGATAGCGATATTCGCTAGCAACTTCAATATGCGTTGGAATTTTAGCGATGCCTTCTAGCCAATATTTTGCCACTAATCCTGCGTTGTAACTAGTGCCACAGGCGATGATTTGAATGTGTTCGATTTTTTGAAAAATTGCTTTGGCACTGTGTCCAAAGGCAGATGTGAGGATTTTGTCTTTGCTAATGCGAGACTCTAAAGTGTCGGCAATGGCTTGCGGCTGCTCAAAGATTTCTTTTTGCATATAGTGGGCGTAATCACCTTTGGAAATTTTTCCACTTTCGAGTTTTGAGGTTTTAATTTCTCGCTCTACGGGCGCGCCATCTTTGTCGAAAATGTTGACAGTGTCCGTGGTAATATTGGCAATATCACCTTCTTCTAAAAAGATGAATTGTTTGGTGACTTCTAAGAGTGCCATTTGGTCTGAGGCGATAAAATTACCTTTGTCGCTGACACCAATAACCAAAGGCGAACCACTTCTAGCGACAACGATGTGCCCAGGGTTTTTTGGCGAAATGACACCGATGCCATAAGCCCCTTGGAAGGTTTTGACGGCTTTTTGTACGGCTTCCAGCAAAGTATCGCTGTCTTGTAATGTTTGGTGAATGCTGTGGGCAATAACTTCGGTGTCAGTGTCAGAGGTAAAATGATAACCTTGTGCTTGTTGTTTTACTTTTAGCTCTAAGAAGTTTTCAATGATGCCATTATGCACCACGCCAACATCATTATTACAAATATGTGGATGTGCATTCTTGGTGGTGGGCTCGCCATGGGTTGCCCAACGGGTGTGAGCAATGCCGACACTACCGCTAACAGTTTCTGCATTAATGCTATTTTCAAGGTTGACAACTTTTCCTACTGAACGAGCGCGCTGTAGTTCGTTGTCGTTGCTTAAGACTACCAAACCTGCTGAGTCATAACCACGATATTCTAAGCGTTTAAGACCTTTAATTAACAGAGGTGTAATGTTATTTCTACAAATCCCGCCGACAATTCCACACATATAAATAGTAATTAATATTAATGTTTAAAATTATAGTCAATATAATGAGTGCCATGATTGATTTACACAACCATTCTTATTATTCCGATGGCGTTTTGTCGCCGAGTGAGGTTGTGCGTTTGGCAAAAAACTCAAATTGCGAGGTGTTTGCCCTTACTGACCACGATACCACAGATGGATTAGACGAGGCACAAAAAGAGGCTGATAACCAAAATATTAATTTGATTCACGGCGTCGAAATATCAGCAATGTGGAGCAATATGACCATTCATATTGTTGGACTGAAGGTGGATAAAAGCAATCCAGTTTTGCAAGCAGGGCTAAAGCGGCATCAAGATTTCCGTCAACTGAGAGCCGAAAAAATGGCACGCGGTTTAGGCGGTGCGGGGGTTTATAATGCTTTGGAAAAAACGCAAGCACTGACCAAAGGCGGGATGGTAACTCGCACGCATTTTGCACAAATGTTGATACAGGAAGGGGTTTGTAAAGATATGAAATCTGTCTTTAGACGCTTTTTAACAGGTAAAAAGCCCGGAGGTGTTGGTGGACAATGGGCGCAATTTGACGAAGTGATATCGTGGATTCATTCGGCAGGAGGTGTGGCAGTATTAGCCCATCCGCTAAGATATAGAATGACAAACACCAAAATTCAACGAATGTTTTCACATTTATCTAACGCTGGATTGGATGGCGTAGAAATCGTGACGGCACATAGTTCTGACGAAGAAATTACCCGTGTATCAAAGTGGGCGGATGACTATAATTTACGCTATTCTTGTGGGTCGGATTATCATGGCTGGGGCAATCAGAGGGTGCAAATTGGGCGTTTAAAAGATTTTCTGAATATGGATAAAGCAATATGGAAGGCGTGGTAATGGCACAATTGTTTGTAATTCATCCACAAAATCCACAAGCTCGATTGGTGAAGCAGGTGGTGGATATTTTGAATAAAGGTGGGGTGGTAGCGTATCCGACCGATTCTGGCTATGCGCTAGGCACGGCGATGGGAAATAAGGATGGTTTGGCGCGAATTCGTAAGATCCGGAATTTGTCAAAACGCCACGATTTCACTTTGATGATGAGGGGTTTATCGGATATTGGTGAATATGCAAAGCTGGATAATAATGCCTTTCGTTTGTTAAAAAAGATTCTACCAGGGGCTTATACTTTTATTTTGGCAGGCACACGAGATGTACCGAAGCGCCTATTGCACCCGAAAAAAAAGACAATTGGGCTGAGAATTTCAGCGCATAGCGTCGTGCAAGCGATTCTTGATTCGTTAGATACCCCATTGATGAGCGTGTCATTAATCCTTGAAGGACTTGATTTTTATGACATTGACGATGTGCGCGATGTATTGGATAGGCAGGTAGATGTCATTATTGATGGTGGCTATTGTCCGCCAGAGCCGACAACAGTGATTGATTTGTCATCGGGCGGGGTAGAAGTTATTCGTCAAGGTGCAGGTGATATTTCATTTATTGAATAGGTATAATTAAGCACTTTATTGGAAAGTTATACACAAATGAAAACCGCACAAATTAGACAGAAATTCTTAGATTTTTACGCTTCAAAGGGGCATACCATTGAGCCAAGTGCTTCGCTTATACCCCATAATGACAAAACTTTATTGTTTGTGAATGCGGGTATGGTGCCGTTTAAGGATGTATTTAGCGGCATAGAAAAGCGTCCTTACACGCGCGCCGCCTCATCCCAGCGTTGCGTGCGCGCAGGTGGCAAGCACAACGATTTAGAAAATGTTGGTTATACTGCAAGACACCATACTTTCTTTGAAATGTTGGGTAATTTTTCATTTGGCGATTATTTCAAACGCGAAGCCATTCAATATGCGTGGGAATTCTTGACGGTAGAAATTGGACTGCCAAAGGAAAAACTTTGGATTAGTGTATTTGAAGAAGATGATGAGGCAGAAGATATTTGGGTTAATGAAATTGGTTTTCCAAGAAACCGTATTTCTCGTTGCGGTGCAAAAGATAATTTTTGGCAAATGGGAGATACTGGACCTTGCGGGCCATCAAGTGAGATTTTCTACGACCATGGCGAGGACATTGCTGGCGGACCTCCGGGTCACGCTGACGAAGACGGCGACCGTTATATTGAGATTTGGAATTTGGTTTTTACGCAATACGATAAACAAGAAGATGGTTATCTAAAACCGTTAGATGCGCCCTGTGTTGATACAGGTATGGGGCTTGAACGCTTAGCCGCAGTATTGCAACACAAGAATAATAATTACGATACCGATGGCTTTAAATCTTTGGTTAAAGCCGTGGTGGGTTTAACACCAAAAGGTGATAATATTAAGACAGATAATGCCTCAGTTCGAGTGATTTCTGACCATATTCGCTCAACTGCATTTATGATTGTCGATGGTGTAATTCCGTCAAATGAAGGGCGTGGTTATGTGTTGCGTCGCATCATTCGTCGTGCGATTCGCCATGGGCATAAAATTGGCATTAATAAAGTATTTTTCTATCGTTTAGCACCTATTTTAGCGTTAGAATTCAAAGATGCTTACCCAGAACTGAAAAAATCTTTGGCAAATGTTGAAAAGGTTTTGAAGCGTGAAGAAGAAAATTTTGCCCAGACGCTAGACAAAGGCATGGGCATTTTGACAGAGGCAATCATGCAACTTAAAGGCAATGAAATTGATGGAAAAACCATTTTTAAACTTTATGATACCTATGGTTTTCCAGCGGATTTGACAGCTGATGTGGCGCGTGAATATAATTTAACCATTGATATGGCAGGCTTTGAAGTTGAAATGACCAAGCAAAGAGACCGCGCCCGTCAAGCAGGTGATTTTAAAACCACACAAAAAGGTGTGGCAATCAGTGAAGCAACCAATTTTTTAGGCTATGAGCAATTAGAAAATACATCAACCGTGCAAGCTATTATTCAAGAGGGCGAGTTGGTAGAAAGCATTGACGCAGGTAGCCAGGCGATTGTGGTGTTAGCAAGTTCAAGTTTTTACGCTGAATCAGGTGGACAAGTGGGCGACTTAGGTACGCTGTCAAATGCTGATATTTTATTTAAAGTCGGCAATACGCAAAAGCAAAAATCAGGCGCATTCGAACATCATGGGCTTTTGGAAAATGGCACCTTGAAAGTCGGCGATGTTGTTAGCGTAAATGTGGATAAAGCCACGCGCAAACGCATCGCTCGTAATCACTCTGCCACGCATTTATTACACGCCGCACTCAGAGTGGTTTTAGGTGAAACCGTTACCCAAAAAGGCTCGTTAGTCGATGGTGAAAAATTGCGTTTCGACTTCTCACACGATGAAACCATTACCAAGGTTGACCTTGGAAAAATCGAAGGCATCGTTAATCGTAAAATTTTAGGCAATACCAAAGTACATACTAATGTTACCGACATTGAAAGTGCTAAAAAGAGGGGCGCAATAGCACTTTTTGGCGAAAAATACGGCGATACTGTGCGCGTCTTAACCATGGGAAAAGGCGATTTCTCAGTAGAGCTTTGTGGTGGAACGCATGTTAATCAATTGGGTAACATCGGTTTGTTTAGAATCATTTCTGAGGGTGGCGTTGCTGCGGGTGTGCGTCGTATTGAGGCAATGACAGGTTATGATGCTTATCAATTTGACAATCAAACCCAAGAGTGCTTGAGTCAAATTGCACAAATGACAAAATCCAATAATACGCAAGCAGTAGAAAAAGTTGCACAACTCATTAAAACCCAAAAAGACTTAGAAAAACAAATCGCTTCTTTCCAAAAACAACTCGCTAGCAATCAAGGTGACGATTTAATTAATCAAGTTCAAGAAGTGAATGGCATTAAATTACTATCAAGTATCGTTGAAGGTGTGAGCGGTAAAGATTTACGCGACATTGCTGATAAATTAAAAGACAAATTAGGTTCAGCCGTGATTGTCTTAGCCGCCGTTGACGGTAATAAAATCGCCTTAGTCTCTGGTGTTACCAAGGATTTAACCGACAAATATCAAGCTGGAAAAATCCTCAACCATGTTGCTGCCCAAGTTGGCGGAAAAGGTGGTGGTCGCCCCGATATGGCACAAGGTGGTGGCACGGATCCAAGTAGTTTAAATGTGGCACTTACCTCAGTTAAAGATTTAATTTAGACAATAAAAAACCCGCATTCGCGGGTTTTGTTAATTCTGCTGATGCGCTAGACGCAGCCCGTTGGCTGTGGCATACCGCCATATTTAGTGATTGGCTTCATTGGACCTGTTAACCATTCTTTAAATAAGATTTTTTTATCAATGCCTACAACTTTTGCAAAAGTTCTAATCGGTGGGACTGATGAATTTTCGGCAAAATATTCTCTGGCTGCCATAATTTGTGCCACCATGCTTTCGGTTAATTCAAGATCGTCTTCTTTTGCCATCTCAAACATAATCTCTTCGCTCCAGATAGTTGGGTCAACCAAATATCCATTTCCTGTTCTTTCTAGTGCCATTTTTATTCCTTAAATTGTTGATAAACAAATTACATTATAGTTAATTACCCAACGCATTTGCTTGGTTTTTATAAGGGTATAATTTTATCCCCATGGACTGGATGCAACTTACACTAAAAACTTCAAAACAACAGGCAGATTTCGTCAGTGAGGTGCTGATGGGCTTGGACAGCGTATCGGTGACTTTTAGCGATACCTTCGATGATGCAATTTTTGAGCCAGAGCTCGGTACGACACCTTTGTGGCAGAATGTGACGATTACTGCACTATTTTCCATTGGGACGGATGAGGTGTATGTCAAAGAGATGCTTAAACAAATTTGCGGCATTGATGAGGTAAGTTTTGTTTTATTAAAGGACAGGATTTGGGAAGATGAATGTAAAAAGGATTTTCATGCGATGCAATTTGGCGAGCGCCTATGGGTTTGTCCGTCGTGGGAGGATAGTGCTCAATTGCCTGATGATGCGGTTATTATTGATATGGATCCGGGATTGGCATTTGGCACGGGCACACATCAGACTACCGATTTATGCTTACAATATTTAGATGAAAACCCACCGATTAATAAAACGCTGATTGATTATGGTTCGGGCACGGGGATTTTGGCAATTGCGGCAATTAAACTAGGTGCGAAACAAGCAATTTGCACGGATAACGACCCGCAGGCAGTGACAGCCACGCAAAGCAATGTCAATAATAATCACCAAGCGTCTAAAATTACAGTTTTGCATACTGATGACGAAGGGCAGTTGGAAAAAGTAGATTTGATGGTTGCGAATATTTTGGCAAAGCCACTGGTGGGTTTGTGCGAGCACCTCTCTGGACTTGTTAAAACAGGTGGTCAGATTGTTTTATCAGGTATTTTACATGAGCAAGTTGAGATGATATTAGAGGCGTATGGTGAATATTTTTCTGACTTAATTGTAGTAAAAAAAGAAGATTGGTGTCGAGTAAATGGAGTGAGAAAGTAAGAACTATGAGTAAACAAATTAAAGCAGTATCGTTGATTTCAGGTGGGTTAGATTCACTATTGAGCACCAAATTATTATTAGACCAAGGTATTCATGTGGAGGGTATTAACTTCTTTACAGGTTTTTGCGTGGAAGGGCATACACATGCGATTCGCAAACAAAAATCAGATAAGCCAAAACGTAATAATGCCTTATGGGTTGCTGAACAATTGGGGATTAAATTACATATTATTGATGTGATTGAAGAATATCGTGATGTGTTACTTAACCCAAAGCATGGCTACGGAAAAAATATGAATCCATGCCTTGATTGTAAGGGTTTTATGGTTAAAAAAGCCAAACAGTGGATGCTAAAAAATGATTTTGATTTTATCATTACTGGCGAAGTGATGGGGCAACGCCCAATGTCGCAACGCAAAGAAACCATGCCAATTGTGCAAAGGGAGTCGGGTGCTGATGATTTATTATTACGACCTTTGTGCGCTAAGCATCTGCCAGAAACCAAAGCGGAGATTGAAGGTTGGGTGGATAGAGAAAAATTGTTAGATTTTTCAGGTAGAACCCGAAAACCACAAATGGTACTCGCCAAACAATATGGCTTTGAAGACTATGCGACCCCTGCGGGGGGTTGTTGCTTTTTAACGGATAAACAATACTCCGATAAATTGGTAGATATGTGGGCGTCTCGTGGCAACCGTGAATATGAATTAGATGATTTAATGATGCTTAAAGTCGGTAGGCATATTCGTCCTAATAAGCGCTTTAAGATGATTGTTGCCAGAGAAGAGGGTGAGGTGAAATTCTTAGAAGGCTACCGTAATCAATATGCAAACTTATATCCCACCAGTTGCAATGGACCTCTGGCTTTAATCGACGGTGAACCTAACCAAGAAGATGTCAAAATCGCTGCTCGTATATTGGCACGCTATTCGCAAGGGCGTGAAGAAGAGTCAGTTGATGTAGAGGTAAAACTCAAAGTTGGCGTGGCACAGCAGTTTAGTGTTAAGCCACTTTCTGCTGATGAAATCAAAAAAGAGTGGATGGTATAGAAAAAAGTATTATAATAAGTATTACTTTTTAAATTACTTAAGTATTATGAAAACAATTACCTTAAAAACACAAGATGATTTCTTTGAGCAAATTAATCAAATGGCTTTAGAAGAGCGTATTTCCAAGAGTGCACTGATTCGTAAAGCGATTACAGACTATCATAAAAGACTTGAAAGGCAAAAAATCGTTAAGCAAATGCAAGATTCGTCTTTTGAAACTAGAGGTTTAGGTGATGAATTAATTAGAGATTTTGAAGCCATAGATGATGAATATCTTCTGCCACCTTGGGAAGGTTGATGAATTTCATTAGAGGAGGAATTTATTTGGCGAATTTAAATCCTAGCAGGGGTACTGAGATTGGCAAAGTTCGCCCAGTTTTGATTATTCAATCCAATGCGTTAAATAGTATTAAACATCCAACGGTTAATATTTTACCACTCACTTCAAGTTTGAAAAATGACACTTTTTTGCGTTTTAAGGTTAATCAAAGAGATAAATTAGAATATGATTCAGATGTTGTTTGTGATTACATTCGTGCAATTGATGCTAGAAAATTCACCTCAGGTATGCTGACCAAGCTTAGTAAAAATGAAATGCAACAAATTGAGAAAAAACTTGAATGGATACTAGGTTTTCACGACTAACCACCACCTACTGCTTTAATAATCTCACAAATATCGCCTTCGTTTAAGGTGAATTCAGTGTGTTTGGATTTGGCAATAATCGTCTCGTTGACTTCTAAGGCAATGCGTTGATTTTCATAACCTAATTGCACAATTAAATCGTGAACACTAAGATTATCAGAGACTTCTAGCGATTTACCATTAAGAATAAGAGTCACTTATCCATTTTTCCGATGGCACAAGAAACGAATGATTTGGCTTTCGCTTTTGCTGAATTTAGGCCTTGTACGGAATTAATTTCAGGATAACCCAAACCTAATAAAGTTTTGACTATTTCATCGTGTTTGCTGTCATTAACATCAATACTAACAGAGCCTTGCTCGACATTTACGACAACACTATCTGTGTCAAATGCTGCGTTTAATTTCTTGGTAATCGTGCCAGCACAACCGCCACATTTGATATTCTCAACTATTATTTCCATGATAATCCTTATTTGGTCTTTGAAGTGCAATATTATATCATATTTATACAAAGGTCTCATATTGGGCGTCAGATTAATCAGCAGTTATGGTAAAATTTCCGAAGTTTTAAACCAAGGAGCGTTCAGTGTCACAAGTTACATTATTAGCCACATTAGTTTTGGAAGATGGACAGATTTTCAAGGGGAAATCTATTGGCGCTAATGGTGATACTGTGGGCGAAGTGGTATTTAATACTGCGATGACTGGCTATCAAGAAATTCTGACTGACCCTTCTTATGCACAGCAAATCGTCGCATTGACTTACCCACACATCGGCAATACTGGTACAAACGCTGCTGACGAAGAATCTGGGCGAATCTACGCATCAGGCTTAATCATTCGTGACCTGCCTTTAATGGTCAGTAATTGGCGTAGTTCAATGCCACTTGACGAATATTTATCTAAGCATAATATTGTTGCGATTAGTGATATTGACACCCGTGCGTTGACGCGTCATTTGCGTGAAAAAGGCGCGCTTAAAGGCTGTATTATTACGGGTGACAATATTGATGAAGTGGCAGCCATTGAAAAAGCGCAGGCATTTTCAGGACTGAAAAATATGGATTTAGCAAAGGTGGTTTCAGCCGCTGAGCAATACACATTCAACCAAGGATCTTATTCATTAGAAAGCGGTGAATTCAATGCTTTAAATGCTAAATTCAAAGTGACCGTTTATGATTATGGTGTGAAGAAAAACATCCTCAGAATGTTGGTTGATAGAGGTTGTGATTTAACCGTTGTCAATGCACAGACCCCAGTTGAAGAGATTTTAGCAAGCAATCCTGACGGCGTATTTTTATCTAATGGACCAGGTGACCCTGAGCCGTGTGATTATGCAATTAAAAACATTCAAACTTTATTAGAAAAAGATGTGCCAATGTTCGGTATTTGCTTAGGGCATCAATTATTGTCATTGGCAAGTGGTGCTTCGAGTGAAAAAATGAAATTCGGTCATCATGGTGCAAATCATCCTGTACAAGATTTAGATACTAAGCAAGTAATGATTACTTCACAAAATCACGGCTTTGCTGTTTCAGAGAACAATATGCCAGCAAATCTTAAAATCACACATAGGTCGTTATTTGACGGTTCTATTCAAGGGGTTAGGGTGGTTGGAAAGAAAGCCTTTGGTTTTCAAGGACATCCAGAAGCATCGCCAGGCCCACGAGATATGAGTGGCTTGTTTGACGATTTTATTAAGGAGATGGAAAAATGAAATTTATATTATTAATGTTAATGTCTTTTTCGCTGATAGCGAATGAAGATCCATGGGAAGAAATGAATCGCTCGACTTTTGAGTTTAATCAAACCTTGGATGAAAATATTTTTGAACCCGTTGCCAAAAGTTACAAAGAAAATGCACCTAAACCTATGCAAAATCGCGTCAGTGATTTTTCGTCTAATGTTGGCGATATTGGCACGCTTGGCAACGAGATAGCGCAGTTAGAAATTTTGAATAGTGCCAACACCCTAGGCAGGGTTTTAATTAACTCTACCATAGGATTGTTCGGGCTATTTGATGTGGCCAGTGACATTGGTCTAGAAAAAACCAAAGAAGATTTTGGACAAACGCTTGCCGTTTGGGGTACGCCAGAGGGTCCTTATGTTGTGCTGCCAGTTTTAGGTCCTTCAAGCGTTCGTGGTGCCACAGGTGTTGCGGTGGATGGTATGCAAAAAGTTAGCCAAACTAAGCATCTCACTAGCGCACAAAAAATCGGCATTAATATCACTCAGGCAGTAGACACCCGTGTTAAGTTATTGCCAGCAACTGATTTACTTAAAAAAGCAGATGACCCTTATATTACAACGCGTTCGGCTTATTTACAGAGTAGTAAATATAATGTGTATAACGGCGATTTGCCAGACGACGACGAGTTTTAAACCTAACCTAATTTAAAAAAATAGACAATGCCTAAAAGACAAGACCTTAAAAGTATCCTAATCATTGGCGCAGGTCCGATTGTTATCGGACAAGCCTGTGAGTTTGATTATTCAGGCGCGCAAGCCTGCACTGCCTTACGTGAGGAAGGGTATAGGGTTATTTTGGTCAATTCCAATCCAGCCACGATTATGACCGACCCGCAAATGGCGGATGCAACCTATATCGAACCGATTGAGTGGCGTACGGTTGAGAAAATCATTGAAGTTGAAAAGCCAGATGCGCTACTGCCAACGATGGGCGGGCAAACAGCACTGAATTGCGCACTAGACTTGGAGCGTCATGGCGTGTTAAAAAAACACGGCGTAGAGATGATTGGCGCTAAAAAAGAAGCGATTGATAAAGCTGAGGACCGTGACTTATTCCGCGAGGCAATGCTTAAAATTGGCTTAGATATGCCGAAAGCAGCCGTTGCGCACAATATGGAAGAGGCGTTTGCCGTGCAAGAAACTGTCGGCTACCCAACCGTTATTCGTCCATCGTTTACCATGGGGGGATCGGGCGGTGGTATTGCTTATAACGAAGATGAATTTATTGAGATTTGTAAGCGCGGTTTGGATCTTTCGCCAACCAATGAATTGCTGGTTGAGGAGTCCATTTTAGGCTGGAAAGAATTCGAAATGGAGGTGGTGCGTGATACCAAGGACAACTGTATTATTATTTGTTCGATTGAAAATTTTGACCCAATGGGAATTCACACAGGCGACTCAATTACTGTTGCTCCTGCACAAACTTTAACCGACAAAGAATATCAAGTAATGCGCGATGCATCATTAGCAGTGTTGCGTGAAATCGGCGTGGACACAGGCGGTTCAAATGTACAATTTGCTCTCAATCCTAAAGATGGTCGTTTAACCATTATTGAAATGAACCCACGGGTATCGCGTTCATCGGCTTTGGCATCAAAAGCAACAGGTTTTCCAATCGCAAAAGTCGCTGCAAAACTTGCCGTAGGTTACACATTAGATGAATTAGATAATGATATTACAGGTGGAAAAACACCAGCATCATTTGAGCCAAGTATTGATTATGTGGTTACTAAAATCCCAAGATTTGCTTTTGAAAAATTTCCAAAAGCAGATGATCGTTTAACGACGCAAATGAAATCTGTGGGTGAAGTAATGGCAATCGGCTCAACTTTTCAAGAGTCCTTGCAAAAAGCCTTGCGGGGGTTGGAGACGGACAAAGTAGGATTAGACCCAATCGTTGATTTAGGTGCCAATGATGCAAAAAATAAAATCAGATCAGAATGTATCACTGCTCGTAGTGAACGCATTTTTTATTTAGCCGATGCATTCAGATGGGGCATGACACTAGAAGAAGTCTTTGACTTATCTAAGGTTGACCCGTGGTTTTTGGCACAAATTCAAGACATCGTTTCCAGCGAAATGCAAATTAATGGCAGTGACATTACCGACATTGATGCGGATGCATTATTTGACTTAAAACGCAAAGGTTTTTCCGATTCCCGTTTAGCCCAATTGTGTAATTGTAGTGAATCTTCAGTGCGTGAACGACGCAAAGCTTTAAATATTAAACCTGTTTTTAAGCGTGTTGACAGTTGTGCTGCAGAATTTGACACACAAACCGCATATCTCTATTCAACCTACCAGCAGCAATGCGAAGCCAATCCAACTGACAAGAAAAAGATTATGATTTTGGGTGGTGGACCGAACCGCATTGGGCAAGGCATTGAGTTTGATTACTGTTGTGTTCACGCTTCTTTAGCGTTGCGTGCTGACGGATACGAAACCATTATGGTCAACTGCAACCCTGAAACCGTTTCCACCGATTACGACATTTCTGACCGCTTATATTTCGAGCCATTAACGCTCGAAGATGTTTTATCTGTTATTGAAATCGAAAATCCAGAAGGCATTATCGTCCATTACGGCGGGCAAACACCACTGAAACTTGCTGAAGCCTTGGAGAAAAGTGGTGCTAATATTATTGGCACTAGCCCTGATGCGATTGACCTTGCTGAAGACCGCGAACGATTCTCTAAAATGTTACAAGAGTTAGACTTAAAGCAACCATTAAATGGCACTGCTCGTTCATTAGAACAAGCGCAAGACATTGCCGACGGTATCGGCTTCCCATTGGTCGTTCGTCCCTCTTATGTTTTAGGCGGTCGTGCAATGGAAATCGTCTATGACAAGGAAAGTCTTGACCACTATATGCACACCGCTGTGCAAGTGTCTAACGACTCGCCTGTTTTATTAGATTCATTTCTTGACCATGCGATTGAGGTTGATATTGATGTTATTTGCGACGGCGAAGAGGTGGTTATCGGTGGTATTATGCAACACATTGAGCAAGCAGGCATCCACTCAGGCGATTCCGCTTGTTCGTTGCCACCTTACTCATTACCTGACGATGTATTAGACGAAATGCGTATGCAAGTCGTTGCCATGGCAAAAAAACTGGGTGTTATTGGTTTAATGAACACGCAAATGGCATACCAAGATGGTGAAATTTATATTATTGAAGTCAACCCACGCGCCTCACGCACTGTGCCATTCGTTTCTAAGGCAATTGGTCAACCACTGGCTAATATTGCAGCCCGTGTTATGTCAGGAAAAACTTTAAAAGTGTTAAACTTCACCGAAGAAATTATTCCAAAACATTTTAGCGTCAAAGAGGCAGTATTTCCATTTAACAAATTCTTAGGTGTTGATCCAATTTTAGGTCCAGAAATGCGCTCAACTGGTGAAGTAATGGGTATCGGTGATGATTTCGCTTCTGCCTTTGACAAAGCACAACTTGCCGCTGGCAGTCGTGCACCAAAAGACGGTAAAGCTTTCGTTAGTTTACGCAGATTAGACCGAGATGATTTAGTTGACTTAGGTAAGTCTTTAGTCAAACAAGGTTTTACCTTGGTCGCCACGCGTAGCAATAAAGACATTTTGACCGAGGCAGGCTTAGACTGTGAAGTTGTCAATAAAGTTTCCGAAGGCTCTCCACATATCGTTGATAGGATTAAAAATAAAGAAATTGATTTAATTATTAATTCCACCGAAGACACCCAAGGTGCAGAAGATGCTGCAGAAATTCGCCGTCAGGCATTAGTTCATAAGGTACCATTCACCACCACAGTGGCAGCGGCATTCGCAATGCTAGACGGTTTAAAAACCCATGATACAATCACCGTGAGAACGGTGCAATCACTTAATCGTTAGGAGGCAATATGGAAAATATACCAATGACCGTCGCAGGCGCAAAAGCTTTAGAAGTAGAATTACGCAATCTAAAAGATATTGAACGCCCCCGTATCGTTGAAGAAATTGCCACCGCTCGTGCACATGGCGACCTAAAAGAAAATGCCGAATACCATGCTGCCAAAGAAGAGCAGGGTTTCATCGAAGGTCGCATCAAAGAAATTGAGTCAAAACTCTCGCGTATGCAGGTTATTGATGTTGCTAAACTAAATCAAGACGGTCGCTGCGTTTTTGGCACCACCGTTACGCTGATGAACCTCAAAGATGACAGCGAAATCACCTACCAAATCGTCGGTGAAGATGAATCTGATATCACCCTCAAAAAAATCTCCTGCCACTCCCCAATTGCCAGCGCCTTACTCGGCAACGAAGAAGGTGACGAAGTAACTGTCAACGCGCCAGCTGGTAAAATTCAATACGAAATTTTAGAAGTCGAATATATCTAAACTGAGGCTACGCACTGAAAAAGTTCCATTAGGTGCGCAATCTCAGACAAATGTAGCTGTATAAAATTAGCCGCGAGGGTGATGCTTACGATGTTGAGATTTAAGTTGGGTATTTTGGATATGAGTGTAAATCTGTGTGGTAGAAATATCACTATGCCCTAACATAAGTTGTACGCTGCGAAGGTCAGCGCCTTGTTGCACTAGGTGGGTGGCAAAGGCGTGTCGAAGGGTATGTGGGGAGAGAGGTTTGTCAATCCCAGCTTTTACGGCGTAGGACTTAATGATGTAAAAGAAGTTTTGACGGCTCATGCCTGCACCGCGATTACTAAGGAAATAGGCATTGTTCTGGCCATTTTTTAGCAGAAAGGGGCGGGATTTTTTTTCGTAGATGGTAAGGTAATCCATTGCCACTTCGCCCATTGGGAGTATGCGCTCTTTGTTGCCCTTGCCGTGAATGCGAATGTATTCTTCGTTTAGATTTAGGTTGTGGCATTCTAAGTTGACGAGTTCTGAGACGCGTAATCCACAGGAATATAACAGTTCTAACATAGCACGGTCGCGCATGCCGAAACCAGTTTTTTCATCCGGGGCATCTAATAGGGATTCTACTTCGTTGATGTTGAGAAAGGTAGGGAGTTTTTGCCCTTGTTTGGGTTGGTGGAGTTTTTCGGTGGGGTTAATAGCAATGATTTTTGTAGCGACTAAATAATTATAAAAAGTACCTAAGCAGGTAAGGATGCGTGCTTGAGTGGCTGGGTTGAGTGAACGGTATTTGAAATAGTCGTTGATTATGGTGTCTTCCACAGATTCTAATGGATGATTTAGCCACTTTGAGAATATTTTTAGATCGGAGCGATAGGCAGACAAGGTGTTGTGACTGGCACCAGTAGAAAGCCAGTAGTGGTCAAGGAATTGGTCGATAATAGCTGGGTTGTTTTCCATTATTAAATTCTATACCAATTTCAAAAATAAACTAAACAATCTAGCGCGCATTCTCATCCCAAGCATTATCAGTAAAAATTTCAATGTTATCAATCAGTAACATAGGGATTTTTACTGATAATGCTTGGGCGATTATAAGCACTATATTATTCATTTTATTTTTGAAAATGATATTAGACAAAAAAATACCGACGCAGTGTCGGTATTTCTAAAAAACTTGGTTCGCTATTATTTCCTAGCAGCCAACTTTTCTTTAATTCTTGCTTTTTTACCTGTAAGCCCACGAAGATAATATAACTTTGCTTGACGAACTTTACCGCGTCGTTTGACCTCTACTGAGTCAATCATTTTTGAATGGGTTTGAAAAACACGCTCAACGCCTTCGCCATGAGAAATTTTTCTCACGGTAAATGCTGAACCGATACCACGGTTTTTCTTAGCAATTACCACGCCTTCAAATGCTTGTAATCTTTCGCGGTCGCCTTCACGCACCTTCACTTGGACAATAATTGTGTCGCCTGATGCGAACGCAGGGAGGTCCGTTCTTAATTGTTCGTTTTCAATTTGGTCAATTATATTCATGACTGTATTCCTTCGTTCAAATCTTTAAAAAGGGGCAATTATACAGTCATTATGATTGTTAAACAAGATATAATTATGCACTTTTGTTAAGTATAGATTTTGTCATGGGAAAAATAACAGGCTTTAAGGAATTTGATAGAAAAACAGAGGCGTATCGCCCTGTGGATTTGCGACTTAAGGATTATGATGAAATATTTTCAGGGGCGCACGATGTTGCCCATCTGCAAAATCAAGGTGCAAGATGTATGGATTGCGGTGTGCCGTTTTGTCAGTCGAACAACGGCTGCCCTGTCGATAATTTAATTCCTGAGTGGAATGATTTGGTGTATCACGATAAGTGGCAAGAAGCGTTGGTGCGATTACATAAGACTAATAATTTCCCTGAGTTTACTGGGCGCGTCTGTCCTGCGCCTTGTGAGGGTGCGTGCGTGCTAGGGATAAACAATCCAGCAGTAACAATTAAAAATATTGAACAGGCGATTGTTGACCGTGGTTTTGAAGAAGGCTGGATTCAGCCGCATATCGTCTCAAAGCGTACAGGTAAAAAAGTCGCAGTGGTTGGCTCGGGTCCTGCGGGTTTGGCGACAGCAGAAGAATTAAACAAGTTGGGGCATAGCGTGACTGTTTTTGAGCGTGCCGATAGAATTGGTGGCTTACTAATGTACGGCATTCCTAATATGAAACTTGGCAAAGATGTGGTTGCCCGCCGTGTGGATCTGCTAAAAGCATCGGGGATTGCGTTTATTACCAATGTCAATGTCGGCAAGGATGTAACGACTAAGCAATTACAAAAAGATTTCGATGCTTTGGTGTTTACCACGGGTGCAACCAAGGCGCGTGATTTACCAGTGGACAATCGCGATGCCCAAGGTGTGCATTTGGCAATGGAATATTTGACGGCGAATACGCAGAGTTTATTAAACACTGGACACGCCGATGAATCAAACTTGTCCGCCAAAGATAAGGATGTGATTGTTATTGGCGGTGGCGATACAGGTACGGATTGTATCGGCACGGCGTTGCGACAAGGTGCGAAATCGATTGTGAATTTTGAACTCATGGGCAAACCACCTAAAAATCGCGCGGAAAACAACCCTTGGCCACTCTGGCCGTTGATTTATCGTGTGGATTATGGACACGAAGAAGCCACAAAAGTTTTTGGCACAGATCCGAGGCAATATCATTTGCTGACCAAGTCATTTAATAAAGATGCAGAGGGCAAAGTTATTGGATTAAATACGGTGAATGTTGATTTCAAAGACGGCAAGTTGATTGAAATTAACGGCAGTGAAAAAACCTGGAACACGCAATTGGTTTTATTATCTATGGGTTTCACCGCACCAGAACATTATTTAAGCACCGATGCAAACATTGATTTAGATAAACACGGCAATTACCAAGCCAACTATGGCGAATACGCCACCTCTAAAAAAGGTATTTTCACAGCTGGCGATTGCCGTCGTGGTCAGTCATTAGTCGTTTGGGCGATTAACGAAGGTCGTGGCGTCGCCGCTAAAGTTAACGACTATTTAACATGAAATACCTATTAATACTACTCTTAATAATTGCACTCAGTATGATAGTTGTTGGCGTTACTAATGGCATTATTGCACCTGTATTAACTGGCATTGGTTTTATTGTCATTGCACTTATTCTAAAAAAGTAACCACGCTTTTTTTATTGTCTTATACCTCCTAAGGGATAGTCTTAAATACCACTAATAAAACACGAATAAATCTTGGTATTTTTTGGTATTTGCGTATAATATCTCCCGTTCACATTTCCTTTTCTTGGGGATTAGGAAATTTATTAAAATTATTGGAGAAATAAAATGGCAAAAGAGTTATATAACACGCCCAACCTTGATGAGTTGGAAAATGGTCCATGGCCTTCGTTTGTAACAGGTCTTAAGCGTCTTGCACAAGACGATCACGCTGGCGCAAGCATGGTTCGTGATGTTTTGGCAACACTTGAAACCTCTTATGTAACTAAAAAAGGTTACTGGAAAGGTGGCACAGTTGGTGTTGTTGGTTATGGTGGCGGTGTAATTCCTCGCTTTAACGAACTTAAAAACGAAGAAGGCGAATATAAATTTAAAGACGCAGGTGAATTTCACACCTTAAGAATTCAACCGCCAGCAGGTATGCATTACACCTCTAAATTATTAAGAGATATGTGTGATATGTTTGTTGACAATGGCGGTTCTGGCTTGATCGCATTCCATGGTCAGTCAGGTGATATTATGTTGCAAGGCGCAAGTGAAGAAACAACACAAACTATTTTCAACAAATTTAACGACTATGGTTTTGATATGGGTGGTGCAGGTCCTGCGGTTCGTACGGGTATGTCATGTGTAGGCGCTTCGCGTTGTGAAATGTCAAACACGAATGAGCAAGCTGCATTGCGTACATTGGTTAATGCATTCCTTGACGATATGCACAGACCAGCATTGCCATACAAAATGAAATTTAAAGTTTCAGGTTGTGCAAACGACTGTATGAACTCTATTGAGCGTTCAGACTTTTCAACCATCGGCACTTGGAGAGATGATATTAAAATCAACCAAGACGCATGGAAAGCAATGGTAGCGGACAAAGGTATGGACTATGTGGTTGACAACATTACTTCTCGTTGTCCAACGCAAGCAATGAAGATTGAATCTGATACTTCATTGACAATTGACAATAAAAACTGCGTCAAGTGTATGCATTGTTTAAATGCAACCTCACCATTGACACATAAGTATATTAGTGATGCTGCCGAAGGTGCAATCTTAGCGACGGGCGACGACAAAGGCGTTACTATCTGTATGGGTGGAAAACGCACATTGAAGATTGGTGACTTATTTGGTACGGTTGTTGTGCCATTTATGAAACTTGAAACTGAAGAGGATTATGAGGCAATCGAAGAATTAGCAGGTGAAGTGATTGATTTCTTCGCTGAAAATGCACTAGAGCACGAGCGCACTGGTGAAATGATTGAGCGCATCGGTATTGTAAACTTCATGGAAGGTATTGGCTTAGATGTTAATCCTAACATGGTTAACTCGCCTCGTTATATGTCATATGTTCGTATGGACAAATGGGACGAAGAAGCGGTTAAATGGTTTGAAAACAAAGCCGAAGCAAACGCGTAATTTATTTAATTAAGAAATTTAGGAGAAAATATTATGGCTGAACCAGTTAGAATGCCTATCGAATCAGGTTGTCCTGATCCTGTACAATATATGCACCCAACAATGCGTCGTAACTATGGCGCATGGGCTTACCATGACCGTCCTCGTCCAGGTGTATTACACCATACTTCAAAGCATAATGAAGAAATTTGGACTGTTCGTTGTGGCACACAAAGACAAATGGATGTTTACACTATTAAAAAATTAGCAGATATTGCTGATGAATTTGGCGATGGCTATATCCGCTTCACTATTCGTTCAAATGTTGAATTTATGGTTGACAAGGAAGAAAAAGTTGCACCATTGATTGAAGCATTAGAATCTGCTGGCTTTCCAGTAGGTGGAACAGGACCAACCGTATCAATGATTTCACATACTCAAGGTTGGTTGCATTGTGATATCCCAGGAACCGATGCATCAGGTGTTGTTAAAGCATTGATGGATGAGTTGTATGATGAATATAAAAAAGAAGAAATGCCTAATCGTGTGCATATGACCACTTCTTGTTGCCAAATTAACTGTGGTGGTCATGGTGATATTGCGATTAACATTCAACATACTAAGCCACCAAAGATTAACCACGATTTAGTGGCAAATGTTTGCGAGCGACCAACGGTTGTTGCGCGTTGTCCTGTTGCTGCGATTCGTCCTGCGATGGTTAACGGCAAGCCTACTTTGGAAGTTGATGAGAAGAAATGTATCTGTTGTGGTGCTTGCTTCCCACCTTGTCCTCCGATGCAAATCAACGATCCAGAGCATTCTAAGATTGCTATTTGGATTGGTGGTAAACACTCGAATGCGCGTTCTAAGCCTTCTTTCCAGAAGCTTGTGGCAGCAGGTCTACCAAACAATCCACCAAGATGGCCGGAAGTTGGCGCCGTTGTTAAGAAAATTCTTGCCGTTTATAAAGGCGATGCTCGTGATTGGGAGCGTGTTGGAGAATGGGTTGAGCGTATTGGCTGGCCGGCATTCTTTGAGAAGACTGGATTGCCGTTTACTAAATTCCATGTTTCTGACTGGAAAGGTACGCGTCATCAGTTGAACTCTTCTGCTTATATTCGTTTTTAAGGGTTGGTCAAAATGAAGATTTCTATTCAAGTTAACGAAGGTCCATACCAGCACCAAGCATCTGATACAGCGTATCAGTTTGCTAAGGCTGCAATTGCAAAAGGACACGAGATTTTTCGTGTGTTCTTTTATCATGATGGCGTTGATAACGCGACACGCTTTACCGTGCCGCCACAAGACGATCGTCATGTTGTCAATAATTGGGCATCATTAAATATTAAAAATGCGGATGGCGAGCCTGAGCTAGTGGTTTGTATTGCTGCTGCACTTCGTCGTGGTTTGGTTGATGAAGCTGAAGCTGGGAAGAATGCGATTGAAGGTAATAATATTCATCCTGCGTTTCGTATCTCTGGTTTAGGTCAGTTAATTGAAGCAGGCATTCAATCCGATCGTTTAGTGGTATTTGGAGACTAAGATGAGCACAAAGAAATTTATGTATTTAAACCGTAAGGCGCCTTATGGTACTGTGTATGCATTAGAGTCATTAGAGGTGGTGTTGATTGCTGCTGCTTTTGAGCAAGATGTGTCTTTGGCATTTATTGACGATGGTGTTTATCAAATCGTTAAAGGTCAAAATACAGATGGTATTGGTATGAAAAACTTTTCTAAAACCTATCATGCACTTGGCGACTATGACATTAACCAACTTTTCGTATCGGCTGAATCTTTGGAAGAAAGAGGACTGAGTGCAGATGACCTTATGCCTTTGGTTTACGAAGATGAGGATGATGATTGGGCAGAAAAGCCAAGCGTTAAGATTGTTTCTAACGCTGAACTTACTAAAATAATGTCTGAGCAAGATGTTTGTTTAAGTTTTTAAGGGGTAGTTACTATGTTACATACAGTAAACAAATCAGTTTTTGAGCGTAATTCATTACAGTCTTGTGTTAATACGATTGACGATACAAGCGTAATTTTACTCATCGAAGACGGCGTTATTTCCGCTGCAAAAAACACAAAATCTTCAGTGCTTGCCGACTTGGCGGCACAAGGTAGAGTGTATGCGTTGCAGGGTGATGTGGACGCAAGAGGAATTTCATCAAAGGTTGCAGACAACATTAAATTGGTTGACTATGAAGGCTTTGTTGATTTAGTAGTAGAGCACGGAACAGCGGTTTCGTGGTTATAGCGATTTAAGTCGCTGTATATTGTTTAATTTTAAGATAAAAAGGAGTAAAAAATGGCTGAAATATGTGGAGCAGAAGTAGACGAAGAAGGTTTCTTGGTAAACCTAGGTGATTGGAACAAAGAAATTGCTGTAGAAATGGCAAAAGGTGATGATATTGAGTTATCTGAAGAGCATTGGGATGTGATCAATTTCTTACGCGATTACTTTGAAGAATATCAAATCGCACCAGCGGTTCGCGTACTTACTAAAGCAATTGGTAAACAATTCGGTAAAGAAAAAGGCAACTCTAAGTACCTTTATTCTTTATTCCCTTATGGCCCAGGTAAGCAAGGTTGTCGTTTTGCTGGCCTTCCTAAGCCAACTGGTTGTATCTAAATACCTCCGAGAAACTTCGGTTTCTTGTTGAGGATTGAAAGCATTCATTTTTAAATGGATGTTTTCCCAAATTTTTTGAATTTTTTGAGAGTAATATGTCAGTAGTAAGCATTTTTTTTACGGCTTTATTTTATATATCCTTGGTGATATTCGTTGTCGGTATGGCAAGGAAGATTTACCAGTATTGGATTACGCCTGCGCCTCTTAAAATTCCAACTGCACCGACGCCGTTAACGCAAACGGGTGTGGTAATGCGTATGGCACGCGAAGTTGTGCTGTTCGAGAGTTTATTTAAATCTAACAAATGGACTTGGTTGTTTGGCTGGCTATTCCATGTAGGTTTGCTACTGGTTTTAATTCGTCATGCTCGTTATTTTTGGCCAGGCAACCTACCAGAGGTGTTTTTATTGGTTCAGCCCTTTAAATACGCAGCATTTGCAATGGTAATCGGACTGATTGGTTTGTTAGGCCGTCGTATTACGGTTGAACGAATTCGTTATATCTCAGCGCCGTCTGATTATTTAATGCTAATTTTGATATTGGTCATTGGTGTTAGTGGTGTGGTAATGACATTTACCAGTAATCATACTGATGTGATTATGGTGAAAGGGTTTGCTTCGGGTTTGTTGACTTTTGATTGGGCTAATTTACCAACAGAGGTTCATTTCTTGGTGCATATTTTCTTGGCATTTTTATTATTGGCATTGTTTCCAATTTCAAAATTATTACATGTTCCGGGTATATTCTTTAGCCCGACGCGTAACCAAGTAGATGATGCACGCAAAAAACGCCACATTTCTCCTTGGGCGTTAAAACAAGAGCAAGACCATGAAGTTAAATTAGAGCAAACATTAGGCAAGGATTAAGAATTATGGCTAAGGACTTTGAAATACCAAAATTACCCACTTACTTAGAAATTCCTAAAATTCAAGAAGGTATTATGGACGGCGATGGTCCGTTCAAATCCGTCGAAGAATTTCAAACACCTTTAGGCTTTCCAGGTGAGAAAGTTGATAATTGGCAAGAAGTAGCCATTAATAAAATGGGTGAACTTAAATCCAAGTATCGTTCGGTTCAAGTATTTTTAGATGCTTGCGTGAAATGCGGTGCTTGCACTGATAAGTGTCATTATTTCTTAGGTTCGTCCGATCCTAAAAATATGCCGGTGGCTCGTCAAGATTTATTCAGAAGCGTTTACCGTCGCCATTTTACCTTTGCCGGTAAATACTTTCCTAAATTGGTAGGCGCAAAAGAATTAGACGACGCAATGTTGGATGATTGGTATAACTATTTTCACCAATGTTCACAATGTCGTCGTTGTTCAGTGTTTTGTCCTTATGGTATTGATACTGCTGAAATCTCAATGGCTGCGCGTGAAGTATTGGATGCAGTTGGCGTAGGTCAAAAATATTGTAACCAAATTTTAGGTAAGGCAATCACAGTAGGCAATAACTTAGGTTTGCCTGAGCCAGCATTACGCGATACTTTGCTTGACCTTGAGGAAGAAATTGAAGAAGAGACGGGTATTGCAGTTAAGTACCCTTTAGACCAAAAAGGTGCGGAAATTTTATTGATTACGCCATCAGCTGACTTCTTTGCTGAGCCACATATTGACGGTTTGATTGGTTACGGTAAGGTTTTCCATCAAGATGGCGTGAGTTGGACCTTGAGCTCTTATGCTTCTGAAGGTGCAAACTTTGGTATGTTCATTGGTTCTTACGATGTAATGCGTAAAGCGGCGCTTAGAATCCGCAAGGCGGCACTTGATTTAGAAGTCTCCCGCGTTATGGTTGGTGAATGTGGGCATGCTTGGCGTGTTGCCTATAGTTTCTGGAACACTTTGTCAGGTGTTGGTGCAGGTGCAAATTCATCAGATGAGCATGCAATGAAATTACAAAATCAATTAGATTCTCGCTACCCACAGCCACAACATATTATTGAATATACGCATGACTTAATTCAACGCGGTAAGTTGAAATTTGATAAGTCTGCGAATGATGACAGAACAGTAACTTTCCATGATTCGTGTAATGTTGCCCGTGCAACCAACATGGGTGGCATTCCAAATGGTCAATTTATCCTTCCACGAGAAGTGATTAAAGCCGTTTGTAATAACTATGTAGACATGGAAAGAAGTACGATTATGGAATCAACTTTCTGTTGTGGCGGCGGTGGCGGTCTATTGACAGATGACTTGATGGAGATTCGTATTAAAGGTGCAATGCCGAGAATGCAAGCACTCAAAGAAGTAGAAAAAACCGATGCTGTTAATACACTGGTTGCTATTTGTGCTATTTGTAAATCACAGTTCAGCAAAGTATTACCAAAATTTGACTTTGACCCTTATATGATTGTTAGTGCCCACCAATTGGTGAGTGAGGCAATTATTATGGATAAGCCACAAACAGAAGATTCAGATGCCAAAATGGCTGAAGAAGTAGAAACAGAAACCGCAGAAGCAGAATAAATAGACAAGGAGATTTAAAATGCAAAAGAACCCGTACGGACAAATTGAGAAAGGCGAAAACCACACATTCAGAATGTTTAAGAATGAGGGTGATGATTTAAGTTCAGTGCCATGGAGCCAAAAGATTTTTCAAAATGACACTTCACACAAGTGTCCTACTTATGTCAGTCAAACGCCACCTTGTCAAGGTTCTTGCCCTTCTGGTCACAATATTCGTGGTTGGTTAGATATCGTTCGCGGCATGGAAAAACCTTCTGCTGATATGTCTTGGCAGGAATACGCATTCCGTCGTTCAACGGATGCAAACCCATTTCCTTCCGTTATGGGTCGTGTTTGTCCAGCACCCTGTGAAGACGGTTGTAACCGTAACGAAGTTGAAGATACTGTTGGCATTAATGCAGTAGAGCAATTCATTGGTGACAATGCCAAAAAAGAAGGCTACAAATTTGAAATTAACGCCAAAGATACCGGCAAGAAAGTTGCGATTATTGGTGGTGGTTGTGGTGGTTTGTCTGCGGCATTGCAGTTGCGTAAGCAAGGTCATAGCGTTACCGTGTTTGAAAAATACGAGCAATTGGGCGGTATGATGATGTACGGAATCCCTGATTACCGTGTGCCCCGCGATGTGTTGCAATATGAGATTGACCGTATTATTGAGACGGGTATTGAAACCAAAATGAACACCAAAGTGGGTGTTGATATTTCTATGGAAGAATTAGAAAAAGACTATGATGCTGTGTTGTTCGCAATCGGTGCAATGAGTGGTCGTATGTTGCCAATTCCTGGTGGCGACGCGACTAATTGTGTATCGGGTGTTGCATTCCTTGAAGCCTACAACCAAGGTCGTTTAAAGCATATCACTGGTAAGGTGATTTGTATTGGTGGTGGCGATACTTCAATTGATGTTGTGTCTGTTGCCCGTCGTTTGGGTAACATTGAAAACACAGCTGACAAAGACCGTCCTGAGCGCGTTATTTTTGATGATACCGCACATGATGTGGTCGATACCTCTAAGCGTTTAGGTGCGGATGTGTTGTTAACAACGCGTTCTACTATTGAAAATATGCCAGCGGCACAAGAAGAAATTGATGATGCTAATCGTGAAGGTGTTGAAATCCAAGGGCAATTACAGCCAGTGGAAGTCATTAAAGATGCTGACGGTCGTGCAACTGCATTGCGTTTTATTCGTTTAGAGGATGATGGCTCTACGCCAATTGAAGGCTCTGAATTTGATGTTGAATGCGAATTAATCGTTCCTGCGATTGGTCAAGGTGTTGATGGCGAAGGTATGGATGATTCATTCTTCAATGAGCATGGTTTTATTGACGCTGACAAAAACTTTCAAGTACCAAACAAGCCTGGATTCTTCGTTTGTGGCGATGTTGTGCGTCCGCACCTATTGACAACAGCGATTGGTCAAGCGGGTATTGTTGCCGAAAGTATCGGTGATTACCTTGATGGCAATAGCCAAAAATCACGCAATAAAGTTGATGTGCATTACTTTGACTTAATGGAGAAACTGAATGAGTGGGATTTAGCGCCATCAGATTATGAAAATGGTAAGTTAAGTCAAGGCACAGATTCTGCTGATTATGCGGTACATAATTATGAAGACCGTTCATTTGCGTCTATCATTCCACACACAGAATTATTTTTAGGTCATTTTGACCATGAGGATCGTAATGCGCGCAACCATAAATTGGTTGATGTTGATAATGTATTGGGCAACTTTGACGAGCGTTTAATCGGTTATAACGAAGAAGAGGCACAAGCAGAAGCAGGTCGCTGTATGTCTTGTGGCTTATGTTTTGAGTGTGATAACTGTGTAATGTATTGCCCACAAGACGCGGTATTCAAGGTCAAGAAAGATAAAGCAACCTTAGGTCGTTATGTTGACACTGACTATGATAAGTGCATTGGTTGTCATATCTGTGCTGATGTATGCCCTACAGGTTATATCCAGATGGGACTTGGCGAGTAATTAATTTAATGAGAGCGATTATGAGACATTTGTCGATTATTTTATTGGCTTTAGCCTTTACCAATGTGTTTGCGCATGGGAGCGATAAGCATACTAATCTTGGTGATAGAGCGACTGAATTAAAGGAAGAAGGAAAGAGTAGAGATATTCATCCGAGTCTTGCTGAGATTAGAAAAATGCACCCAGAGTTTTTGAAGCACAAGCGCGATAAAACTCTAAGACAAGGTGTTCGCACTAAGCGTAATTCATTGAAAGCTTGTGTTAATTGCCACAGTTCAAGTAAGGACGGTGAACACATTCCAGTCAACGCACCAGACCAATTTTGTTCAACTTGCCATGAGAAAGTCGGCACCAGTTTGGATTGTTTTTCTTGTCATCGTACAACACCAAAAGAGGATTTATAATGAGTACAACATTAAACCGTCGTGACTTTATTAAAAATACAAGCGTTGCAACAACAGGTGTGGCAACGCTTGCCAGTGGTATTAGTTTGACAACATTTGCTGCTGTCAATGAAAATCCAGTGACTAATGAAAAGCGTTGGGGTATGTTGATTGATATCAATAAATTAACCGAGTCTAATATTGACGATATGGTTAACGCCTGTCAAGAAGAAAATGGCTGGGGCGCTGAAAAGCATTCCACAGGTGATCAAAAGCCAGATTGGATTAAAAAAGTTAAAGTAAAAGACAAGGCGATAGGTAAAATTGATGCACTACCAATGATGTGCCAACATTGTGAAGAGCCACCTTGCGTGGATGTTTGCCCAACCAACGCCTCAATGAAACGAGAAGATGGCATAGTCTTAGTTGATAAACATTTATGTATTGGTTGTCGCTATTGTATGATGGCTTGTCCGTACGGATCTCGTTCATTTGTGCATGAAGACTTAACAGACCAAAAAGAACATATGCCCCGTGGCAAAGGTACGGTTGAAGCTTGCACAATGTGCGTGCATCGTGTTGATAATGGTGAGATGCCAGCCTGTGCGGAAGCGGTGGATAGTGATGCAGTGATTTTTGGTGATTTGTATGATGCAAGCAGTAAAATCAATCAAACGCTTAAAAAAGTTCAAAGCACGCAAATCAGAGCGGATTTAAATCTGAATACTGGTGTGCGTTATAGCGGTATTTAATAATTTAGGAATTTTATGAACATTCGTTACCAACAAATTCAAGGAAGAAGTTTAGGTTTTTATGCATTAATTGCAGGCTTAGGTGTGTTGATTTTAGCGTCACTTGGTAGTGTGTTGTTTATGGAGCACCATGGTCACTATGTGACAGGTATGAGTAATCGAGTTGTATGGGGTATACCTCATGTATTTGCTTTGTTTCTAATTGTTGCAGCTTCGGGTGCATTAAATGTTGCCTCTATTGCCTCGGTATTTGGTAAAAAAATATATAAGCCTTTAGCGCGTTTATCGGGCTTGGTGTCACTAGCATTATTGGCAGGCGGTTTAATGGTATTGGTGCTTGATTTAGGTCGTCCTGACCGTTTAATCGTGGCAATGACCGAATATAATTTCAACTCAATTTTTGCCTGGAATATTATTTTATATAATGGTTTCTTCGTTATTGTTGCTGTTTATTTATGGATGATGTTCGAGCGTCGTATGAATAAGTTTACCTCTAAAGCGGGTTTGGCAGCGTTCTCTTGGCGTTTGATCTTAACCACAGGTACTGGTTCTATTTTCGGTTTTTTAGTGGCGCGTCAAGCGTATGACGCGGTAATTATGGCGCCAATGTTTATTATTATGTCATTTGCTTTTGGCTTGGCGATCTTCATCTTAATTTTAATGGCAAGTTATAAGTGGACTGAGCGTCCATTAGGCGACATGATTGTTAATCGCTTAGGCAATCTATTGGGTGTGTTTGTAGCGGCTGTAATGTATTTTGTTGCCATTAAGCATTTAGGTAGTTTGTATCTTGCCGAGAATGCAGGTGTTGAAAATTTTATTTTATTTGGTGAGTATATTTACACGCCATTATTCTGGATTGGTCAAATCGTTATCGGTGGTTTAGTGCCAATGGCGTTGATTTACTTTCCAGCATTTAAAGGCAATCGCATGACTTTAGGATTGGCATCGGTATTGGTATTGGTTGGTGGCATTATACAACTCTATATTATTATTGTTGGCGGACAAGCTTACCCAATGGAGATGTTCCCAGGTAAAGAAATCTTAGAAGGTTATGGCGGTATTGCTACTTATACGCCATCATTGCCTGAGGTGATGCTAGGTGTTGGCGGCATTGCAGTGGCAATCATTGCTGTTACCTTGTTAGTGAAGTTCTTGCCATTCTTGCCCGAAAGTTTGGCAGACGATGTTGCAGATCCTCATTATAAAAAATAAGCCGATTTCATAATTGGGATAGATGATGTCTATCTATATTTCCGCCGCTCATAAGTCCTCTGGTAAAACCGTTATTAGTTTAGGCTTGTGTGCCGCATTTAAAGAGCGCACACTCAAAGTTCAATCTTTTAAAAAAGGCCCTGATTATATCGACCCAATTTGGCTCTCTCAAGCTAGTGGTAACGCTTGCTACAATTTAGATTTTTATACGATGTCTGACGATGAAATTAGAGCATTATTTCATCAGCAACAGAGCGATATCTCTATTGTTGAAGGTAACAAAGGACTGTATGACGGTATGACTGTGAGTGGTGGTGATGCTAATGCTGATATGGCAAAATTACTCAATTCAAGCGTTATTTTAGTGATTGACACCACTGGCATTACTCGGGGGATTGCCCCTTTGTTGATGGGATACCAGGCGTTTGATAGCGATGTGAATATTGCTGGTGTAATTTTAAATAAAGTCGCTGGTGAGCGCCACGAATCAAAACTGCTGCAAGCTATTGAATATTACACCGATACCCCTGTTTTAGGCGCTATTCGTCGTTCTAAGGCGCTTATTATCAATGAACGCCACTTAGGGCTTGTGCCAGCCAATGAATCTGCACAGTCACAAGCCTTTATTGATAGTGCAGGTCGTATCATTGCCGATCAGGTGAACTTAGATAAAATTTTGTTGCTTAATGGTCTTACACCTAAGGGGGGCACCCCCCTTTTTTTAAAAAAAGAAAAAAAGGTAACACCCCCTTTGACTGCGTCTCCTTTATCTCTGACCGTTGCTGTAGCAAAAGACGAAGCCTTTGGTTTTTATTACCAAGATGATATGAATGCGTTTAAATCTTTGGGCGTGAAAATTGAATATTTTGATACTTTGAAGGCATCAAAATTACCAAGATGTGATGGGCTGTTCATCGGTGGTGGTTTTCCAGAAATGCAATTAGAGGCGTTAAGTAATAATCATTTATTACTTACTGACATTAAGTCAAAGATAGAACAAGGTTTGCCAACTTATGCAGAATGTGGCGGTTTAATGTACCTTAGTCGAGAGATAAGTCACCAAGGTAAAACACATAAAATGGTTGGGGTGATTAAGGGCGACACTGTAATGACGCCTAAGCCGATTGGCAGGGGTTATGTGCAATTAACGCCGACTAAGGCGCATCCTTGGTCGGGTGTTGCTGAAAAAATATATGCCCATGAATTCCATTATTCTAAATTAGAAAATATTGACCCTAAAACCCATTATGCATACAAGGTTTTACGCGGCGTAGGTGTGGATAATAAGCAAGATGGAATTTTGACCTACAATTTATTAGCCACCTATGCACATTTGCGTAGCGTCGGCGGTAATCATTGGGTCAAGCAATTTGTTAACTTTATCAAGGTGAAATTATGATTACAATTACCAAGAGTGCCGCCGAAGAAATAAGACTCTCTACTCAAAATCCTGATGCACAAGGATTACAAATGCGTTTTGCCGTTGATGTAAGAGACGAAGGTTGGCAGTATCTTATGGGCTTTGACGAGCTTTCAGAAGGTGATATTCACTTAGAATCAAACGGCATTGAATATGTCCTTGCTTATTCTCAAAAAGAGTTAATAGAAGGTATGGTCGTTGATTTTGACGAAATTGATACTGAAGGCGGCTACGGCTTCCTCTTTATGAATCCTAATGACCCAAATTATCAGCCACCAGAAAAAGACATAGCCCCTAAAAAGTCTTAATATTTCAGGCAATACGCTGTAACAATTCTTGGCCGATATTACTGTGATCAGTTGCTGTTAATTTTCTCGTATCGTTATTGCCACTGAGCGCAATGGTTAAATCCGCAGGTGCGACCATCCCTTTGCCTAAATCCGGCCATTCAATCAGTTGAATATGACTACCCTTGAGATATTCACGAATGCCAATGTATTCCAATTCTTCGGGGTCACTGAGACGATAACAATCAAAGTGGTGAATATTAATGTCTTGATTTTGGTAACTTTCCACCAAAGAATAAGTTGGACTTTTGACTTTATTAAATCCAAAAAACTGAATAAAACTTCTGGCAAAGGTGGTTTTCCCCACGCCTAAGTCCCCTTGCAGATAAATTACTAAAGGCATTTTGGCATTTTGTGCTAACCTTTGAGCGAATTTCTGAGTTTCAGTTTCGTTATTGAGTGTTAATTCTATCGTCATATTTATTAGAATAATTGCCACATATAAGCGACAAATATACAAACCAAAACAATACCACCAAAGCGATTAATAATAGGCTGTTTACCGAATTTGTAAGCAAGAACAAACAACAAAATGGTCAGTAAAAGCATAACAGGGTAGTCCCTGGTGATAACCTCATCTGCCACAGCTGACGGATGAATGAGTCCGGGGATTGCCAAGACTGCAATGGTATTAAAAATATTAGAGCCAATCACATTACCCACCACCATCTCATATTGTTTTTTCAAGACACTGGCAATAGACACCGCTAACTCTGGCAGGCTGGTACCTAATGCGATGACACTAAGTCCAATGACTAAATCTGACACACCAAAACTTTGGGCAACTTCTACACCACCCCAAACGATTAATTTGGCGCTGGTAATCAATACGATTAAGCCAATAATTAGCAGTAACCAAGTCTTGCCAGATTGGTTTTCCTTAATCTCTTCCATTGCCTCATCAAATTCGTTATTATTGTCCTGTTTTGCAGTTTTAAATGTGTAGATTAAAAATATGGCTAATAAAGATACTAAAATAAAGCCATCAATCACATCAAGGCGCTTATCCCATAGTAAGAAACCCACTACCAGGGTAATAAACATCAAAAACATCCATTCTTTTTTCAAAACATTATTACTAACAGCAATTGGTGTAATTAATGCACTAATGCCCAACACCAAAGCAATGTTAAAAATATTAGAGCCAATTGCACTGCCAATACTTATGCCTGTGTTACCTTCCATCGCTGCCAACCCAGACACTAACATCTCAGGTGCAGAGGTACCAAAGCCAAAAATGAGCAAGCCAATCACCAAAGGCGATACTTTGAATATCATTGCAATTTTTGCGCCATTTTCTGTGAATACATCGGCACTCCAAATTAAAAGTAGAAAACCTGTTAATAAGGCGATGATTGGTAGTAGAATATCGGGCATAATAAATAGAGTATTTTTTTTTCATATTATAAAGGGTTATAGAAGAAAATGAATAAAACAGAATTTTTAATTGGTCGTAGCGGTTTGGGCTTGCAAGACGATTTTTATCCAGATGATTTGCCAGAAGATTGGCGTTTTGATTATTATGCCGCCATTTTTAAAACCCTTTCTTTGTCCATTGATACCGACGAAGACCTTGATCAAATTTTTGCAGACATACAAGAAGATGAGGAGGGGTTTTATCTGGTGTTAACGATTGAAGAATCGCAACTGAGTGACGCAATAAGCCTGCAAAAATTACTGAGCACTGTGCAAGAATATGCAAACGATTTTATTTTATTTTGTGAGGTGAGTGACGCGCCAAGCAAGGCAATTATGACAATATTAGCCGACTATAAAGTGTGTTTTCAGTCAAGCAAAGCACTTAAACTTAATCTAAAAGAAGTAAGCGTTGCTAACACCGTCTTAAGTTTTAATCAATACCCCGTGCTTTATTCATCGCAGCCATGGGATGATAAGAAAATGCGCAACTATCTTGAGAGTATTGCAAGTGTTAATACTAAAACCATTTTAATCTGCAAATATGCAGAACGAGATGCATTGGACAGAATGCGTATTATTGCCGAATTATTGGGATACTAAAAGTTTGAATATTTTATTAACGCGCGCTTTATCGCAAGTTCAGCCCTTGCAAAATTTATTAAGTGAACAGGGTTATCAGCCCATACTTTTTCCAAGTTTAGAAATTAAAGCACTTGCCAACCAACCTTTAAAAACCGAATACGATGCGTTAATTTTCATTAGTGCCAATGCGGTTGATTATGGGATAGATATTTTAAAAAATTTTAAAAATCAAGCTAAAATTTTTGCCATAGGCGCAGCAACTGCAAAAAAAATAGAAAATTACAATATTAAAGTTGATGGCTTTCCAAAACAAAAAGCATCCAGTGAGGCCTTATTGGCAATGCCAATGATAAAAAATCTAAGTGAGCAATCAATTTTGATTTTTAGAGGTGAAGGTGGTAGAGAAACGCTTAAACAGGGTTTAGAAAAAAATAATAGTGTTGAATATATTGAAGTTTATCGGCGTGCTCCTTGTGATATCGCACCGCAACACCATAATGCCTTATCTACCTTTCTGCAAAGTGATAAGGGCGTTGTTACTGCCACCAGTGTTGAGAATCTCTCTGCGTTTACCTCAATGGTGGCGCAAATTGATCTGGATGCACTCACTTTAATCAAACAATATCCGCTTGTTGTACTGAGTGAGCGCATTAAATTTTTTGCACAGTCTGTAGGTTTTAATAAAATTTCAGTTGCCAGTGAAACTCGTGATGAAGGTTTGCTTGCAGCCATTCAAAGTATTTTATAATATGTTAATATACTTGACGAAATCCTTAAATAAGATTAATCTATCGGTATAACTCGTTTCCTGGGGGGGAAAATGATCAAATTAAGTGTTTCAAAGGCAGCCAGAATGTTGGGCATCAGTCGTTTTGATATTCAAAATCAAATCAATAATGGCAAATTACAAACACATGAGGGCTATGTGACCACTGATAGTTTACGATTGGCCTATCCAAACTCTAATTTAGACTCTGAAGAAGATCAGCATATTCAGAAGATGCAACGCATTAAAGATGAGGCAATGAATAAAATAGAAGCAGATGTAGTCGCACGCAGTGAAAATGAAAAAACTTATCTTGGCATCATTGGCACGCTAAGAGCCAAATTTGCACAAGAAGAAATCAAAAATCAACACCACCAAATGGTGTTTGCTGAATTGACTGAGCGCTTAATAGTACTTGAAGAGCAATGTCATTCTCAGGATAAAATTGCATTACACAAATTACAAGGTTGGGTTAAATCCCAACATTAGTGAGACGCTTAATTTACAGTGTTTTGGCGATATCTAAAGAAGGCTGGGTGCGATTCATTGAGTAAAAGTGAAAACTGTCCACCCCTTGATTTTTAAGCGTTTGGCATAAATCTGTCACTACTTCCGTGCCAAATGCACTGAGTGCCTCCAAGTCATTTTCGTAGCATCTTAAGCGCTCTAAAATCCACTTTGGAATTTCCGCACCACACATGTTAGAAAATCTGACTAATTGCGTGTGATTGGTAATTGGCATAATTCCTGGTGTAATCGGAATATCAACCCCTAATTTTTCCGCTTCATCTACAAATCTAAAATAGGCATCTGCGTTATAAAAGTATTGCGTAATCGCCGCATCTGCACCCGCACTGACCTTATTGGCAAAATGCTGTAAATCTGCCTGAATATTTTTTGCCTGTGGATGCATCTCAGGATACGCTGCTACCTCAATATGAAAATGGTCATTGTACTGAGTTTTAATAAACTCCACCAATTCGTTGGCATAATGAAAATCGCCAATATCACGCATTCCCGACGGCACATCACCCCTTAGGGTAACGATGCGATTGATGTTTGCTTTTTTATATTGGTCAAGCAAGGCAATAACTTCATCTTTTTTTGACCCAATGCAAGATAAATGCGGGGCAGCGGGAATACTATCATTTTTTTGAATGTCTAATACCGTTTCCAAAGTTGCTTCCTGCGTCGTCCCACCTGCACCAAAAGTTACCGAGAAATACTCAGGTTGAATGGCACTTAATTCTTGTCGGACTTGTGCCAAAGTTTTCTGACCTTTTTCTGTTCTTGGTGGGAAAAACTCAAAACTTGTTTTCATTTGTCTCTATTTATAGTCTATAAATACAATAATTATATCGTATTTATCGAATGTTAAACCTTTTTGTATATGGGATAAAATGGGGTAAAATGACCTTTTTTATTTATAAAGTCGTTAAAGTAAATATGTCAAAAAGTGATTACATTGAGTTAGAAGGGGTTGTTAAAGAGAAATTACCAAACACCACCTTTACCGTTGAGTTAGAGAATGGACATAGTGTGTTAGCACATATCTCTGGCAAGATTCGTAAACACTATATTCGTATATTGCCTGGGGATAAAGTCACAGTAGAAATGACCCCTTATGACCTAAGTAAGGGTAGAATTACTTTTAGACATAAATAAAAAATCAAGCCGATGTGGTGGAATTGGTAGACACGCTGGATTCAAAATCCAGTTCCGCAAGGAGTGACGGTTCGACCCCGTCCATCGGTACCAAATTATAAAAAGTGAAAAATATGGAGCAGACAAACTTAATAACAGAAGCACTTAATTTAACCCTCTTTGGGATGGGTTTTGTATTTTTGTTTTTGGCTATTTTGGTATTTGCCATCAAGTTAATGTCAACCATTATAGAAAAAACAAATGGACGAGCATCTGCTGATAAGTCAGAAAATTCTGTCAAAAAGATAATGGCAGATGAAATGGATGAAGAGACTAAGTTTGCGATTGAAAAAGCAATTAAAATGCACAGAGGGGCGTAATTATGTTGAATTTTTTTAAAAACATGACAAAGAAAGAGGTCTCTGAAAATACCAGGAAAGTAGAAATTACTGAGTTGGTTTTTCGTGATGCACATCAATCTTTATTTGCGACTAGAATGCGTATCGATGATATGTTGCCGATTGCAGACAAACTTGATAAGATTGGTTACTGGTCAATGGAATCTTGGGGCGGTGCAACTTTTGATTCATGCATCCGTTATCTTGGCGAAGACCCTTGGGACAGAATTCGTGAAATCAAAGCAGTGATGCCAAACACGCCTCAGCAAATGTTATTGAGAGGACAAAATTTATTGGGTTATCGTCATTATAGTGATGATGTGGTGCGACAATTTGTTGAGCGCTGTGTTGAAAATGGTGTTGGCGTTTTCCGTATTTTTGACGCAATGAACGATATGCGTAATTTAAAAACAGCCGTTGACCAGACCGTTAAAATGGGTCAGCATGCGCAAGGCACAATTTCTTACACTGTCAGCCCTGTGCATACAATACAAACTTGGATTGATATGGCAAAAACCATAGAAGATATGGGTGCGAACTCTTTATGCATTAAAGATATGGCAGGTTTGTTGCATCCTTACGATGCTTATGATTTAGTGAAAGAATTGAAGGCGACTGTCGATATTCCAATCCAATTACACGCACATGCGACCACAGGTTTGTCAACAGCAACGATTGTTAAAGCGGTTGAAGCTGGTATTGACCGTGTAGATACAGCAATTGGCTCTATGAGTATGACTTATGGACATTCGGCGACTAATGCGGTGGTATCTATTTTAGAAAATGGACCAAGAAAAACAGGGTTGGATATGGAGAAATTGGAAGAAATTGATGCTTATTTTCGACCAATTCGTCAAAAATACACGCAGTTTGAAGGCTCGCTAAAGGGCGTGGATTCAAGAATTCTATTGTCACAGGTGCCAGGTGGTATGTTGACCAATATGGAAGCCCAATTGAAAGAGCAGAATGCGCTCGATAAGATGGATGCTGTGATGGCTGAAATTCCACGAGTGCGTAAAGATTTGGGTTACATTCCATTAGTCACACCCACTTCGCAAATTGTCGGCACGCAGTCAGTATTAAATGTGTTGACAGGTGAGCGATACAAGACCATTACTAAAGAATCAGCTGGTATTTTGAAAGGTGAATACGGGGCAACACCAGCCCCTGTTGATAAGGGTTTACAGGATAAAGTATTGGAAGGCGGTGAGGCAATTACTTGTCGTCCAGCGGATAACATTGCACCAGAAATGCACATCCTTGAGCAAGAATTTGACAAACTTGTTGTAGAAAAAGAGTTGCAGGTTGCCGATAATAAAATTGATGATTTATTGACTTATGCCTTATTTCCGCAAGTGGGTATCAGTTTTATAGAGAATCGTAATAACCCTGATTTCTTTGAACCTATGCCGCAGGTCAGAGAGACTGCTAATAATTCAACAGAAGAGGGCACTTATACGGTTTCAGTGAAAGGTAATTCTTATACAGTTGAAGTGTGTGCAGGTGGTAATATTACTTCTATGAAAGCAGCTTCCGATAAAGATACTTCTGTAGCGACTGCACCAGTAGATAAAGAGATTGTTGAAGAGATTCCTACAGAGGGTGCTGAAGAAATTGGCGCACCACTCGCTGGTAATATTTGGAAAGTAATGGTGGCGCCGCATCAAAAAATCAATGAAGGCGATGTGTTGGTTGTTTTAGAGGCCATGAAAATGGAGACTGAAATCCGAGCAGCCCGAGACGGCGTTGTTGTTGATATTAGCATTAAAGAGGGTGATACAGTGACCGTTGGTCAAACTTTATTAACGCTGGCGTAAAGAAGGGAATTCTATCATGGATCATTTAAATCTACTTTGGTCAAACACAGGTTTACAACAAATAGTATGGGGGCAAGCGTTAATGCTGGTTATCGGCATGTTGCTTGTTTATTTGGCGATTGTTAAAGGTTTTGAACCTTTGTTATTACTGCCGATTGGGTTTGGTGCGATTTTGTCGAATATTCCAGGTGCAGGTATTGCAGAAGGTAGCGGTATTTTGCACCTTTTTTATGAAGTGGGGATTAAATCTGGTGCATTTCCACTTATTATTTTTATGGGTGTGGGTGCATTGACGGACTTTGGGCCTCTGCTCGCCAATCCTAAAATGTTACTTTTGGGGGCTGCTGCGCAGTTCGGTATTTTTGTTACTTTATTAGGTGCGATTGGTTTAACCGCTGTAGGTCTTTTTGATTTTAGTTTAACGGATGCTGCAGCAATCGGTATTATTGGTGGTGCCGATGGACCGACCAGTATTTATGTTGCCTCAAAATTAGCCCCAGATTTACTTGGTGCAATCGCAGTAGCATCCTATTCTTATATGGCATTGGTGCCGTTAATTCAACCACCAATTATGCGATTGTTGACCACTGAAAAAGAGCGTCAAATTAAGATGGTGCAACTACGAGAAGTGTCACAAAAAGAAAAAATTATTTTCCCAATTATGTTGTTGATGTTAGTGGCGTTATTATTACCAGATGCAGCGCCGTTATTAGGTATGTTTGCTTTTGGTAACTTAATGAAAGAGTCGGGTGTGGTTGACCGTCTAAGTGACACCACGCAAAACGCATTGATTAACATTGTGACCATTTTCTTAGGTTTGGCGGTTGGATCTAAATTGATGGCGGATAAATTTCTGCAGCCAGAGACGCTGGGAATCTTGATACTTGGTATGATTGCCTTTGCTATTGGTACTGCTTGTGGGGTGCTGATGGCAAAACTGATGAATGTGTTTAGTAAAGACAATAAAATCAATCCTTTAATTGGGTCGGCTGGCGTTTCTGCGGTGCCGATGGCAGCCCGTGTTTCTAATAAAGTAGGGCTAGAAGCTAACCCACATAATTTTTTGTTAATGCATGCAATGGGTCCAAATGTAGCAGGTGTGATAGGTTCTGCCATTGCTGCAGGCATTATGATTCAGTTCTTGTCTTAAAACCCCCTTAACAATGCAAAGAACATTCTTAAAATCCAAACTTCATCGTGTTACCACTACTGCCAGCGAAGTAGACTACGAAGGCTCGTGTGAGATTGATGGTATTTTGTTAGACGCAGCGGGTATTGGTGATTTTGAACAAATCCAAATTTACAACATCAAGAACGGCAATCGTTTTACCACTTATGCCATTCGTGGCAAGGATAATTCTGGTGTGATTTCAGTCAATGGTGCGGCGGCGCATAAGGCAGATATTGGCGATTTATTGATTATTGCTTCGTATGCCGTTTACAATGAAACTGAAGTTAAAAATCATACCCCAACTCTGTGCTATGTTGATGCTAATAATACTTTAACTAGAGTAAGCACGCGTATAGGCTAATGAAAGCAGCCATTAAAAACATTGTTCAAAAGTTAGTTGTTAAAAAAGTCAATGAGGATGAGGCATTAATCTCATCTGGACTTATTGATTCTGTAATCATTGTTGAACTGATACTTGAGATAGAGAAAGAATTAGGTATTAGTGTTGCTTTAGATGAGGTAAGTGAGCAAAATTTTGATAGTATCAATAAATTGCATCAATACTTATTAGGTAAAATGTAAATGTTTTTTTTGTTTTAATAAAAGAGATTTTTTTGCAATAGAAAAAGAAGCAGATAAATTGGCAGTTGCCGCTTCAGATATTGATATTAGCTGGTCTCAATTAAAGCAAAAAGTTGATGATCAGGTTAATAGACTGCGCCAAGAAACAAATGGGCTAATGATGCCAGTTATTTTGTATGGGCATAAAGAGGCTGATTTTATTGTTTTGATACTTGCCTGTTTAATACTTAAAACCCCCTTTGTTCCAATTGACATTAGTTATCCTAAAAAACGTATTGATAAAATAAAACAGCAATTAGGTCGGGGGCTGTTGGTTGATGTGGCATCTCATTTAATAACGCCATTTGGTAAGAAAGAAGCATTACTTCAAAACAATCAAGATGTGATCCCTTGGCTTATATTATTTTTACCTCTGGTAGCACAGGGGAGCCAAAAAGGGTGCAAATTAATGTCTCAAATTTAAACAGTTTTATTGCATGGTCGCAGATAAATTTTTCTTTATCCGCCAATCAAGTATTTATGAATCAGGCGTTGTTAAGTTTTGATTTATCCATATTTGAGCTGGTTAATGCGCTAAGTTTAGGCGCCAGTTTGGTTTTAATGGACAATAAAACCATCCTTGATAAGGTGTTATTTAAAAGTAGATTGTCGGCGTATTGCTGCAGTGTTTGGACCTCAACCCCTTCTTTTGCCTTTGCCTTTGCTTTTGATAAAACATTTAATCATCAGAATTTCCCCGATTTAGACTTAATGATTTTTTGTGGCGAAGTATTGCCAAAAAAAATGGCAAATGCGCTACTTTCTAATTTTCCCAACTTGCAATTGTTTAATACTTATGGTCCAACAGAGGTGACTGTTATGGTCAGCAGCATCCAAATTGATCAAGTAATATTAAAGACTTACGAGCAACTTCCTATTGGTAGAACCAATGCCATATGTCATATTGATGATCAAAACGAAAGCATTGTTAAAGATAATGTAATAGGTGAATTATTAATTAGCGGGGGCAGCGTCTCTATTGGTTATTTGAATGCCAATAACGATAGTTTTACGGTTAATGAAGAAGGCATGCGTTATTATGCCACTGGAGATATGGCGTATCAGCAAGACGATATGTTATTTTTTGTCGGGCGCCAGGATAATATGATTAAATACAATGGGCATCGCATTGACTTAGGTGAAATCAATCATATTATTGGACAATTAAAAGGTGTTTCTAATGTTAGAACCTTGCCATTAGAGCGTGATGGGAGAATTATTCGCTTGGCTTGCCTTTATACAAACAAATAAGGGTGATGCAGACACAATTAGTAACTACCTTCAATCTAGATTGCCTAAATATATGGTACCCAGTGAATATATTTTTTATGCCGCTTTTCCGCTAACACATAATTTAAAAGTAGATAATCAACAATTATTAAAACAATATTTGGATTTTTAATATGGCGCAACGAATTTTATTGGCATTGCTATGGGGTTTATTGAAAGCACCTAAGTTTATCCGTGCGGTATTTATTAAAGGTTTGATTTGGCTTTTATTGCGCGCTAAATTAGGACGCATCTGTAAAGATATGAGGGTTATTTTTAATCAGCTATCTGAACAAGAAATATGCGCATTGGCACGCCTTTGTATTGTTAATGTTGTTAGTAATGTGATTAATATTCTTGATATTAAGAATATTAATTATACGATTAATGCGCCTATGCCAATAGAACAGTTAACGGATAATGGTGCGGTTTTTGCCTCAATACACATGGGTAAGGCTGACAGCGCAGCATACGCATTAAAACAAAGTGGCATCAAGGTTTGCACAATCATAGGCGCAGGAAAAAAAAGCCCGGCTCTGCACCAACTTGGGCTGCGTATTTTGCAGTATTTAGATATTCCTTATATTAAAAAGTCTAAAAGTATTTTTTTTCAATTAGTCAAAGCCTTAAGCCAAGGGCAAAGTATCTTTGTTCATGGTGATTTAAAAAATACAGGTTTGCCAACATCTTTTTTAGGGTTTCAAACCACCATTCCCAAGACTGCGCCTTCATTATCTATATTGAGTAACAGACCTTTGTATTTTGTTTATTCATTACCAGGTAAAAATGCCAATGAATATATTATTAATATTGAGTTAGTAGAGGGATTATTTGCGCCTAAATTAACCAATGGTCAAAAAATAGAGCAGCTCACTTATGCATTAACACGCAAAATGGAAGCGGTAATATTGCAAAATCCAGAACAATGGTTTTGGGTTTATAATCGCTTTAAAAATTGCCAAGTAAAAAAAACCTAATCGCAATTAGTGCAAAATTAGGTTTTTTTCAGATTCTGCAATAAGCAGGTTATTTTTATCTAATAATCCAATATTCCATTCAGTGCTTGGTAGTACTTTAGCCAGTAAATCTAATATATTGTGTAGTAATTGTGGATTAAGGTTAAAGTTAATATCCTCTCCATCGGTGTTAACAAAAACAAAAGAGACATTGTTATCCTGATGGATATTAATGGTAATTTTTACAACTAAAATAGGGACTTCTCCCATCGGGAATTTATTGCCAGTGTTAAAAGGTGTGGCGTAATCACTTTCATCAACAATGTGCTGATGTTTTGCTTGATGCGCCATCTGTTGTTGCATTTGTTGAGGGGTTAATTCTTTGTCTGGTTCGCAGGCAGATTTTTCCATATTATTTAATTCTGGTTTATTCAATAAAGAATGGCTGATGGTCTGATTGAGAATATCCAAAAATGAGGTTACAATGCGTCGGGTAAGAAATAAGCGCATCTCTTCATTTTCTGTGCTATTGATACTCATTAGTAGTCGGTCTTCTTGATCAGAATAAGATATTTGTATTTGGTGTATATTCATACTAATTTTCCATTTTCTAAGGTTAAAACTCTATCCATTTTTTTGGCAATATTGATGTCGTGAGTGACAAGAATTAATGCTGATTTTTGTTGTTGATTAAGTGCCATCATTAACGCTAGCACTTCCTCTGCATTTTTTGCATCTAAATTGCCCGTTGGCTCATCTGCCAATAAGCAACTCGGGTTGTTAATTAATGCTCGGGCAATTGCAACCCGTTGTCGTTGTCCACCTGATAATTCGGCAGGGCGGTGATTTAGTCTATTTTGTAAGCCAATATCTGTGAGTAGTTTGCTGGCTTTTTTGATGGCTGTAGATTTATCGTCGCCACGAATTAATAGCGGCATTGCTACATTATCTAAAGCACTAAAATCTTTTAGCAAGTGATGGAATTGATAGACAAAACCCAAATGTTGGGCACGAAGTTGTGTGATTTTCTCTTCGTTGATTTGCGATAAACAACTGTTATTAATAAGGACTTTGCCCGTAGTCGGCTGACTGATGCCACCTAATAGATTAAGTAGTGTAGATTTTCCACAACCCGATTGCCCAATAATAGCGAGGGATTCCCCTTGTTCAAGTGTTAAATTAAGTGAATCCAATACCGTTGTTTTAATTTTTCCATTGCTATACTGGTAGCCAACTTCTCTACATTCAATTATTTTACTCATGGTTTAACACCTCTGATATTTGCAGTTTTCCAGCGCGTTTAGCGGGGTAAATAGAAGCAAGAACCACTAAAATAAAAGCACCAAAGGTAATTTTAATTATATCAACCAAGTGCACTTCGGAAGGGAAGCGACTGATGTAAAAGACATCGGCAGGAAAAAATTGAAAGCCCAGTATTGACTCAATGCCTGCAATTACAACTTCAATATTAAGTGCTAATGCAATGCCTAATATTGTGCCAATAATAATACCAATAACACCAATCGTAATACCTTGATAAAAAAAGATTTTCACAATGCGTTTCGGCGTCATACCGATGGTTCTGAGAATGGCAATATCGGCTTTTTTATCGGTCACTACCATTACCATCATTGACACCACATTAAAGGCAGCGACAGCAATCATTAGAGATAGGATAATACTAATCATTTGTTTTTCAAGGTTAAGTGCCTGCAGAAAGTTGGCTTTTTGTTGTGTCCAATCAACGCCGTAATATTGCCCATGCCCTATGTCGTTAACCACTTCAGCAGTGATTTTTTTGGCATTAAATAAATCATCTACTTTTAATCGAATACCCGATACTTTGCCCTTCATTGCGTATAACAATTGCGTTTGTCGTAGTTGGATAAAGGTTAAATTGTTGTCATATTCTGCAATGCCCGCCTCAAAAATACCGCTAATAGTGAAGCGTTTAAATTTTGGCTGCATACCAAGAATATTCGAGGATACTTGCGGTGTAATTAAGGTTACTTTATCGCCAACCATTACACCTAATTGACTGGCTAAACCTGCGCCAATCAAAATGCTAGATTTATCCAAAGTGGCACTACCAGATTTCATTTTATCTAATAAAACAGAGGTCTTTTTTTCTAACTCAGTTTTAATTCCTCTGACGCTAATGCCTTGTGAGTTGGATGTAGTATTGAGTAAGCCGTATTTTTCTATATAAGGTGAAGTACTGATGACATTTGGATGTTGGTTAATTTTTATCTGCAATGCTTGCCAATTTTCTACTGTACCACTATATTCGGTAATGTAAGAATGTGAAATGGCATCTAATATTCTATCACGCAGCTCTTTATGAAAGCCATTCATTACTGATAACACTGTAATGAGTGTCATTACTCCAAGTATTAAGCCGACAATAGAGACGCCAGAGATAAAGGACACAAAGCCTTTTTTATGATTGGCGCGTAAATATTGGTTAGAAATTTTAAATTCGATACTCATAGGGTTAATATTTTGTCATAATTAGCACCTTTAAAAGTAGAAAAAATAAGAAAGAAGTGGATTTAAATAAACGCGGGTTAATTAATTATTTATTATTGCCGATTTCGGCAATTTTTTACCTGCTATCGCTTATTAGAAAAGTCTTATATTATTTTGGCATACTGAAGACACATCAGTTTGATGTGCCAGTGATTGTGGTGGGTAATATTACTGTAGGTGGTACTGGCAAAACACCAATTGTGATGACATTGGTTGAGTATTTTAAAGCCCAAGGTAAAAAAGTTGGCGTGGTTTCGCGTGGCTATGGCGGCATACATCAACAAGGGAGTTTATTGGTAAAAGAAACCACAGCAGTTGAACTATCAGGCGATGAACCTTTGCTGATTGCGACGCAAACGGGCGCGGTAGTGATGGTGAATAAAAAGCGCACGCAGGCGGTGCAAGATTTGATTGACAATCACAGCGTGGATATTGTCATTAGTGATGATGGACTACAACATTATGCAATGGGTAGAGCGATAGAAATTTGTGTGGAAAATGGATTTGGTAATGGTTTTTTATTGCCTGCTGGACCCTTAAGAGAATCGATTGCAAGGTTGGACAAAGTGGATTTTGTTTTGCAAAGTGTTTTAAAGCCACTTGCTTTTATCAATTTAAAAACCCAGGAAGTCCAGCCTTTAGACTATTTTAAAAAACAAACTTGTCATGGCGTGGCGGGGATTGGCAAGCCAAGTAAGTTTTTTACTGTGATGTATGATTTAGGCGTGGATTTGATTGAACATCCTTTTGCCGATCACCATCTTTTTATTAAATCAGATTTAGATTTTAAAGACACACATCCTATTATTATGACTGCCAAGGATTGTGTAAAATGTAAACAATTCGCAACGCAGCAAATGTGGTATTTACAGGTTGAAGCCGAGTTAAGCGGAGATTTTTTGAAACAACTTGATGAGAAAATATGATAGATGAAGCCTTATTAAAATTATTGGTCTGCCCGCAAAGCAAAGCACCATTGAAACAAGTCGATGACGAATTGATTTGTGAAGAAAGCGGTTTGGCATATCCGATTGTTGATGGCATTCCAGTCTTGTTAATTGAAGAGGCGCGTAAAATAACCTAATGGGTTTTTCAGTCATTATTCCTGCGCGCTATGCTTCAAGTCGTTTGAGTGCAAAATTGGTGCAAGACATCCACGGCAAACCCCTGATTCAACACACTTACGAAAATGCCATTAAAAGTGGTGCAGATAGTGTCATAATAGCGACAGATAACACCATAATCGAAGAAATTTCAAGAAATTTTGGTGCTACCACTTGTATGACTAGCAAAGTCCATACTTCAGGCACAGGGCGCATTGCTGAAGTGTTAGAGACCTTAAATATTAATGATGAGCAAATTATTGTTAATGTGCAAGGTGATGAGCCGATGTTGGATGCGCAAGTGATTAAACAAGTGGCACAAAATTTAGCCGATTCACAAATGCAAATGGCAACTTTGTGTGAGAATGTTATTGATAAGGCGCAATATTTAGACCCAGATTGTGTGAAAGTGGTGTTTGATAAATTCGGCAAAGCTTTGTATTTTTCGCGCTCACCAATTCCCGCATTTCGTGATGAGGTTGATTTTGATGCATCATTGTGCTTCAAACATATTGGTATTTATGCGTATCGCTGTGGATTTATCAAACAATATTTAACCATGGACAGTTCGCGTTATGAACAAGTAGAAAAATTAGAACAACTCACGGTACTGAATGAGGGCTTTGGTATTCATGTGAGTAAAGCCTGTGCTCCAACAGGGTTTGGTGTGGATACAGCAGAAGATTTAGAAAAAGTAAGAGAGGCGCTGAAATGACTATTATAAACGGCAAGCAAATTGCCCAAGATTTGAGAAAAAATATCAAACAACAAGTGGCACAACTCAATCTTAAGCCCGGCTTACGCAAGCCGGGCTTAGCAGTGATTTTGGTAGGTGATGATCCTGCATCGAAGGTGTATGTGCGTAATAAAGACAATGCCTGCAGGGAAGTCGGTTTTTATGCTGAAAAAATTAATAAACCTGCCGATATTACGCAAGTAGAGTTATTGGCAGAGGTTGAACAATTAAATGAGGATAGTAATATTGATGGTATTTTAGTGCAACTGCCATTGCCAGCACATCTGGATGCTAATCAAATCATTGAAGCCATTAATCCAGCCAAAGATGTTGATGGTTTTCACAGTGAAAATATCGGCAAACTCATGCAAAATAAGCCACACCTGCGCCCTTGTACGCCAAAAGGTGTAATGACAATGTTGGCGACAATAGGTATTGATTTGATGGGTAAAGACTGCGTGGTAGTCGGGGCGTCCAATATTGTCGGGCGGCCAATGGCAATGGAGCTTTTAAACGCCCGCGCCACTGTGACGATTTGTAACAGCAAAACAACTAATTTGTCAGACAAACTTAAAAATGCTGATGTAATCGTTGTCGCCGTTGGCATTCCTAAGTTTATCAAAGGTAAATGGATTAAAAAAGGTGCGATTGTGATTGATGTGGGTATTAATCGCATAGAAGAAAATGGGAATTTTAAATTGGTTGGTGATGTTGATTTCAACAGCGCTGAAAAAGTCGCAGGATGGATTACTCCCGTGCCAGGTGGCGTTGGTCCAATGACTATTGCCACATTATTGGAAAATACATTAACGGCTTATCAAGCAAAGGAGAAAAAATGAAAATTTTATTAAAAGCGTTTAGAAATGGTTTGGGTGCAATTATTGCATTGATTAGTTGGTTAATTCCAGTTGGAAAAGTAAAACGCAGCGAAGAAGAGCAAAAATCAGTTGATGCACAAACAGAAAATATTGAATTATATCAATTCTTCGGCTGTCCATTTTGTATTAAAACCAGAAGAGCTATTAGACGCTTAAATCTCAAAATTACCAAGCAAGATGCACAAGACAGAAAAGGTGCCGCCAGAGCGGAACTCATTAAAGAAACTGGCGGACACCAAGTCCCGTGTTTAAAAATTACTGAAAATGGCAAAGTCGAGTGGATGCATGAAACCTCTGACATCATTGCCTATTTAGACAAGCGTTTTGGTCAAAAAAATTAGTGGGTTGTTATATTTAGTGTGTTTTCAGAATTGTCAATAGGCACAAAAATGACATTGCCAAATAGGGCGTAACCATTCTTGCCTGCCATTTCATTTTGAGGCAAACCTAAGGCTTCGCCATCATCGTTGATGACTAACATGCCGTTTCCTTGTTTAATGAAACCTAAGTAACCCCCTATAAAAGTTTCTAATTCAGCTTTGCTGAATTCCTCCGCACCCTCAAGAGGCTTGATGGCAATCGGGTCGCCAGTCACTTTGTAAAGCATTGCTTGATGCCATTTGTATTTCACTTCAGACATTAGGAGACCACTGCATTAACCCAGTGCGACTTAGGGAATACAGAAAATAGTGCATTTTTCATCCAAAGATGAGGAGAATAGCTGGTTATTTGACGAGTTTTTGGGTGGAAAAGGTGCTGTTTTATGTGTTTCATAAGTTGTGATGGGTTAATACAGTGGCCTCATTAGGTAAAAACGCCTGTAGTTGTTGGATACTACTGTTTAATCCTTGCTCAGAATTGGCAGTAATATTAATGTGCCCTAACTTTCTATTTGCACGCTCTACTTTGTCATATAAGTGCAAATGTGCATTGGGCATATTTAGAACTGTGTCAATATTACCAATTTTACCAATGATATTTACCATTGCAGAAAGTGGGTGTGTCGGCGTGGTATCGCCAAGTGGCTGACCAGTAATTGCACGAATGTGGTTTTCAAATTGCGAGGTATTTGCCCCTTCAATACTCCAATGCCCAGAATTATGTACACGAGGTGCCATTTCATTGGCAACCAATCCATTGTTCGTTTCAAACAACTCAATGGTTAGTACGCCAACATGGTTCATTTCATCGAGCAAAGTTTGCATATAGTGTTCAGCCGTCTTTTGCACTTCGGGGTCAATCGCCTGAGCGGGGGCAATGGTCAGGCGCAAAATACCGTCATGATGCGTATTTTCAACTAAAGGGTAATATTTGTGATTATTATTGGTATCACGCACAGCAATCAGAGAAAGCTCGCGTTTAAAATTCACAAAGCCTTCTAAAATTGATTCAGCACCATTCATACTTTCCCAGGCCTTGGTAATTTGACTTTTTTCATGTATTAAAAACTGACCTTTACCATCATAACCCTCGGTTGTTGTTTTTAAAATCGCAGGTAATCCAATGGTATTTACGGCATTTTTTAAATCTTGCTCAGAGCTGACTATTTGATAAGGGGCGCAAGGAATATTAAGTTGGTCGAATAAGGCTTTTTCTCGACCTCGATGTTGGGTGATGAACAATGATTTTTCACCGGGATAAACGGTCACTTTTTTGCCAATTTTTTTAACGATTTCCACATCGGTATTTTCACTTTCATAGGTAATGACATCAGCAAAATCCACTAGAGAATTAACACTATCATCGCCAATAAACATATGTCCTAATAGGGATGAAGGCTCCTCATTGCTGTTACCTGAAAAACCAAATTGATGATCCAAAGGATAGCCTGAAATCGCAAGCATTCTGCCTAATTGACCCGCACCTAAAACGCCAACTTTCATTTAATCGCTTGGGTTAGGATTGTCAAGTACATCTTGCGTTTGCTTAGCTCTGAAGGCAAGCACTTTTGCTTTTACCGCTTCATCTCCATTGGCAATTATTTGTGCTGCTAGGATGCCTGCATTCTTAGCCCCAGCTTCGCCGATAGCGAGCGTGCCAACAGGAATTCCACCTGGCATTTGTGCAATAGAAAGTAAAGAATCTTGACCACTTAACGCACGCGATTGAATAGGAACGCCCAAGACAGGAACAATGGTTTTTGCCGCTACCATACCTGGCAGGTGCGCTGCACCTCCTGCCCCCGCAATAATCACTTTTAACCCGCGCTCCAATGCACTTGATGCATAGTCAAACATTAAATCAGGGGTGCGATGTGCGGAGACCACTTTGACTTCGTGCGCTACGCCAAATTCTTCCAGCATTTCTACTGCATTTTTCATCGTCGGCCAATCAGATTTTGACCCCATAATAACCCCAACAACTGCACTCATTTCTTGCTCCAAAGTTTTTATATGATTAAAGAGACTATTAAATTATACGCAATTCAAAGTCTGGATGTAGAAAAGGCAGGTGTCCAGTATTTAATATTGTTACCGAGGTATTTTTTTGTTTATACCATTTGGCAATCTCAATTGGTATCAAGGTATCCTGTTTACCCAAGACAACCTGTATCGGAATATCTAATTGCTCAAATTGTTGGCGTAAATCACGCTGTAATAAAATTTTTAACCCTTGGTTAAGTGCTATAGTCGTTGCAGGCAAGGTATCAATGGACTGATTAAGGGATTTTAATTGCGTTTTGTTTTGACTTTGTAAACTGACAAAGCGCTTTAATCCTTTGGATAAATTCAACGACAATGTATCCGAGAATTGATGAAAATTTTTCGCATCAATGCCATAATGCCAACCAACAGTTGTGACAAAATTAGGGCTTGAGGCTAATAAAATCAGTTGAGATACATTAACCTTGTTGGCAATATTAATCGCCAACAAGCCACCTAAAGACCAGCCTAATAAAATTGGATTGTCAGGCAATAGCTTGATAATCTCATCGCACCATTTATCTAAATCGCCATCCACCACACTGCTTCGCCCATGCCCGGGTAAGTCAATAACCGTTATTTGATACTGATTTTGATAACGCGCAATTAAATCATTAAACAAATCACTATTAAATCCCCAACCATGTAGTAACACTAAGTCTTTACCTGTGCCAGTGGTGCGACTATAAAGCATATTTTACTTCGCTAAGCAGCTGTTCTATTTGTTTTTGTGTATGATTGGCATTCAAAGTAATGCGCAATCTTTCTGCGTTTTTGGCAACCGTTGGCGTGCGAATGGCACTTACTTGAAAGCCTTTTTCAAGTAGTGTCTGACTAAGCAATAAAGCCTGTTTGTTGTCGCCAATTATTAAAGGTTGAATTGCACTATCTGATGGCAAAATCGGTAATGATAGTGAGTGTGAAAACTTTTGAAAGAAATCAATATTTTCTAATAATTTGGCCCTTTGCTCGCCGCTTTTAATCAGTTCTAAACTTTGAAGCGTTGCCACACATAAAGCAGGTGCAATCGCTGTAGTATAAATGTAAGGGCGTGATTTTTGCACCAAAAAATCAATAAAATCTATATTTCCCCCCACAAAAGCCCCCATAACGCCTGCTGCCTTACCTAAAGTTGCCATATAAATAGAATTTTTCGGGATATTTGTATCAAAAATACCAAATCCATGGGCATCATCCTGCATAAGTAGTGCATCAGATTTTTTTGCAACTTTTTCGAGTGCAATAATATCCGCCTGATCTCCATCCATGCTAAATACTGTATCGGTTACAATCAAGCCTTGCCCAGTTTGCCTATCAATTTTCTTCTCAAGTGATGCAATATCAGTATGCAAATAGCGCTTGAGTGGCAAGCCAATCAAATGATTGGCATCAATGAGTGACGCATGATTGAGCTTATCCTGCAAGACCCAATCCAATTCACTTTTGAGCGCAGAAAACACACCAATATTTGCCATATACCCAGTTGAGAATAATAGGGTTTTTTCTACCCCTATATAATCCGATAACGCTTCTTCTAATTCTTGATGCGCCGTCGTATGTCCATTAATTAAATGCGACGCCCCCGAGCCCACACCAAATTTATCCACCCCTTGTTTAAACGCCTTAATCACTTTTGGGTGATTTTTTAACCCCAAATAATCATTCGAACAAAAATCCACACAAGACCCATCGGCAATTTTCACTTGCCGGTAAAGGTGTTGGTTTTTAATATGAGTAAGTTGCTGTGTAAAGTTCATAAATTTTTTAAAAATCTAACGGGCTTTTAACAATATTTTGATTTAATTCTTTAACAATATGCGTATAAATCATCGTAGTTTGTAGATTTTTATGCCCCAAAAGCCCAGAAATTGTGCGAATATCAATACCGTTTTGTAATAAATGTGTTGCGTAAGAATGGCGAAAAGTATGGGCGGATATTTTTTTATCAATATACGCCAAACGCGCCGCTGTTTTTATATTCCTGCCAAAAGTAGCAGACAACACATGATAGCGAATTTTCCTCTTACCCCTCGGGTCTTGTGAAATTGCGTTCATTGGGAATAAATATTGCCATTTAAACTCAGTATTAGCATTCGGATATTTTTTATTAAGTGCAAAAGGTAAATTAACATAGCCAAAGCCGTCAATCGTATCTTGTTTATGCGTTTTCCGCACATTTTCAATATGAATTTGCAAATCTTCCTTAATTTTTTGTGGCAAGGGCAACACCCTATCTTCTTGACTTTTACCATCCCAGATATAAACTTTATCAAAACCAAAATCAATATCTTTAATCCGCAAACGCAACAATTCACTCATCCGCAAGCCACAACCATACATAAGTTTAAGCATTAATTGATAAACCCCTTTGCTGTTAAAAATCACATTTTTAACTTCGTCTTTGGTCAAAACAGCAGGAATATGAATTTTAGTTTTTGCTCGCAAAGCAGAGATATTTTCATTTTTAATGGAAATTTCCAAAACTTTTTCATACAAAAATAACAAAGCATTAAATGCCTGATTTTGCGTTGATGGAGAAACCTTGCGATTAACGGCCAAATCAGTCAAAAATGCTTCAATCTCAATCTTACCCATTTTTTCTGGGTGCTTTTTATCGTGAAATAAAATGTATCTCTTTATCCAGCCAAGATAAGTTTTTTCAGTTTGATAACTATAATGCCTTAAACGGATTTTGTCTCTAACAACCTCTAATAATTTTTTTGCCATTTTTATACTTTTATATAAATATATACATTATTATATTCGTTTTTAATTATATATTAAGCGTATTTTATGTTTTTAGTATTTTATACTTAATTTAATTATATTTTTATTAAAGTTAGTGTATAATTATAACCTTAATAAATAGTTATAGTTCAAGATGAGCTTAAAATGTAATTATTTAGAAAAAAACAAAACAGGAGAACAAATGAATTGGTATTTAGAAGTACTGAAAAAATATACCGTTTTTAATGGTAGAGCAACAAGGTCAGAATATTGGTATTTCACATTATTTAATATAATAGCTACAATTATTTGTAGCATATTAGATGCAGTAATAGGAAGTGGGCTTGGAATAATAGGATTAATTTATGCATTAGCTGTTTTATTACCATATATTGGTGTTATGATAAGAAGACTGCATGACATTAACAGAAGTGGATGGTGGCAATTAATTGCTATTGTACCTATTTTAGGTTGGATATTAATTATTATTTGGACTACAAAAGATAGTGATGAAGAAGCTAATCAATACGGAGAAAATCCAAAAGTTATAACACCTACAGAATAAACTATAACAAATACTAGGAGAGGAACAAGGTAAAAGTGGCGAAAATATCAAGCTTTTAAGTGTCGCATTTAGATATTTGAAATATCAAATTACAAAGCCGTTAATTTACCTTGTCCCTCAAGATTGCCGTTATGCCAAAAAAACAAAAGGGTAGAAATGAATAAGGATGTAATGTTAGAGCGACTTGTAAAAAATGGATTAGACTTCCTAGAAAAGGCTATTTCTGAGTTAACTGAGCAACCAAAGTATTCTGTTATCCATTTTCATGCTGCTGTCGAATTATTCCTTAAAGCAAGACTTATGGCGGAGCATTGGACTCTTGTCATTTCTCACAGGCAAGAACCAGATTGGAATAAATTTGTTTCAGGTAATTTTCAATCTGTTTCGCTTGATGGTGCATCAGATAGATTAACAAAGATAGTGCGAAGCGGTCTAACCAAAGAACTGTCGGTTTTTCGTGAAATAACAAAGCACAGAAATAAAATGGTTCACTTTTTTCATGAGGCGCACAGTGAAGAAGAAAATGAAGAACAACTAAGAGATATAGTTAAACAACAATTAACCGCATGGTATTTTTTGCACAAGTTAATTACTGAACGGTGGCGTGAAGTATTTGAACCATGGAAAACAGGTGTAGCTAATATTGATAAAGAGTTAAGGAAATCACATTCGTTTTTACAAGTTATTTATGACCAGATATCATCTGATATAAAAAATAAAAAACTAAGCGGGCTAATATTTAAGTCGTGTCCTTCTTGTGGATTTGACTCACAAGAGCACGAAGATGAGTTGAAAGAAATATATAATGCAAACTGTTTAGTTTGCGGTCTCTCTGAAAAATGCATCAAAATTGAATGCCCTGATTGCTCCACAGAAGTAGTTTTCGAAAACGAGGGTTTTGGGCAATGCGACAATTGCGGTAAGAGATTCGAGCCAGAAGATTTAGCATCTGAAATAGATGATGGTGCTGCCCATGTTGCAGCAATGGATGGTGATGACTCTTGGGATATGGGTAATTGTAGTGATTGCGATGGCTATCATACCGTTGTTAGAACCGAAAATGATAAATATGTTTGTGCAAGTTGTTTTTTAGTTCTTGAGTCACTTCAGCGGTGTGGCTGGTGTAACGAGCCTAACACTGGTGATATGGAACATAGTCATTGGGCTGGTTGTAATCACTGTGATGGCAACGCAGATTGGGATAAAGATGATTAATCCTAAATATGGCATAACAAATAGCTCCAGCGGACAGTTTAAAGCGTCACTTTTTTTGCTTACGCAAAAACGCGCCCCTTTAAACTGCCGCTGAGCAAGGCGTTAGGCAGTAAGGTTGCTGTGGGTGTTGCTTCTGATGAGGTGGTTAAATTATACAAACCTAATGTTCCTGCCATACCACTTGAACAGCGTATTGAAATGCTCAAAGCACTTCGCTGTGTGGATATCGTACTTCCGTACCATGAGCTGGATTATCTTTCTGTTTGTAAAGAGGTTAAAGCAGATATTTTTGTTATTGGAGAAGACTGGGGTAGGAAGCCTCATAATCAAGATGTGGAAAATTATTTCAACACACAAGGTAAAAAAGTAGTTCAAATAAAATACAGTCCAAGAAATTCATCCACTAAAATAAAACAAAACATCGTAACCCAATTTCAAAGGAAATAAAAAGACAAAGGGCGTTAATTATTTGGAATCACCCAATAGTCATCCCACCTGACTTAAATTAAATTTTCCATAGGTGATGAAGCAGAAGCATAGGCTTTTTTCATCATTCTGCCAGCAAGGAAAGATTCACGACTGGCGATAACAGCGTGCTTCATTGCGCTTGCCATTAGTACTGGGTTTTTGGCGTTGGCAATGGCTGAGTTTATTAATACCCCATCACAGCCCAATTCCATTGTCTTGTCATTTTGACCGAAATTAAAAAGTTCGACTGCTAAAAAGTCTATGATATAATACATCAATACATCACTATAAAGGAAATAATTATGCATAGATTAAATTTAACAATAGATGAAGCGCTATATGAACAGGCTAGAGCAGTAGGTTTTATAGAAAAGAAATCAATATCCGCCATGATTAGAGAAAGTCTTAGAGAATATCTTTCAAAAAACACTAAAATAAAAGAACAAACTAATTTAATATTAGAAGCAGATGATGAAAAAGAAATTTTATCAATATTAGCAAGTGATGAATTTACTTCAAATAAAGAGTTTAAAAATAAATTTAACTTATGAAGATATCATTTTCTAAAACTTTTGAAAAGAAGTTTTTCAAATATGATAAAAAACTTCAAGAAAAAATATTTAATGCGATTCAAAATTTACCAAATGGGGATGTTAAAAGATTAACAGGTAATGACACACCTCCAATTTATAGAATAAGAATATCAAAATATAGAATTTTATTTCATATGAATGAAGAGAAAATACAAATATTAAAAGTTGATAGTAGAGGTGATATTTATAAGTAATGCAGATCGTCTAACAAATCATTCCACCTAACTTAAATTAAATTTTCCATAGGTGATGAAGCGGAAGCATAGGCTTTTTTCATCATTCTGCCAGCAAGGAAAGATTCACGACCGGCGATAACAGCGTGCTTCATTGCGCTTGCCATTAGTACTGGGTTTTTGGCGTTGGCAATAGCTGAGTTCATTAATACCCCATCACAGCCCAATTCCATTGCCTTGGCGGCATCTGATGCGCAGCCAATGCCTGCATCAATGAGTACGGGTACATTGGCGTTTTGTTTAATGAGTTTAATATTAGCAGGATTGGCAATACCTTGTCCTGAGCCGATGAGTGAAGCGAGGGGCATTATTGCACAGCAACCGATGTTTTCTAATTCTTTGGCAATAATGGGGTCGTCACTGGTGTAAACCATCACATCAAAGCCATCTGCGACTAAAATTTTTGCAGCAGCTAAGGTTTCTACAATATTCGGGTAAAGGGTTTTTTCGTCACCCAATACTTCGAGTTTAACCAAATTGTGACCACCCAAAAGTTCGCGTGCTAATTGGCAAGTGCGCACCGCATCTTTGGCGCTATAACAGCCTGCTGTATTGGGCAAAATGGTATATTTTTCTGGTGGCACAACATCAAGTAAGTTAGGTTCGTTGGCATCTTGACCGATATTAGTACGACGAATGGCAACGGTGATAATATCTGCTTCTGCTGCTTCTGTTGCCAGTTTGGTTTCGGTAAGGTCGCTATATTTTCCTGAACCAACCAGCAGGCGCGAGTTGTAAGTTTTTCCTGCAATGATTAAAGCTGTGTCAGTCATAATGCGTTTATTTTTTAATGAAATAATTGGGGAATTTTACCTTATTCTTAATGGTGTCGATACAAGGCCACAAAAGTATTGCAAATATTTTTCCATTTCACAAGGCGAACGAATAAATACTCGGTTGAGCATAGATAAAACTATGTGATTAAGAGGATTTATTTGTTCAACGCCGTGAAATGGAAAAAGACGCAGTAATATGGCGGAGAGTGAGGGATTCGAACCCTCGATAGGGGATAAACCCTATACGCCCTTAGCAGGGGCGCGCCTTCAGCCAACTCGGCCAACTCTCCAGAAGAGAAACATTATACTGTAAATAAAGGACTTTGAAAGGCGTTTAAAGGTTCTAATCATTTTTCAAGAAAACCAACGGTACATACCCAGTGCATTAACGCAAATAAACACAGCATTAAGTAAAATTAAAGATTTATCATTATTTCTCGTCCCTTGAATAACCCAACTAATGGCAGAAACCATAAAGAAAATATAGCCGAATTTTGAATATTCAAAATTTAGTGCCACCAGTATTCCACCCGTTATGCCAGTTACCGTGCCAAGCCAGCCCCAGTTATTCATGGGTTTCAAAGTCGTGCGTTACTGTGGCAGTTTTGCCTAGCATAATGGAAGCAGAGCAATATTTATCCGCGGATAAAGCAATCGCTTTTTTAATTTTTTTGTCGTTTAAGTCGCTGCCTTCAATAATAAAATGCATATGGATATTGGTAAAAACTTTTGGATGCTCATCAGCGCGTTCTGCACTGATTTCCACGCGACAATCTCGCACAGATTCACGCATTTTTTTCAGTGTAGAGACTACATCAACCGTGGTGCAGCCACCCATGCCAAGTAATAACATTTCCATTGGACGCACACCCAAATTTTGCCCGCCCAATTCTTCAGGTCCGTCCATAACAATGGTATGACCACTGGCAGATTTGCCAATCATATTCATCCCATTAATCCATTTTACTGTATTCATTTGAACATCTCCTGCAAGGCGATACCTGGGTTGTCTTGACGCATAAAGGCCTCGCCAACTAAAAAACTATAAATATCATTTTTACGCATAAAGGCAACATCTTCTCCTGTCAAAATGCCACTTTCGGTGATGATTAAAGTGTCTTCTTGCACTGCTTTCATTAGTTCAATCGTCGTATTTAAAGACACATCAAACGAACGCAAATTACGATTATTAATGCCAATCATCGGCAGGCGTAATTGCTGTGTGCGTAGCAACTCTTCTATGTTATGCACCTCAACTAATACATCCATATTAATCGCAATTGCACGCATTGCAAGGTCTTCCATCTGCTCGTCGCTTAAACACGCGGCAATGAGTAAGATACAATCAGCGCCAAGCACTCTGGATTCGTAAATTTGATAGGGGTCAATAATGAATTCTTTGCGTAATACAGGAATGGAGACGGCTTGTCGCACATCGGTCAAATATTGATTATCACCTTGAAAAAAATCCTTGTCAGTCAATACAGACAAACACGCTGCCCCTGCCTGTTGGTAACTTTGAGCGATTTCAACAGGGTTAAAATTTTCACGCAATACACCTTTGGAGGGGGATGCTTTTTTAATTTCTGCAATAACTGCATTCTGCTTTAAGTCGGCTTTATCTTTTAACGCTTGATAAAAATCTTGTGTATCGCGGTTTTTATAAGCAGCATCTAACATTTTTTGCACAGAAATATTTTCTTTACAAGTGGCTATCTCTTCTTCTTTACGGGCAATAATTTTTTTTAAAATGTCGGGCGTGTCGCTCATAGTGTTTTTCAATTTATATGGTATCGGTTATTTTAAACGAATATAATTAACACTGAGTTTTTTAACCAACATTAAAGTATGAAATTATTAAATTTTGAGGTCGGTCTAGACCATCCATTTTTCCTCATCGCTGGACCTTGTGTGATTGAATCTGAGGCGTTGGCAATGGAAACTGCCGCTTATTTAAAGAAAGTTACTGATGAATTAAACATTAATTTTATCTATAAATCGTCTTACGATAAGGCTAATCGCACCAGTACCAGTAGTTTTAGAGGTCTTGGTGTTGAAGAAGGTTTGCGTATTTTGCAAAAAGTCAAGGACGAAATCGGTATCCCTGTGTTGACCGATGTCCATGAAGATACGCCACTTGATGAGGTGGCATCAGTGGTTGATATGATGCAAACACCTGCTTTTTTAGTGCGTCAAACTAATTTTATTCAAAATGTTTGTAAACAAGGTATACCTGTCAACATTAAAAAAGGTCAATTCCAAGCGCCGTGGGATATGCAAAATGTAGTGGATAAAGCCTTTGAAACAGGCAATCAACAAATCACTTTATGTGACCGTGGTACTTCATTCGGCTACAATACGCTCATCTCTGATATGCGTGGATTATCCAGTATGCGCTCAACGGGTCAGCCGATTGTTTTTGACGCCACGCATTCTGTACAGCAGCCAGGCGGACAAGGTGGCACTTCAGGTGGACAAAGAGAAATGGTGCCTGTTGTCGCCAGAGCGGCGGCAGGGGTTGGGGTTTCAGGGTTTTTTATGGAAACTCATCCAAATCCTAACGAGGCACTCAGCGATGGACCGAATATGATTCCGATTGATAAAATGTCTGAAATGCTCAAAGCATTGCAAGACATTGACCATATCACTAAGAAAAATGGGTTTTTAGAAGACCAACTTTAAAAAAAGACCTTTGTATAAATATGTCTGATAAGCATCAAATCCTACAAGATATTTTTGGGTTTGATGACTTTCGTCCGTTACAAGAGTCCGCGGTGGACAAAATTCTTAACCACGAAGATGTTTTATTAATTTTGCCAACAGGTGGTGGTAAATCACTATGCTATCAATTACCAGGCTTGCTAATGGAAGGCGTTGTGGTGGTGGTTTCACCTTTGTTGGCATTGATGCAGGACCAAGTTCACGGCTTGATGGCAAAGGGTATTGAAGCGGTAATGATGTCGTCTATGCAGAGTATGGAAGAAAATACTCAGGCAGAAAATGATTTACGAGAGGGTAAGATAAAGTTTATTTTTGTTGCGCCAGAGCGATTACAAAATGATTATTTTTTGCATTTTTTAGAGCGTCTAAAGATTGCTTTTTTTGCCGTTGATGAGGCGCATTGTGTCAGTGAATGGGGACATGAGTTTCGAGCAGATTATCGTCAATTGGGTTTGCTAAAAAATCGTTTTCCCGAAATCGGTGTTTCTGCATTTACCGCAACGGCAACCACGCAAGTGGAAAAGGATATTGTCAATCAATTGCAATTTAAAGATAGAAACAACATTATTCGTGGCAAGATTTTTAGAGATAATTTATTTATCAATGTCAAACCTAGAAAAAAGAATGGACATGGGCAACTATTAGACTTCCTGCAAAGTCATCAAAATGAACGGGGCATCATTTATACCCTCTCACGCAAAAATACTGAATCACTCAGTGCTTTTTTACGAGAACAGGGTTTAAAAGCCAAGGCCTATCACGCAGGATTGTCATCCGAAGAGCGCCGTCAAGCATTTAGCGATTTTGTTAATGACGATATTGATATTATGGTTGCTACTATTGCCTTTGGAATGGGGATTGACAAAAGCAACATCCGTTTTGTGGTGCATATGTCAATGCCAAAAACCATGGAAGCCTATTATCAAGAAATGGGTAGAGCAGGTAGAGACGGGTTGCCGAGTGAAGTTTTACTGCTGTACTCAACAGGCGATTTAGGTTTGTTAGGGCATTTCATTGCCGATATTGAAGATGAAACCTATCGTGACGCCGCCTATAATAAATTAAACCTTGTTAAAAAATATGCATTCTCTGAGGGTTGCCGACACCAAGCACTCAGTCATTATTTTGACGATGAAATGAACGCCTGTAAAACACAATGTGACAACTGTCTTAACCCTGATGTTGAACGCAGTGATATTAGCGAACAGGCAAAGATGTTTTTATCAGCGATTTATCGTACTGAGCAAAATTTTGGACAGGGGTATGTGATTGATATCTTGTTAGGCTCAAAAAATCAAAAAGTATTAAATAATGGGCATCAAGATTTATCTGTTTATGGTATTGGTAGTGACATCAATAGAGCCACATGGAAAATTATTGGAGACCGTTTACTAGAAATAGATGCGCTAATCATAGGTGATTTTAAGGTTTTGAAATTGACGAATATTGCCATGGAAATAATGAAATCTGAGCAAATGGTTGATATTCGTGCAAGTAATTTACAAACGCAAGACAAAGACGAGAAACCCAAGAAAATTGCCAGACAAGAATATCAAGTCGATGCAGGAATTTTTGAGCAATTAAGGGCGTTGAGGGCAGAAATTGCCAAAGAGGAAGGGATGCCAGCCTATGTTATCTTTGATAATAAAACTTTGACAGAAATGGCGTATTTTTTACCCAATGATGAAGCCAGCTTCTTGCAGATTAATGGGGTTGGACAAATAAAAATTGAAAAATATGGTGCGCGTTTTTTAGCCTTATTATCCACTTTGAAGGCGGGTGTTTCTCAGGAATACAACCAAGAATTGACTAAAAATCCTGCTTTAGAATCTGCTGAAAATATCACGCCAAAAACCACGCAAGAGGTTACTTCTGAAGACGAACCCGATAAAAAATTATCCATCACTTATCAAGAAACTTTGGCGCTTATTCGGCAAGATTTGTCTATTGATGACATCTATCAGCAACGAGAATTGGCAGTTTCTACCATATTAGGTCATATCAATAAATTAGCCGATGCAGGAGAGATTGAAGAAGCAAAAAAACAGCAACTTTTTGCAACTGTGTCTATTGATAAAGACATCAATGATTGGATTTTACAGGGTGTTGATCAGCTAGGGTCTATTGAGGAGGCTCAAAAGCAACTGTCAATTTTTAGACAACTTAATCAAAAAATGTGAAAGTTAAAGCAAAATTAACTCATTAACTAATTTCGGTATAATTCAATAACTAATTTATGTAAAGAGGCAAAATGGTAAAAATAGCAGTAACTGGCGCTTCAGGGCGTATGGGAAAAACCATTATCGAAGCGATTAACCAAAATGATGGCGTGGAATTGGGTGTGGTTTTTGATGAAGGCGATAATTTAAACGATGCACTAGATAAGTTTGATGTGCTGATTGACTTTACTCGTCCCGTTGCTACCCTGAAATATCTAGAAATTTGTGAGCGTGCCGGCAAAAAAATGGTGATCGGCACCACAGGTTTTAACAACGAAGAGTTGGCTCAACTTGAGGGTTTTGCAAAAACCATGCCGATTGTTTTTGCACCAAATATGAGTGTGGGCGTTAATCTTTCGTTGAAATTATTAGAGTTGGCAGCACGCGTGATTGGAGAGGATTCGGACATTGAAATCGTTGAGGCACATCATCGTCACAAGGTCGACGCACCCTCGGGCACAGCCTTAAAAATGGGCGAAGTAGTAGCAAATGCTTTGGGTAGGGATTTATCCAAATGCGCAGTTTATGGTCGTGAGGGTATTGAAAAGCCTCGTGACAGAACTACGATTGGATTTTCTACCATTCGTGGTGGTGATGTCGTTGGCGAGCATACCGTGAGTTTCTTTATGGAGGGCGAGCGCGTTGAAATTACACATAAGGCTTCATCAAGAATGACTTTTGCAAATGGTGCAGTGCGTGCGGCGAGTTGGCTAAATGATAAATCGGCAGGATTGCATTCAATGCAAGATGTGCTGGCGTTGTCATAATGCTGTATGCCATTATTTCGCAAGATATTGAAAATTCATTAGCAAAAAGAATGTCCGTGCGTCCTGCGCATATTGAGCGTTTAGAGCGTTTAAAAAATGAAGGACGCTTGATTTTGGCAGGCCCCCATCCTGCAATTGACAATAATGAACCAGGTGAGGCGGGTTTTACAGGCTCTTTGGTGGTAGCAGAGTTTGATTGCCTTGAGGATGCACAAACTTGGGCAGATGCTGACCCCTATTTAGCATCGGGTGCTTATAAAAGTGTCATTGTCAAACCATTTAAGAAGGTGTTACCATGAGTTTAATTTTCCGTCCTTTATTTGAAAAACAAAGTTCAACCTATACCTACTTATTGGCCGATTCAAAAACCAAAGAGGCGATTATTATTGATGCAGTTGATGAAACTCAGCAACGCGATATTGGGCTTATTGAAGAATTGGGTTTGGATTTGAAATACATCGTTGAAACGCATGTACACGCTGACCATATTACCAGTTCTTGCCCGCTTAAACAGAAGTTTAAAAATGCCAAAATCGTTCTCGGTGAAGCCAATCCAGTTGCCTGCGCTGATATTTTAATAAAAGATGCTGAGCGTTTAGCCTTTGGCGACTATGAATTGATTGCCATGACAACACCAGGTCATACCGACGGCTGCATGTCGTTTGTGATTGACGATAAGGTTTTTACCGGTGATGCGTTATTGATTAGGAGTTGTGGTCGTTGTGATTTTCAAGGTGGGTCAGCGGAGAAACTCTATGACTCTATTAAAAAAATATTTACCCTACCTAAAGAGACTTTAGTTTATCCCGCACATGATTATGGTGGCAGAACAGTGAGTTCCATCTGGGAAGAAAAAACCTTTAATGAAATGATTGGTAATAATGTAGATAAAGCTGAATTTGTAAGACGAGTAAATGCGATGAATTTATCCCTGCCTGCAAAAATTCATGTTGCGGTGCCTGCAAATCAAGTATGTGGCGCCAAGATTGTTGCTGATGATTAATGGTTATTCATTAGATCCACATCCACGGGCAAACTTTGCCAAAGAGCAATTTGCAGTAGTGCGTATTCCCCGTGTAAAACGAGAGCGAGTACCAGCGGCAAGTGTGGAAATTGTTGAAGATTTAGAAACAGCAATGGCACAAGCCAATCCTGACAAAAAATTCTACGCTACCAAAGTCGTCGGACCAGCCCGTTCGTCTGAAGGTACAATGCTTTATTATTTAGTCGAAATCTACAATTATGAAGCGTAATTTTTACGGCTGGCTTTTCATTTTATTCACCTCGTTGGTATTTGCAGGGCAAGATTTGGATATTGAATTGACATCAGGCAACACTATCAGCGTTGATGCTTACCCGTCAGATGGTAATACCTTATTGGTCTATTTACCAACAGGGCGTGGTTTTGGCAAAGGTTATCAAACCACTGCTAAAGAATTAACCACAAAAGGCTACGATGTGTGGGCATTAGACTTGCACGATAGTTATATGATTCCAAAATATAAAAGCAGTATTAATCGTTTTAATATTGATGATTTAGTCAATATTATTGCCATTGCTAAAGAAAAATCCTTCAAAAGCATTTATTTTTTAACCACAGGACGCGGTGCACAATTAGCCCTAAAAATCGCTTACCAATGGCAATTAAAACATCCGAACTCGACCTTACTCAAGGGGCATATTTTTCACTCCCCGCACCTAATTGACGGAAAACCTGGCTTAGGTAGCACAGCAAAATACATTAATATTGCCAAATTCAGCAACCTGCCTATCTATATTTTATTACCACAATTCGGCACTAAGTTTATGCGTAGTAAAGAAATTGGCACTCAGCTAAAAAATGGTGGTAGTGCCGTCTTTATGCATCGTTTAACAGGTGTGGGTTACGGCTTTCACATGAAAAAATCTAGAGATTTATCAAAATTTGGTATCAAGGCAAAAAACCATTTGGCAAGTACTTATCACCAAGCCATACAATTAATGAAAACCATACAAGTGCCAAAAATAATGCACACCAATGCAGACATCAATGCCATCACCAAAACTACCTTTGTTGAGCCTGTTTTACAAGTATATCGAGGCAAACAAGGGATGTCGTTAAATCTAAAAACACTGGACGGTGAAGTCGCTAGCCTTGGTCATTATAAAGGGCAAGTGTTACTGATTAATTTTTGGGCAAGTTGGTGTAATCCATGTATTAAGGAGATCCCTTCTTTAATGCGCCTACAGCAAAAATTTAACGAAAAAGATTTTAAAATCATCACTATTAATGTCGGTGAACCCCGTGACAAAATCGTTAAATTTATCAAAAAGCTCAAACTCACGCTACCGATTTTATTAGACGAGAATGGAAAAGCCGTCAAAGAATGGGGCGTGTATGCCTATCCTTCTAATTTTTTGATTGATAGAGAGGGCGTTATTCGTTATGGCTTTCGAGGGGCGTTAGAATGGGATGATCAAAGCGTCATTAATACCATTAAGACCTTGCTGTGAAATACGATGTTATCATCATCGGTGCAGGTGCAGCAGGGTTAATGTGCGCCATGCAAGCTACGCAACGCGGGCGCAAGGTGCTACTTATTGACAAGGCAGATAAAGCCGGTAAAAAGATTTTGATTTCAGGGGGTGGTCGCTGCAATTTCACCAACTTACATATTACCCCAGAAGCCTATATTTCCAACAATCCTCACTTCTGTAAATCTGCCTTATCTCGTTATACACAATGGGATTTTATGGCTTTATTGGAAAATTCCAATCTACATTGGACAGAAAAAACTTTAGGGCAATTATTCTGCGATGAAAAATCAAAATCGGTGTTGTCAATGCTATTGGATAACTGCCAAAAAGCCACTATCCAACTTAACACCAGCGTTGAAAATATTGACCATCAAACCCACTATGTACTCACAACCAACCAAGGTACTTTCCAGTCTGATTCTCTTGTCGTTGCCACAGGCGGTGCATCTATTCCTAAAATGGGTGCTACCGATTTTGGTTTGCAAGTTGCTAAACAATTTGGACACAAATCCATCAATTTTAAGCCTGCCTTAGTGCCACTCACCTTTCATCAAGCGGATATTGAGCGTTATTTTAAAGATTTGTCAGGGCTTAGTATTGATGCAATCGTGGCGTGTAATAATCAAAGTTTTAGAGAGGGAATTTTAATCACTCATAGAGGTGTTAGTGGTCCAGCGGTGTTACAAATTTCTTCTTATTGGCGCAAAGGCGATACCGTAGTATTTAATTTATTACCTGATTTGAAAGCAAGCGATTGGCTGTTAGAGATGCGTGATAGTAACCCCAAATCTGAGTTAAAAACTGTTTTAAATGCCTATTTTCCAAAGCGTTTGGCGATTCGTCTGGCAGATACATTATTAGACAAACCTTTATCAGATAGCGCACTTAATCAGATTAAAAAAGCAGATTTAATCACTTTAGGTAAAAAACTCAATCATTGGGCGCTAACTCCAAGTGGCACTGAAGGTATGCGCACTGCCGAGGTTTGCGTAGGTGGCATAGATACCAATGAGTTGTCCTCAAAAACTCTAGAGTCTAATAAACAAAAAGACCTTTATTTCATTGGTGAAACAGTTGATGTTACTGGTTGGCTAGGGGGCTACAACTTTCAATGGGCATGGTCTTCGGGCTGGGTAGCGGGGCAATATGTTTAAAGAAATACTAAAATATAAAACCCTAAATTTTAAAAAAGGCGACTACCTTTTCCAACAAAATTCAGAGGCTAATCGTCTCTTTTTTCTTGACAAAGGACGAATCAAATTAGTGCGAGAAACTTCAGATGGGCAACCCTTGGTTATTCACATTGCCTACGCGCGCGAAACCTTTGCTGAAGCCTCTCTTTTTGCCAATAAATACCATTGTCACGCCATTTGTGATTGCCCCTGCACTGTTTTATCTTTTGATAAATCAACAGTTTTGCAATATTTACAAAAACACCCGAATGCCACAATGGATTTGCTTAAAATCCACACCCAGCAAGTGCGAGATTTGAGATTATTGAACGAAATAAAAAGCATCAATAGTGCCTACAACAGGGTAACAACTTTTTTCGATTCCGAGGTAGATGAAAATTCTGAATTCCATTTTTCCTATTCACTCAAAGATATGGCACAAAAACTCGGCTTAGCACATGAAACTTTTTATCGCACTTTGAAAATTCTTGAGCAAGAAGGTAGAATTAGTCGCAAAAAACACCTTATTAAAATACGATAAATATGTACTCACTGCCTAAAAATTTATATTCTTATTCCAAATTTTGGCCATCTAAAAAAGGGTTAGTCCCAGCACAACTCTTGCCAATGTCGCGTGAAGAAATGGATGACTTGGCGTGGGATAGTTGCGATATTATTATCATAACTGGCGATGCTTATGTTGATCACCCTAGTTTTGGTATGGCAATTATTGGGCGTTTGCTGGAGTCTCAAGGTTTTCGTGTTGGGATTATTTCTCAACCTGATTGGCACTCTGCTGCTGATTTTCGAAAACTTGGTAGACCAAATTTATTTTTCGCAGTAGCGTCCGGGAATATGGATTCTATGGTTAATCATTATACTGCCGAGAAAAAACCTCGCTCTGATGATGCTTATACTGCTGGTGGTATGGCTGGAAAACGCCCAGATCGTGCTACCACTGTTTATACTCAGCGTGCCAAAGAGGCTTTTAAAGGTATTCCTGTTATTATCGGTGGTATTGAAGCAAGTTTAAGGAGGATAGCTCAATATGACCATTGGTCGCAAACTATTCGTCGCTCTATTTTGCCTGACTCCAAGGCAGATTTATTACTTTTTGGCAATGCTGAGCGCGCCGTTGTAGAAGTTGCACACCGAATCGCTGCTGGTGAAAATATTAAAAAAATGACTAATATTCGTGGTACAGCGTTTATGCGTCAGGGTATTCCTGCTGGTTGGACGGTATTAGATTCTAGTGAAATTGATGATGATAAAAGTTTAAAGCACCCATACGCCGACCCATACGCCGATACTTCTGCTAAAAATAGTCAAGGTTGCGCTGATAAAAATAATTCAAATAATCCAATTAAAACGCTCAAAATTGACCCAAATCAAGGCGCAGCCCAGGTGATTGATTTTAACCAGCGCACTAAGGGTTTGAAGCGCGAAACTAGCGTTATTCGCCTGCCATCATTTGAGCAAGTGGCAATTGACAAATATCTTTATGCACATACTTCAAGAGTTTTTCATCTTGAAACCAATCCAGGTAATGCCAGAGCCTTAGTGCAACGCCATGGTAATCGTGATGTTTGGCTTAATCCCCCGCCAATTCCATTGACGATGGAGGAGTTTGATAGCGTATTTGAGTTGCCATATACGCGTCAGCCACACCCGTCATACGGTGATTTAAAAATCCCTGCTTTTGATATGATTCGGTTTTCAATCAATATTATGCGTGGTTGTTTTGGTGGCTGCACTTTTTGTTCAATCACCGAACACGAGGGACGAATTATTCAAAGTCGCTCTGAGGATTCTGTCATTCGTGAAATAGAAACTATTCGTGATACCGATAAAGATTTTAAAGGTAATATCTCTGATCTTGGCGGCCCAACGGCGAATATGTATCGGTTGCAATGCAAGGACAATAAAATAGAAGCGGCGTGTCGACGCCTGTCTTGCGTGTATCCTGGAATTTGTCCAAACCTTGGAACTGACCACAAGCCACTTACTAAGCTTTACAGGCGAGCGCGTAAATTAGAGGGCGTTAAGCGTATTTTTATCGCCTCTGGTTTGCGTTATGATTTGGCTGTTCGCGACCCTGAATATATCAAAGAATTGGTTACTCATCATGTTGGCGGTCGTCTTAAAATTGCGCCAGAGCATACCGAAGATGGTACTTTGTCAAAAATGATGAAACCAGGAATTGGCGCTTATTATCAATTTAAAAAACTCTTTGAAAGATACTCTAAACAAGCTGGCAAGGAGCAATATCTTATTCCTTATTTTATTTCCTCGCATCCAGGAACGAGCGATGAGGATATGTTGAATTTGGCATTATGGTTAAAAGAAAATAATTTTAAACCAGACCAAGTTCAAGCATTTATCCCAACCCCTATGGCAATTGCCTCGGCTATGTATCACACGGAACTTAACCCATTAAAAAAAATAACACACAGCTCCGAGGTGGTAACAACGCCGCGTAAGGCACAAACTAGAAAATTACACAAGGCTTTTTTGCGTTATCACGACCCTAAAAATCAAGAAATATTACGCGAAGCATTAAAGAAAATGGGCAGGAGCGATTTAATTGGTAGTAAGGAATCGTGTTTAGTGCCGTTTGCTGGTGGCAATATTGGCAAAATTTTTACTGCTAATTTCAACCATAAGCCTAAAGTTAGTGATGATTTTCATCATCGCATTAAAGTGAAAAAATTCAAGAAAAAGAATTAAATTAGGCATGGTCATTAGACTGGGTTGCGAAGCAAATCATTTTAATATTTCCCTTACTAAGTTGTTAAGCCCGGCTTAGGTAAGCCGGGCTTAGGTTGTATTTATTTTCTAAATATAAATTTCTCAACTTTGAAAATAATGTCATTAATAATTATCAATCTTTCTCTAGATTGATAGACAATAACTGCACTTAGGAGTCCGACCGCGATGCCAGCGATAATGTCTAATGGGTAGTGAATACCTTCAAAAACCCTAGCAAATGAACCGATGATGCCAATAGGTAGGGAGATGAGTGCGATTTTTCGGGTAGATTTAAAGAGTAACAAGGTGGAGAGGATGGCAAAGATGAGCGTAGTGTGGTCAGAGGGAAGTGAGGAATCTAGGGCGTGGGCTTTAAGAGTGGTGCCGATGTGATCCATAAAAGGGCGGTTATGGAAATAAAGCAACCCAATGATTTTACTGATGGAGAGGGCAAGGACAGTACTAAAGGTGGAAAAGATGGCTTCGTTTTTGCGTTTGGTGAAGAAAAATAGGCCAATGATGAGTACGATGAATGCGTAAGGTGTGACTTCTCCAAAGCCCAGAATGATTTGGTCAAGGTAGGTATTTTTGCCAGTAAATGCGTTAAGAAATAGAAATAAATCTTGGTTGAATGTATTCATGCTGCTTATTATATATAAACAGCTTGTTTAAGTGTTTTTTAATAGTTATGATTTCAGTCATATTATGTTAGGTAAAAAATCGGTACAATGTGCTCTTAACTTAATAAAATATTGAACATTGAAAAACATATGAAAAACATATGAAAAACATATGAAAAACATTGAAAAACATATGAAAAACATATGAAAAAGACAGTCCTATTTTTAGTATTATTTGGCACATTGGGAATGATGCAGATTTCAGTAGGTGCAACGGATCAGCGTTATCATTTAGGTTTAGATGATGAAGAAAAGGTGGAATTTCTGAGTGAAATGAGACAAATGTTAATGAGCGTCCAGCAGATTGTGTTCGGTATCGGTACGGGAAATAAAACTATGATTATTAAAGCAGCGCGCTATTCTGGTAATAGAATGGCGAGAGCAACACCGCAATCTGTTAAAGATAAGACCCCAGTATCATTTGAACAAATTGGCGCTCCGACACATATGATGTTTGAGGAATTGGCTATTAATGCGGCAGAAGTAGATGAGGATGACGCAGATGATATGAAGGATTTAGCGGAATTGACAGGAAAGTTGATGAAAAATTGTTTAGCTTGTCATGAGGCTTTTACGGTTAATTAATGAGGGGTGCTATGTTTGGATTTGGTGAAAAAGTAGAGGGTTACGAGGTGCTTGTTTTGAATGAACGGGAGGTTCGGGCTGCGGCTGGGATTGTATTTTTCTTTGCATTTATGGCATTTTTGAATGGATTTTTGACAGGTAATAATGAGCCAACTAAGTTAATGGTAACGGTGTTTTTGTTTGATTTTTTCATTCGCGTATTTATTAATCCAAAATATTCACCATCAATGGTGGTGGGGCGTTGGATGGTGAATAATCAAACACCAGAATATGTGGGTGCTCCGCAGAAAAGATGGGCGTGGGCATTCGGGTTTTTCTTGGCATTAATTATGTTTTATTTGGTGGTATTAAACGATATTCGTGGGCCCATCAATATTTTAACTTGTGCGTTGTGTTTGGGGTTGTTGTTTTTTGAATCGGTGTTTGGGATTTGCGTAGGGTGCAAGGTTTATAATGCTTATCACCATGGTGGTGCGCAACATTGCCCAGGGGAATCATGTGATTTAACAAGGAGTCGATTGCCGATTCAAAAGTTAGATACAATGCAAAAAATTATTTTTTTGCTGTCAATATTAGCATTGTTGTATTTATCGTTTGGCAACATTATTAAATTTTTAATTAAGGGGTAGAAAATGAGAATTATTATATTATTGCTATTGCTTGGCGGTATGACAACTGCGCAGGCTGCGTTGAAAATACAAAAAGTGAGTGACAATGTGTATGCGTTAATAGGCGAGATGACTGATAGATCACAGGAGAATTTGGGTAACAATTCAACGCATGGTTTTATTGTAACAAAGGATGGCGTAATACTGGTAGATTCAGGCGGTAGTTATCTGGGTGCGCAGCAGATTCATCAGATGATTCAAAAAATAACGGATAAGCCAATCAAAATTGTCATTAATACAGGTGGACAAGATCATCGTTGGCTGGGCAATGAGTATTTTCACAAACTGGGCGCTAAGATTATTTCATCAAGTAAGACACATGAGGATCAGATTGCTAGGGCTGATTTTCATATGAGTAAACTTAAACGCTTGATTGGAAAAGCCCTTGATGGCACGCATCCTTTTTATTCAACAGATACTTTTGATGCGAATAAAACACTAGATTTTGGCGGTATACATTTAGAGTTATATTATTTTGGCGGGGCACATACAGTAGGCGATATTATGGTTTGGATGCCGAGTACAAAAACAATGTTTACTGGCGATATTGTTTTCAATGACAGGATATTGGGCATTGGTCCTGCAAAGAATTTTCAAAGTTGGATGCATACATTTGAAAAAATGGCGAGTTTTAAGCCAAAACATATCGTGCCAGGTCATGGTAATCCATCTGATTTAGCAACTGCTAAACATAATACTTATGATTATTTAGCATTTTTAAAAAAAGAAGTTGGAAAAATTTTAGAAAATGATGGCAGTATGGTGGATATCAGTAAGATTGACCAATCAAAATTTAGTTATTTAAAAAACTATGAAGCGTTTACTGGGAAAAATTCACAATGGGTGTTTGAACAAATGGAGTTTGATTTTTAATAGGAGAAAAATATGAATAATATAAAAGCATTATGGGTAATTATTGTGGTGCTTTCAACCATTGTTGTTGGCGTTGGCTACCAAGTGGTAATGGGTTCTACGGTGCGTTCGGCAGATGGGCGAACAGCGATTGTTTTGACTAAAGATGAGCGTAACTTTGTCTTGGGCGAGATGCGTGGCTTGTTAGGACATATGCAACAATTGGTCACGGCAGCAGCAGATAAAGATATAGATAAAACCATCGCAATTGCTAAAATATTGACAGGTGATACTAAGGGTGAAAAGCAGGTATCAATTATTGCCAAAACCCCACTGCATTTTAAAAAGATTACGAAAAATATTCACTCACAATTTGCTGAACTCTATGAAGATGCTATGACAAAGAGAGATGTGGATTATTCGTTAAAGCAAGTATCGGTGATTATGCAAAATTGTATTGCTTGTCACGGTGCTTATACATTGGTAGAAGATAAAGAATAGGAGAAGGTTATGAAGAAATTATTTATTTTGTTGGCGTTAGTTTTTAGTATTAGTGCCGTGGCGTTGTTTGGTTTTGGCGATGATAATGCCAAAGTTAAGGAAAAAACAGCAGAAGCGTGTGAAATTCCTGCATTTGCAAAAGCCATTGGCCATGAAGACCAGTGGCTGTTGCATAACGGTTGTCCGCCGAAAAAAGATGCTGATAAAGATGTTAAAGAAGAGGAATAAAGCGACTTAATCGCAAGTTATTTTTTGCTGATAACAGGTGCTATATTTTTTTGCAATTTTATTGCGCCCAATGGTGCTTGGGTGAGAAGATAAAAAGTCTAAAATATTTTTATTTTTCTTGAATTCACATCATAAGTGCAACACTCGTTAGTTGGTCAAAAGAGTATTTGGAAGGTAAAAAATAGTGCGTAAAATATCAGTTTAGTGTCCAGTCGAATGGGGGAGCCGCACACTGACCCCAATTATTTCTTAACATCACTGGCAAAATAAAGCGTAGTGAGGAACGAACGCAGCTTTATTTTGTCCGAGTGCATGTTTTTGTTATAAAGCAATTTAATAATGCGGTTCGGCTATGGTATTGTAGGCAGTCCAAGTTCTTCAAGAAACCCATTATGCTTAGCCGTAGCAGAAATAATGTTTTTCTCTAATTCCTTCAGCTCAGTATTTACTGCGAGCAAATTAATTTGTTTTTCTGGTTTGGCGGTGCTGACATACCTGGAAATATTCAGGTTGAAGTCATTTTTCTCTATTTCTTCCATAGAAACACGACGAGAATAACGCTTCTCTTCTTTGCGGTATTGATAAGTATCAATGATTTTTTCTATATGTTCTGGCAATAAGCTATTTTGCCGCTTGCCTTTTTCAAAGTGTTCGCTTGCGTTGATCATCAGTACATCATCAGGCTTTTTACACTTTTTTAACACCAAAATACAGACGGGGATACCTGTAGAGAAAAACAGATTTGCAGGCAAGCCGATTACTGTATCAATATGATTATCTTTTAACAATTTTGACCGAATACGCGCTTCCGCACCGCCCCGAAATAACACCCCATGGGGCAAGATAATTGCCATCGTGCCTTCATCGCCCAAGAAATGAAAGCCGTGTAGTAAAAAGGCAAAGTCGGCAGCCGACTTAGGTGCAAGTCCGTAGCTTTTAAAGCGAAAATCTTCGCCTAAAGCGTCCGTCGGTTCCCAGCGGTAACTAAAGGGTGGATTCGCCACCACCGCATCACATTCTAGTTTTTTGGACGGGTTCATTTCATTCAGCAAATCCCAGTCGTTCAACAAAGAATCTCCATGATGAATTTCAAATTCAGAATCTTTAACCCCATGCAACAACATATTCATACGAGCCAAGTTGTAAGTGGTGATATTTTTTTCTTGCCCGTATATTTTACCAATGCCGTGTGAGCCTAACTGCTTACGCACATTCAACAATAACGATCCTGAGCCACAAGCAAAATCCAGCACTTTATTGAGCTTTTTCTTTTTACCTGTTGCGGGTTCCTGACTGTCCAGAGTGACAATGTCGGACAGTATTAACGACAATTGTTGTGGGGTATAAAACTCACCGGCTTTTTTGCCCGAACCTGCGGCAAACTGGCCAATTAAATATTCATAGGCGTCACCTAATACATCGCTATCACTCGAAAAATCGGCAATGCCCTCAGCAATTTTAGTAATAATGGTGCAGAGTTTGGCATTACGATCCGCATATTTTTTACCGAGTTTTTCAGAATCCAGATTAATTTCCGAGAACAAGCCTTGAAAACTATTTTCAAACGATTTGTTTTCAATGTATTTAAAACCTGCCTGCAAGGTAAGCAGTAAATCATCGTGCTGGGTTCTTGCCAGTTCTGCAATACTGCTCCATAAGTGTTGTGGCTCAATGACATAATGCACTTTACGGCGCATTTGCTTTTCAAATGCGGGGACATCCTCAGCATTTTGTTCATACCACACCGCTAAAGGTGCGCGCTTGTCGTCGGCTGCAAGTTTTGGATAATCTGATCCCAATTCTTTTTTAGCGGATGCTTCGTAGTTATCCGATAGATAGCGTAAAAACAAGAATGACAGCATATAATCGCGGAAATCATCGGCATTCATTGCACCGCGTAATTGGTCGGCAATTGCCCACAAGGTTTTGCCTAATTCTTTTTGGTCGTGTTTGGTCATAACTGCTTCTTACCCCTTTTTAAGTTTATTCTGTATAGCCACTTTTTCAGTGGCTTGTATGAGCTGTTCTAACTGCTTATCAGCTTGTTTTGCTTCAAGCTGCCTACGCTGCTGATAAAACTTGTCATATTCCTGTTCGGCTAGTTGTTTTGCCATCTGGTGCGATATTTTGCCTGCATGGTTTAAAATATCGCGGTCATTCAAACTTAAAAACCCATCCAGTTTCACAATCCAGTCGCTCATGGACATGGGAATACGGCGCATCGCCTGACCTTCGGCAAAAATCAGATATTGTTCTGTTAAATTATTCAATGCTTGCAGCTCGTCTTCATTCAGGTAGTTTTTTGCATTCACCACATCCTGCTTACGCACCTTGGCACTACGCCAGTTGGTTAGCCCCATATTGGCTTGATTGCTATCCGCACGCTGATGAATAATTTCCGCCGCCGTGTTGCCAGTAATCGCCCAGTGGATTTTGTTTTGCACGGTTTTAAAAAAAGTAATACTGGTGTCTAAGGTGGGATCATAATCGACACTGGTGGCATAAATATCGGTGATTTTTTGATAAAAACGCTTTTCGCTGGTACGAATATCCTGAATGCGGCGCGTTAGCTCTTCAAAATAATCAAAAGGCTGGTCAGGGTTTTTCAGGCGTTCATCATCCAGCACAAAGCCTTTTACAATGTACTCGCGTAGCTGCTGTGTCGCCCATTGACGAAAACGGGTAGCGGTATGGCTTTGCACACGATAACCGACGGAGATAATGGCATCTAAATGATAGTGCCTGGTACGGTACTGCTTGCCATCAGCGGCAGTTGTAAAGAAATCCTTTACAACTGAATCTTCAATAAGCTCCTGCTCTAAAAAGATATTTTTCAGGTGCTGACCAATATTCTGCTTGCTGGTGCCAAACAGTTCCGCCATCAAAGCCTGGGTCAACCACACGGTTTCATCAACAAAACGCACATCCAGCTTGATTTGGCCGTCTTCGCTCTGGTAGATAATAAATTGTGGTGTATTTAACTCACTCATGCGCCCACCATCTCTGCATTAGGGAAAAGCTGTTGCATTAAGCCTTTTTTATGGGCTTTGAGGGATTCGATTTTTTGGTCGTGTTCGGTCATGTTTCTCGCACCTAATATTTAAATTGATACTTTTCAACGAGCTTATCAAACACATCGTTAAAATAGTTTTGTTCAGATTCATTCATTATTTCTGTTTGATCATAATATATATTCTTATGAGAATGTGTGTTTATCACGTTTACTACACCATCTACATTTTCAATACCTATTAGTTTTAAAGTGTGCCCCGTTCTTCCTGTTCCTAAAAATGATGCAATATTTTCTAAAAGCTGCCTTAATAAAGCAAAATGATAGGTATAAAGTTGCTCATTTTTTGCTTTTTCTAAAACTTGAAATAAGTGCAAATGGTAAAGAAAAACATTCTTTTTAAAAGGCTCAAGCGTTAGATTCCCATCCACTCGCTTTAATATATGCACCCCAGTCAAGTTTTTGTAACGACCACTTTTTTCACCCTTTGTTAGGCGATTACCAAATTCGAAAGTAAACCGATATGATGCGTGGTAATAATAATTCGCTTTTTATCATAGTATTTTTCGATTTGCTGAAATAAAGTATCCGCAGTTATGAATATATTGTGTTCATCAAGGCTGGATACAGGGTCGTCAATAAAGATATGTGCATCTTGTTCGCCTGCCCAACCATCCACTTCTAACAGTGCCAAGTAAAAGCACCATACAAATATTCGTTCCTCGCCACGAGAAATTTTAATTGGGACATCTTCATCACCTTCAACAAAGAAAGTAACAGACTCGATACCTTTTTCAAGATCATCATATGGATTAAGCCTAAAATGATATGTAGGGTTATACATTGCCAACTTGTCCATAATTGCTTGCTCATCTTCATACAAAAAACTATGGAACTGATTTAAGCTACTTGGCAGTATATTAAGATGCACGTTGACACCATCGTTTTCTTCATCGTTATCCCAAACAAACAAGTCTTCACTGAAAGCGTTATAGTAAACCCCTGTATGCTTACCACTTTCAACATCTTTAGTTAAATTTTTATAGGCTACTGATAATCGGGTCTTACCTGTAGCATTAAAAGCAAAGATAAGAATAATATTTTCATCAAACTCTTTCAGTTGAGATGCTATAGTTTCTAAAGTCATGCAGTCACCTCATCAGTGGCAGGGAAAAGCTGTTGCATCAAGCCTTTTTTATGGGCTTTGAGGGATTCGATTTTTTGGGCTTGGGTGGTGATTAGGTTATCGATGGAGGATAGGCAATTGGCGATTTTTTGTTGTTCAATAATTTTAGGTATATTGATGCCAAGATTTTTTAATTGGCTCGGATACAGATGAACGACTGAAATACCTTGTGACATTTGAGCGATAAAATACTTTTTAGCACTGTTTAAATAATATGATAAAAAGACACCATTCATTTTAGTGCGAATGATATTCAAGTCTCCGCCAAGCGCAATACCACTTTCCATCACACATGAAGCTGTAGCAATATCTTCTTGAGTTTCACCTGAAGCAGGGATAATTACGTCATTTGATTTGCTCAATACTAAATTGTTAGCTGTTATATTTGTGTGTGAACTTATATTTTCTATTGTTTCATTGTATAGCGTGTAAAGTTCACCGTATCTTATACAAGGTTGCTTTCCATCAGTTGTTATATCTGCTTTAGAGATACCTTTTCCTTTTAAAAACGAAGCAACTTCTCCTAGCTTTCGCTCCTCCCACTCCCCCGCATCCCGAAACGCAGGAAAGCGCAGTTTGGGGACGGTTTCGCCTTCGGCGGGGAATAGTTGCTGCATCAAGCCTTTTTTATGGGCTTTGAGTGCATCGTATTTTTTGGTGTGTGAGGTGATTAACTCGTCGATGGAAGACAGGCAATCTGCAATTTTTTGTTGTTCATCTCGTTTAGGCACGATCATTAGTAACTTTTTTAAATCATCAAGTCCTATTCGTTTTCTCGTGGAACCTGTCGCCGTCTTTTCTACTAATGCTCTAAATTGAACAGAATTAATAAGTGTGTATATAAAATATTTGCTAAACAACTCCTCATCGACAACTAAACGTATTCCATCAGAACACATTACATACCGTTTATGTGTATCGGGTATCAGGCAAGCTCGCCCTACAGGGTCGCCCATCTTGGATAAAATAATCTCATTCGGATATATGTTGTTGCTTAAAAGTTCATTTGCCTTTTCTTCTGATGTGAATATTTTATAATCACCCTTAAATTCACCATCACCAATATTTTGGAGCTGAATAATTCTAATACCATCGGCTACATAATCGGAAGATTTGAGATTTGAACCAAATGGCCCTCCAATAAAACTCCACTTTATTTTTTTATCTGCAACATCAATGAATTTTATTTTATCCCACTTACCCATACCTAGAAATTCAGGGAAGCGTAACTCAGGTTCTAACTCTTTTTTTACTAGCTTACTCATACGCCGCCAACCCCGAAATATCTCGCCCTTGGGCTAGTTTATTCAGTAACGGCACTAAGTTTTCCATCAGCGCAAGCTCTGCTTCGCGTCGAGCCTTCCAACCCAGTTCCAAAGGTTCCATCAGATCGGTAAGTTGCTCGCCGTCGAAGATCATGCGATCCATAATTACATCAACAAAGCTTTGTAGAGCTTCGCTGGTCAGTCCGTGTTTTTCTGCAATGGCGACGAGTTCCTTAGCAGATTTTTCTGCTTTAAATTTATCGTAACCCTCTCGTATGGCTTTTTCACTGAGTTTTTCACCTGCTTGCAGGCTACTGATATAGTCCACAATATCGTCACGTTCATCCATTAAGTTGGCACTTGAACTGATTAAATCGATAAGTTGCTGGCGGGTCATTTTTTGTTTACTGGGGGTGTCATCGATGGTTTTTGCAATTAAGCCCATGATGTAGTCGTAATCAATAACCGCCGAGGCGAACAACACCAGTTCAAAATCCAGTTGTTGTATGGGGTCATCAGGATCACCACCACCCTTACCTTGTTGTGTTTTAAGGCGTTGTGCCGTTTCCAGATACATACCTTTAAAGCCGCGTAGTTGTTCTTCGGGTAGTCGCTCTTTTACTTTGCCTTTTTGTTCATCGCTTAGATCGGTGTATTGATCAAGCTGGGTCTTTAGCCGCTGCACCTCTTTAAAATGGTTGATAAATTCTGCTCGTGCAGCGTCACCCTTGAGGTTGTTGACTTCTTCGGGCGTGCAAGCAAGACCTTGCGAGTCCATGAATTTTTCCAGTTGGCTAACGGCACCGTCTAATTGCTTGATCACTTCGGGCGCAGGGTCAACCAACCAGATTTCTTTTGCCTTGTCTCTGCTCGCACCAGAGAACAGCGCAATCGCTTCATTAACGGCTTGTTCCTGATAACGAAAATCCAGAATCATGCCGTGGGGTTTGGTATCGTTCAGTACCCGATTGGTACGCGAAAAGGCTTGAATTAAGCCGTGATGTTTTAGGTTTTTATCGACATACAGGGTATTGAGATATTTGGAATCAAACCCCGTCAGTAACATATCCACCACGATTACGATGTCGATTTTGTTTTTATGTAGGTAATCCTTGTTGCTATATTTTTGATCTTTAATGCGTTGCTGGACATCCTGATAGTACAAATCAAATTCATTAATACCGTGATTGGTGCCATATTGGGTATTAAAATCCGCCATGATGGCTTTAAGTGCCGCTTTCTTTTTTTCTGGCTCTGTTTGGTTATCAGCCTTTTCCTGTGGCAAATCTTCTTGTATTTGCTGCACGTCTTTATTGCCTTCGGCGGGTGGCGAAAATACGCAAGCGATATTTAACGGTCGATAGCTTTCGTCTTCCGCTTGTTTTTGTGCCTGTGCTTGTTTGAATAAATTGGTGTATTCAATGGCGTGATTAATGGATGCCGTAGCTAAAACAGCGTTAAAGCGACGCTGATTTGTGGCAGCATTATGTTTGTCCAAAATTTCGTTTACCACTGCTTCGGGTGCAGGTGGCTTGTTTTTTTGAGTTTGGGGCTTAGGCTTCTTGCCTGTCTTGGCGTTTTTATCTTCGCTTGCTTCAGATTCTATGGTTTTTGGCTTTTCACCAAAGTAGTCAATATGAAAGCGCAGTACATTACGGTCTTCTATGGCGTTGGTAATGGTGTAGTGGTGCAGTTCCTTTTGAAAAATATCTTTGGTGGTTTTATAAGAGGCTTGTGTACCGTCAATGGTTTTGTATGTGGCATTTTCTTCAAAAATAGGCGTACCGGTAAAACCGAATAACTGCGCATTGGGAAAGAACGATTTAATGGCTTGGTGATTATCACCAAATTGGGAGCGATGACATTCATCAAAAATAAACACCATACGCTGATTGCGTAGTGGCTCTAATCGTTGTTTGTAAGTTTGTTTGCCTTTTTGTTTATTCGCCTGATTTCGTTTACTGGTTTCATCCAGAGCAAGCCCCAGTTTTTGAATGGTGGTCACAATCACTTTATCGGCATAGTCTTCTGAGAGCATGCGCCGCACTAGCGTTTCGGTGTTGGTGTTTTCTTCAACACAACCATCCTGGAACTTGTTAAATTCTTCACGGGTTTGACGATCGAGGTCTTTGCGATCCACCACAAACAGGCATTTATCAATGTCCGGGTTATCTTTCAGCAGCGTGGAGGCTTTGAACGATGTGAGGGTTTTACCACTGCCCGTGGTGTGCCAGATATAGCCATTGCCTCGATTTTGATGGATACAATCGACAATCGCCTTCACCGCATAGATTTGATATGGGCGCATAATCATCAGTTTTTGCTCGCTGGCGACCAAGACCATATAGCGGCTAATCATTTGGCCGAGTGTGCATTTAGCGAGAAAGTGATCGGCAAAGTCATGTAAGTGATTAATCTTTTTATTGTCTTCACTTGCCAGTTCATAAACAGGCAAAAATCGTTCATCGGCATTAAAACTAAAATGCTGATTGTGATTATTGGCAAAGTAACGGGTTTTATTTTCATTGCTGACAATAAATAACTGCATAAAACACATCAGTGTGTTGGTGTAGCCATTGCCTGACTCGTTTTTGTACTCAACGATTTGTTCCATCGCACGGCGTGGGCTGACATCTAAGGTTTTTAGCTCTATTTGCACCACGGGTACACCGTTGATAAGCAAAATAACATCGTAACGATGATTGCTGTTATCGGTGTTGATGCGTAGCTGGTTGATAACTTCAAATTCGTTTTTGCACCAGTCTTTGATATTGACCAGTGTGTATTGTAGCGGGGTTCCGTCCTCACGCTGGAATGTGTTGCGTTCACGCAGTGTTTTAGCGGCGGTAAAGACATCAGGATTGACGATTTCATCACGCAGGCGAGCAAATTCTGCATCGGTTAGGTTAACGCGATTAAGCGCCTCAAACTTCTCACGGAAGTTTTGCTCAAGTGCAGTGCGGTCACGGATATCTTCGCGATAGGTGTATTTGAGATCTTTTAGCTTGGTAATTAAAGCATCTTCGATCTGTTGCTCTCTTATTGTCATTGTTTACTCTTAATTATATAAAGGGGTCAGTATATAAAGGGGTCAGTGTTAATTATTTCTTCTTTTTCCGTCATCCTTTTTGTACCAACGGCACAAGATTTTTTAGATGAAAAACAACAAAGGAGACCTTTGCGTAATTTATAATTTATTGCCTTAATTTCAGTTTGTCTGTTTTTCAAAAATATTTTCTAGAATCTACTGTATTTTTCTCATAAAAACTTTGATTTATCTAGATTTTAATGCTTTAATTTTTTCATTTCTCCTTGATTTTGCTTTATGCTAAAGTATCTCACAGCTCTCGTCAAAACTTAAACGCGGGGAACGCGGGAAGATTTTAGTGCTGTCGCCGTAGCCAATGCCGCAGATGAAAATAGATTTGGTTTTACCATCTGGGAAGAAGGCGACATCCAAGGTGCGAGCGTTGAAACCACCCATTGGACCACAATCCAATCCGACAGCGCGAGCTGCAAGCATAAAGTAGGCACCTTGCAAAGTGGCATTCATTAAGCCAACTTCAGTGATCTTTTCAGGTTTGCCTTGGTACCAACTTTTGGCATCGGTATGTGGGAATAGGTAGTCTAATTTTTCGTAGAATTCTGTGTCATAACCGATAATCGCAACTGCAGGTGCGCTCATTGCTTTTTCTACATTGGCTTCATCAAGGTGTGGGCTGAGTTTGGCTTTTGCCTCGTCTGAACGCACGAAAGTGATGCGGGCAGGGCAAGTGTTGGCGGCGGTTGGTCCAAATTTCATCAAGTCGTAAATTTGGTGGATTTGTTCTTCAGAAATATCTTTGTCCAGCCAACCGTTATGACTGCGCGCTTTGGTAAATAAAGTTTCCATCGTACTCTTGTCTATCATTATAATATCCTTAATATTTTTTTAAAATTAGAAATTAGCATATGTTAGATTATATATTTTTTGACACAGTACTTGCGGGAGAATTTAAAGACCATTTAACAAAAATTGATATAAGATTTCAAGCCGAAAGTGATGATGGTTTTGGCTCTATTCAAGGTGAAATTATTTCCATTGCCGACGATACTAGTGACAAAGTGTTGGATGAATTACAAATACTTTATGATGAGTTGCAAGAAAAAATGGAAGACATACTTGAGCAAGAAGGCGATGGTTTATTGATGGATGCAGCAGGTATGCAGACGCAATTGAAGGACGGTAGTATGTGCACACTGCGGGTTGAGCCATCAATTGTTACAAAGATTTTAACGGTGTTAGAATTTGATGAATTACAAGCGTTCGTTGATAATATTGCACGCAGTGTAGAGGAACCAGATGCGGGGCATTTTTGCCATAATGTGGAAAAGGATTAAAGATGAAAAAAATTACTATTATTGGCGCAGGTTTTGCGGGTTTAACTGCCGTTAGAACACTAAGAAAATCTGACAAACAAGCAGAAATTACCTTAATTTCTCCAAAAGCAGAATTGGTTTATATGCCGAGTTTGATTTGGGTGCCATCGGGCGCGGCGACTAAAAAAGATATTATTGTGCCATTGGATAATTTCTTTAGACGCATGAATGTTCGTCATGTGGAAAATGAGGTTGTCGGCTTAGAAAATGATGGCAGAATGGTCTTACTAAAAAATGGCGCTAGAGTGGATGACGATGCTTTGATTATTGCATCAGGCGGTCGTTTTATTAAAAAATTACCTGGGATTGAAAACGCCATCACCCCTTGTGAAGGTTTGAGTGCTGCGGAGCAAATCCGTGATAAAGTGAAAGCGATGGATGGTGGTAATATTGCCATTGGTTTTGCAGGTAATCCAAAAGAGCCAAGTGCGATGCGTGGCGGGCCGATGTTTGAATTTTTGTTTGGCTTGGACACGCAACTTCGCCAACAAGGCAGGCGTGATAAGTTTAACCTGACTTTTTTCACGCCCACAAAAAAACCAGGTGCAAGATTGGGTGAAAAAGCGGTTGCAGGTTTATTGTCAGAGATGAAAAATCGTAATATTAACACGCATCTTGGTCATAAGATGAAACAATTTACAGTAGATAAAGTCGTGACCGAGGGCGGTGAATTTGCTGCCGATTTAATCTTATTTATGCCAGGAATGACAGGTAATAAATGGTTTGATAATACTGAATTAGGTCGTAGCGAAGGTGGTTTAGTTAAGGCCGATAAATTCTGTCAAACTTCTCTAAAAAATGTCTTCGTCGCAGGTGATTCAGGTTCCTTTCCAGGTCCAGAATGGATGCCAAAACAAGCCCATATGGCAGATTTACAAGCCGCTACCGCTGCTAAAAATGTTATTAATGTTTTAAATGGTGAAGTGGCAAGCCACACTTTTGCAATTGAATTAATGTGTATCGTTGATTCAAACAACAAAGGTATGTATATCTCCCGCACAGAAAAAGGCGGTTTAATGCTACCAAACTGTCGCCTAATGCACATTGCTAAAAAACTATTTGGCTGGTGGTACCTACGCCAATACAGGTAAAAGGATAGAATATGTCAGATTGTTTATTTTGTAAAATTATTAAAGGCGATATTCCCGCCAAAAAAATATACGAGGACGACGATGTCTTTGCCTTTCATGACATCGGCGCTCAGGCGCCTCATCATTTTTTAGTCATCCCTAAAAAACACATTGCCACATTAAATGATGCAGATAATGCGACCTTAGTTGGTAAATTAACTTTAACTGCTAGCAAAATTGCCAAAGATTTGGGTTTTGCAGAAGATGGCTATCGTGTGGTGATGAATTGCAACGAACAAGGCGGTCAGACGGTTTACCATATTCACTTGCATTGTTTAGGTGGGCGTCAGTTAAACTGGCCGCCAGGCTAATTTAACAGCGTCTTTTGCATTTTCCTTGTAGAATATTTTTTTGCTAATAGTGCCCGTTAATTTTTAATGGGTATTTTTTATCTAAAAAAGGTTAAAATTTACGCTTTGAATTTTACAAATCCCCTTATTTTATGAGTGATTTTTTAGACAGGCACATTGGGCCAAGTGAGGCAGATATTGCTTCAATGTTATCTGCTATTGGGCAGGAATCAGTTGATGCTGTGATATCTAAAACGGTACCTAAGTCGATTTTGTTTGGCAATCGGATGGACATGGATGAGGGTATGAGTGAACGAGATACGCTGGCATTAGCAACTGAATTGGCGGGGCAGAATACCATTGCAACGAACTTTATCGGGCAGGGATATTATGGGACTTTGATGCCGAGCGTTATTCAACGGAATATTTTGGAAAATCCAGGTTGGTATACGGCTTATACGCCATATCAGGCGGAGATTTCTCAGGGGCGTTTGGAAATGTTGCTCAATTTCCAGCAAATGATTATGGATTTAACGGGGATGGATATTTCCAATGCCTCGTTGTTGGATGAGCCAACAGCTGCTGCGGAAGCGATGATGATGGCGAAACGCGCCAATCGTAAGAATAAATCGAATAATTTTTTAGTTGACAGTAATACCAATCCGCAGACGATTACAATTTTGCAAACGCGTGCGAAGCCGTTGGGAATTGAGTTGCTGGTAGAAGATATTAAGGGTAATGATTTTGCCGATTGTTTTGCGGTATTGATGCAATCACCAGGGACGAATGGCGAAGTGCGTGATTTAAGCGATGATATTGCCAAGGCAAAAGCGCAAGGGGCTTTGACAATTGTAGCCTGCGATCTTTTGGCACTAACTTTGATTAAAACGCCAGCGGAAATGGGCGCGGATATTGCCATTGGCAATTCACAACGATTTGGTGTGCCGATGGGTTTTGGTGGTCCACACGCTGCATTTTTGGCGACCCGTGATGCATTTAAACGAATGGTGCCAGGGCGACTTATTGGCGTATCGCAAGATGTACTGGGTAATCCTGCAATGCGTATGTCGTTGCAAACGCGAGAGCAACACATTCGTCGTGACAAGGCGACCAGTAATATCTGTACAGCACAAGTTTTGTTGGCAGTGTTGGCGGCGGCGTATGGCATTTATCATGGTGCAAAAGGGCTGAAAAACATTGCGACCAAGGTGCATTTGAAAGCCACAACGCTGGCAAAAAGTTTGACAAGTGTAGGTTTTGATTTGGTAAGCGATGCGTTTTTTGATACGATTACGATTAATACAGATAAAGCACAAACGCTGTTTACACGAGCACAAGAAAAAGGCATTAATTTACGCTTGTTGGGTGATAATCAATTGACAATTGCAGTGGATGAAACTACGACAGATGAGGAGTTATCGGCGTTGTTATTGGTATTTTCAATTACTGATGTGGCTTATGGTTCAGTAAATCTTGATGCGACTATGTCCAGAGATTCTGAGTATTTAACACATCCTGTATTCAGCTTGTATCACTCGGAAACGGAAATGATGCGTTATTTGAAGCGCTTGGAAAATAAAGATATTGCCCTTAATCATTCAATGATTGCACTCGGCTCTTGCACGATGAAGCTCAATGCAGCGACACAAATGTATCCAATTTCACTACCAGGATTTTCGCAATTACACCCGTATGCACCTGTAGAACAGACGCAGGGCTATCAACAATTATTTAAAGATTTGGCACGCGCATTAGCACAAGTGACGGGTTACGATGCTGTGTCATTACAGCCAAATGCAGGCTCGCAGGGCGAATTCGCAGGGCTACTTGCTATTCACGCCTATCATGATTCTCGTGGCGATTCACAGCGTAATATTTGCCTAATTCCTTCCTCGGCACACGGTACAAACCCTGCTAGTGCGGTAATGGCAGGAATGAAGGTGGTGATTGTGAAATGTGATAAGTCTGGCAATATTGACATTGACGATTTACAGCAAAAAGCAGAAAAGCATGCGGATAATTTGTCAGCGATTATGGTAACTTATCCATCAACTCACGGCGTTTTCGAAGTAGAGATTAAAAATATTTGCGATATTATTCACGCTAAAGGCGGACAAGTGTATTTGGATGGTGCGAATTTGAACGCGATGGTCGGCATTACCCGTATGGGCGAGTTTGGTGCGGATGTGTCGCATATCAATCTACACAAAACTTTTGCCATTCCACATGGTGGTGGCGGTCCTGGTATGGGTCCTATCGGTGTTAAAGCACATTTGGCGGAGTTTTTGCCAGGTGACCCATTGATTAAAGATTCAAATGCTGTGTCAGCAGCGATGTATGGTTCAGCGTCAATTTTGCCAATTTCTTGGTCGTATATTAAGTTGCTGGGTAAGCAAGGTATGCAACGCTCGACTGAGATTGCGATTGTTAGCGCTAACTATATTGCCGATGAATTAAAAGACTATTTTCCAATCCTCTATCGTGGCAATCAAGGTATGGTAGCACACGAGTGCATTATTGATATTCGCCCGTTAAAAGAACAAAGTGGTATCAGCGAAGAAGACATTGCCAAACGCTTAATGGACTATGGTTTTCATTCGCCGACCATGTCATTTCCCGTCGCAGGCACGCTGATGATTGAGCCAACAGAGAGCGAATCAAAACGCGAAATAGATAGGTTTATTACCGCAATGGTCAGTATTCATAGTGAAATTCAAAAGGTGATTTCTGGCGAGTGGGATAAGGACAATAATCCACTGAAAAATGCACCGCACACCGCCGTAGAAATGGCAGGAGAGTGGCATTACCCATATACAAGAACAGATGCTTTATACCCAGTTGAGTCGCTATTGGCCAATAAGTATTTCCCACCAGTGAAGCGAATTGACAATGTGTACGGCGACAGAAATTTATTTTGTTCGTGTATTACTACCGAAGCGTTTGAAAATTTAAGTTAAAATAATCCGAACTTTTGTATATTTCTTTAGGAAAAAATGAGCCAAATCGGTCTTGAACAACAAAGCGTCGCAGAATTTAGTGAGCGCGCTTATCTTGATTATTCAATGTATGTCATTCTTGATCGTGCGTTGCCGTTTGTGGGCGATGGGTTAAAACCTGTGCAACGACGCATTGTGTATGCGATGAGCGAATTAGGACTTAAATCAACAGCAAAATTCAAAAAATCTGCCAGAACCGTCGGTGATGTTTTAGGTAAATTCCACCCGCATGGCGACAGTGCGTGCTACGAGGCGATGGTGCTAATGGCACAGCCATTTTCTTATCGTTATCCATTCATTGATGGACAGGGGAATTGGGGTGCACCAGATGACCCGAAGTCCTTTGCAGCAATGCGTTACACCGAAAGTAAACTTTCTCGTTATGCGGATTTATTATTGTCTGAAATCAATCAAGGCACCGTTGAGTGGGCAGATAATTTTGATGGTTCACTGCAAGAACCCAAGCAACTTCCTGCGCAAGTGCCTAACTTATTGCTTAATGGCACATCGGGTATTGCCGTAGGTATGGCAACCGATGTGCCACCACATAATTTGACCGAAGTGGTCAATGCTTGTATTCAATTACTGGACAAACCATCATCCGATTTAGATGAAATTATGCGCATCATACCAGCGCCAGATTATCCGACCAGTGCAGATATTGTCTCTTCTGTAGCTGACATTAGGCAGGTTTATGAAACCGGTCACGGCAGTATTAAAATGCGTGCGACTTATCAGAAGGAAAAAGGTGAGATTGTGGTTGAAAATTTGCCGTATCAAACTTCTGGCTCTAAGGTTATCACTCAAATCGCCGATCAAATGCGTAAGAAAAAATTACCATTAGTGGAGGATATCCGTGACGAATCAGACCACGAAAATCCAACCCGTATTGTTATTGTTCCGCGTTCAAATCGTGTTGATGCTGATGCATTGATGTCGCATTTATTTGCCACCACGGATTTGGAAAAGAACTACCGTGTGAATATGAATGTCATTGGTTTGGATGGCAGGCCACAGGTTAAGCCATTATTGCCAATGTTGAGAGAGTGGCTTACTTATCGCACGCAAGTCGTTACCAATCGTTTAACCCATCGTTTGGATAAAATTCTTGCCAGATTACACATTTTAGAAGGGTTATTGATTGCGTTCTTAAATATTGATGAAGTCATTGCCATTATTCGCTCTGAAGACAAACCAAAGCCAGTATTAATAGCGCACTTTAAGCTCAGCGAGATACAAGCGGAGGCAATTTTAGAATTAAAACTCCGTCATCTTGCCAAGTTGGAAGAAATAAAAATCCAAGGCGAGCAAAAAGAATTAGCCGATGAAAAAGAAAAATTAGAACTTCTGTTATCAAGTGAAACCCGCTTAAAAACCTACATTAAAAACGAACTCAAAGCCATCGTTAAAGAATTTGGCGATGACAGGCGCTCAAGCATAAAACCAAGCACCACGCAATCACAAGCTTTTAGCGAAGATGATATGCTACCTGCTGAAAATGTTACCGTGGTACTCAGTGATAAAGGTTGGGTGCGTAGTGCCAAAGGACACGATATTGATTCTGGTGCTTTAAATTACAAATCGGGCGACAGTTACTTGACCAGTGCCAAAGGGCGCAGCAATAAAAATGCAATTTTTTTGGATTCAACAGGGCGTTCTTATTCACTCAGCGCCAATTCCTTGCCAAGTGCCAGAGGACAAGGCGAGCCACTGACAGGGCGACTTACACCACCAACAGATGCCGAGTTTGTTGATGTTATTATGGGCAATGACGAGCAACACATCTTGTTAGCCTCAAACGCTGGATATGGTTTTATTGCCACTATTGGTGATTTATTGTCAAAGAAAAAAGCAGGAAAAGCCTCTTTGTCATTGCCGGGTGTTTCTAAAGTAATGCCCATCATTAAGATTGATGATTTAGAAAACCAATTCGTTGCCGTTACCACTAATCGTGGGCGCTTGTTGGTATTCCCAATCTCAGAATTGCCAATCCTATCAAAAGGCAAAGGCAATAAACTCATTCAAATCCCATCAAAAGAAATGAAAGATGGTACAGAATTTGTCATCAGCATCTGTGTTTTATTAGAAACTCAAAACTTAAAAGTAACCGCCGGTAAGCGCCATTTAACCATTAAGTTTCAAGATTTGACCAATTACATTGGTACTCGTGCAAGGCGTGGCAACTTATTACCAAAAGGCTATCAAAACTTATCTAAAATTGAAGCGGTTGATTAAGCAATCAACTTAGTAATTCAAGGTGTAATAACGCCTAAGTAGCAGGTATAATAATTGTTTTTCCAATTTTTCCGAATACGATGTTCGTCTTAAAAATTGTTACCGATTTTGGTGCAGCCCATTCCTTACGAGACTATCCTGGTGATTGTGCGCGCTTGCACGGGCATAATTGGGGGGTTGAGATGTCTGTTGAAGCACAAGAACTTGATGCGAATGGCATTGCGATTGACTTTCGCGTGATTAAAAAACAAACCAAAGAGGTGGTTAAAAGGCTGGATCATCAATATTTGAATGAGATTTCACCTTTTGATAAACTCAATCCAACCGCTGAAAATATTGCAAAATATATGTATCATGAAGTGGGAAAATTAATTAACAATCAAGCCGTGCGTGTTTCTGAAGTGATTATCTGGGAAACACCGAGAGCATCTGTTGCTTATTCAGAACAATAAGGACCCCTATGACTACTACTTGTAATTTACCTGATACGCAAAATAACGCAGACACACGACAAATTGTTATTGATAAAGTCGGTATCAAAGATATTTCACACCCAATTATTTACATCGACCGTGATGGTAATAAAAATCCGACGGTGGGTAATTTTACTATGACAGTGACTTTACCGAAGCAGGTAAAAGGCACGCATATGTCGCGCTTTATTGAGATTTTAAATGCCGGTCCTTGTGAATTTAATGTCGGTAATTTTGGTCGGATTATTGATAAAGTACATGCAAAATTAGATACAGATAGGGTCCATGTGGCGGTTGATTTTCCATTTTTCCGCAATAAGAAAGCGCCCTCTTCAGGTGTGGAATCGTTGATGGATTATCAGGTGACTTTGTACGGTGTTTTGAGCGAAGGCAAGACCGAAGTAATGGTGAAAGTAGTGGTGCCAGTGACCAGTCTTTGTCCGTGTTCAAAAAGTATTTCTAAGTATGGTGCGCATAATCAACGCTCGCATATTACTATTAAGGCGAGAATTGCAGAAGGAAAATCTTTGCATATTGAGGATTTAATCGACTTGGCAGAAGAAAAAGCATCGTGTGAATTGTATGCAATCTTAAAACGAGAAGATGAGAAGGTTGTCACTGAAAGAGCCTACGATAATCCTGCATTTGTTGAAGACTTGGTGCGTGATATTGCAGTGGGTTTGAATGTAAATGACAATATTGATTATTACCGCTTAGAGTCGGAAAATTTTGAATCAATTCACAATCATTCGGCCTACGCAGTTATCGAAAACGAGAAATGCTAAAAAAAATATTAAAAAAAATCAGCAATATTCGCATCACTAAGGCGGAATCAATTACCCCGCCAATGGTGTATATTAAGCGACATGAAGTAAAAAAGCCTGAATCTGATTTTATTGTTGAAGCGCGACAAACGATTGCCGATATTATGAAAGGCAAAGATAAGCGCCTGCTTGTTGTTGTTGGACCTTGTTCTATTCACGATACCACAGCAGCGATAGAATACGCTGAGAAATTGGCGAAACTCAGAAATGAACTCAAAGACGATTTATTTATTGTAATGCGCGTGTATTTTGAAAAGCCACGCACCACGGTTGGCTGGAAAGGGTTGATTTATGACCCTGACCTAGATAACAGCAATCACATGGAAAAAGGCTTTGATTTGGCGCGTAAATTGTTACTAGATTTAGCAAAATTACGCCTACCAACAGCGACTGAGTATTTAGACTTGATTACCCCTCAATACATCTCTGATTTGATTTCTTGGGGTGCCATTGGTGCACGCACCACAGAAAGCCAAACACACCGTGAATTGGCATCGGGCTTATCTTGTCCTGTTGGTTTTAAAAATGGCACAGATGGTGGCGTTCAGGTGGCTATTGATGCAGTGACTTCTGCCAGTAGTTCGCATATGTTTTGGTCGATTAATAAAAAAGGTTTGATTAATCGTTATACCACTTCTGGTAATCCGAATTGTCATGTTATTTTGCGTGGCGGTAAGAGCGCCACAAACTTTGACAGTAAGAGTGTCAAAGTGGCAGCTCAACAATTGGCAGTCGCAAATTTACCACAGCAATTGATGGTTGATTTTTCACATGCAAATAGCGAAAAGAAATTTAAAAATCAAATCAAAGTTGGCGACGACATTGCCAAGCAAATTAGTGAAGGCTCTAAGCAGATTTCAGGGGTGATGATTGAATCCCACTTAAATGAAGGCAATCAGTCAGTTGGACCTTTAAAATCACTCAAATATGGCGTCAGTATTACCGATGCTTGTATTGATTGGAATGACACTGAAAAATTACTCAGAACACTGTCGAACGCAGTCCAGAAAAGAAATAGATAAATCATTGATTTTCAATAACTTTTTTGTGGTGCAAATCAGACTATTTTATTTGTAAAATTAACCTATTTAGGGTACAATAAATACCAATTTAATCACGCTATTTTTGTATGTCTGAGAACACTGAAAATCCTGAAATTTTTGAACCTAATTTCCCTATAGTTACTATTGAAAATGAGATGCGTGATTCCTATTTGGAATACGCAATGAGTGTCATCGTTGGTCGCGCCTTGCCAGATGTTCGAGATGGGCTTAAACCCGTGCATCGTCGTGTTTTGTATGCGATGAGCGTACTTGGCAACGACTATAACAAAGCTTACAAGAAATCAGCCCGTATTGTCGGTGATGTGATTGGTAAATACCATCCACATGGTGACACGGCCGTGTATGACACGATTGTCCGTATGGCACAACCGTTCTCAATGCGCAGTATTTTGATTGATGGTCAGGGTAACTTTGGTTCTGTTGACGGCGACCGTGCGGCGGCAATGCGTTATACAGAAATTCGAATGTCCAAACTTTCACACGAATTATTACGCGATTTAGATAAGAAAACTGTTGATTTTATTGACAACTATGATGGTTCAGAATCAGAGCCAAGTGTACTCCCAACCCGTATTCCAACTTTATTGGTGAATGGTTCATCGGGTATTGCGGTAGGTATGGCGACCAATATCCCGCCACACAATTTAGGCGAGTCAATTAACGCCTGTTTGAAAGTCATTGACAATGAAAATGTTACCCTTGATGAATTGTTAGAAGTTATGCCAGGGCCAGATTTTCCGACGGCAGGTATTATCAATGGTGCATCAGGTATTCGTCAAGCGTATGAGACAGGCAAGGGCAAGATTTATTTGCGTTCGGTTTCTCATGTTGAAGGCGAAGATAAGCAAAGTATTGTTGTTACCGAACTCCCTTATCAAGTGAATAAAGCCAAGTTGATTGGTAAGATTGCAGAATTGGTTAAAGAGAAGAGGATTGATGGTATTACCGGTTTGAGAGATGAATCTGATAAAGACGGTATGCGTATGGTGATTGAATTGCGTCGTGGCGAAGTGCCTGAAGTGATGCTTAATAATCTTTATAAATTGACCGAAATGCAAACGGTTTTTGGTATTAATATGGTTGCAATTGACAAGGGTATGCCGAAGTTAATGACCCTCAAAGGGGTTTTAGATGCCTTTATTGCCCATCGTCGTGATGTGGTTACCCGTCGTTCTATTTTTGAGTTGAATAAAGCCAGAAATCGTGCGCATATCTTAGAAGGTTTATCCGTTGCACTCAGCAATATTGATGAGATTATCAATTTAGTCAAAGCTGCACCAAGCCCAACCGATGCAAGAGAGCAATTAATGGCAAAAACTTGGGAAGGCAGCGTTATTAAGGATTTAATTGGCGATCGCGATATGGCATTATTTAAGCCAGAAGAATTGCCAGCGGATTTGGGTTTGCAGACCAGTGGCGAATATCAATTGTCATTAAAACAAGCGCAAGCGATTCTTGATTTAAAATTGCATCGTTTAACTGGGTTAGAAAAAGACAAAATTTTTGATGAATTTAACGAATTATTAGAAGTAATCAAATATTTATTGGACATTTTACAAACCCCTGAAAAGTTAATGCAAGTGATTCGTGAAGAGTTAATTGAAGTGCGTGATAATTTTGCTAATGACAGAATGACTGAAATCTTAGAAAATAAGATTGATCTGACTTTGGAAGACTTAATTGCACAAGAAGAACGCGTGGTTACTTTGTCACACGGCGGTTATGTGAAAGCACAATCGCTCAGCGACTATCAAGCACAACGACGCGGTGGCAAAGGTAAAGCGGCAACAAAGATGAAGGACGAAGATTTTGTTGATCAATTGTTCGTTGCCAATTCTCACGACACCGTACTGTGTTTTTCATCAACGGGCAAGGTGCATTGGCTCAAAGTATATGAATTGCCAATGGCATCTCGCACCGCACGAGGCAAGCCGATTGTTAATTTATTACCATTGGAAAAAGAAGAAGTTATTAATGCTATCTTGCCAGTGTCTGAATTTACCAACGACCAATTTGTGTTTATGGTGACCAGTAGTGGTACTTGTAAGAAGACATCGCTAACTAATTTCTCTCGTCCTCGACGCGGCGGTATTATTGCCATTGAACTCAGAGATGGCGATAAATTAGTGGGTGTTGAAATTACCTCGGGTGAAAATGACATTATGCTGTTCTCAGCAAATGGTAAATCTATCCGCTTCAAAGAGGCCGATGTGCGCGCTGTGGGTAGGACTGCCATTGGTGTGCGTGGCATGAAGTTGAAAGATGATGAAATCGTCTCAGCCATTGTTACCGATAGCGATAGCCCAATCTTGACTGCCACCGAAAAAGGCTATGGTAAGCGCACCAATCTTGACGAATACCGCGCCCAAGCGCGAGGCGGATCAGGGGTGATTTCTATCAAGACTTCTGATCGTAACGGTAAAGTTGTTGGTGCTATCCAAGTGACTGATGAAGATGAAATGATGTTGATTTCTAACAAAGGCACCTTGGTGAGAACACGCGCTGCAGATGTCTCTATCATTGGTCGCAATACACAAGGCGTAACACTAATTAATATCGCTAAAAATGAGAAACTGGTATCTGTGGCTAAGATTGCCGAAACTGAAGGCGACGATGAAGCACTTGAAGAAAGAGATGAACAATAAAGATTTAATTAGTTAAGGTCCTTTTTTAAATTAAACACCTTATAGTGGTTTATGATATACTTGTTATACAAATATATCAAAACACATAATAATTATGCTTGCAATACGATTACCTGAAACGATAGAACAGCGGTTAGAAAATTTGGCTACCTTAACAGGCAGAACTAAAACTTATTATGCGCGTGAAGCGATTATCGACAAAATTGAGGATTTAGAAGAAGTTTACCTTGCTGAAAAAGAGTTGGAAGATATTAGGTCAGGAAAGGTATCTGTTATTTCATCTGAAGAGATGTGGAGCGAATTTGGCTTGGAAGATTAAATTTAGTGCAAGGTTAAAAAAAGACTTTAGAAGGATAGGTGCTCAACAATTATTAAAAATAAAAGCTTATCTTGAAAAGGTCAAAGCACTCGACAATCCTAGAAAGCTTGGAAAGCCGCTAAAAAGTCGATTCAAAGGTTTGTGGCGTTATCGTGTTGGTGATTATCGACTTGTTTGTGAGATACAAGATCAAGATTTGATTGTATTGGTCGTTAGAGTTGCAAGCCGTAAAGAAGTTTATAATCGTTAATATTATTTTTTATCAGCAACAAAATCTAAAACAGTTGCATTAATGCAAAAACGGCGTTGTCCATTTGGACCATCATTAAATACATGCCCTAAATGAATTCCTGTGTGTTTTGCAAGTACTTCAGTGCGCACCATACCATGATTGTTATCAGATTTTTCTACAATAGCACCATCAATGGCTTTGGTAAAACTTAACCATCCGCTATGTGAGTTAAAACGGTCACGGGTATCAAATAATGGCGCACCTGATAATTTATCCACAAAAACGCCTTTAGGAGTCTCTTTAAAAATATCGTACTTTTGGCAGAATTGTCTTTCTGTACCTTGATTAAAAGCAATGTCAAAGGCCACACTATCCAGTTTTAATTTACCCAAGGCTTTATAAAATTCTTGCTGTTTCAGTTCACCATCGGCTGGTATGATAAATGCCACACCCGTTTTGTGACTAGGGCAATAGCCGTTTGGATTATTAGTAAGGTAATTTTGATGATACGCTTCTGCTGGCCAGAATTTATCCAGCACTTTTATTTCAGTAATAATCCTGCCAAAACCATTCTGATTTAATAATACTTGGTATTCGTCTTTGGTTTTTAGTGCAATTTGTCGCTGTTCATCGGTTGTCCAGTATAATGCAGAGCGATAATTATTGCCTTTGTCATTACCCTGTCCATCGATTTGTGTTGGGTCGTGAAGCGCCCAAAAATCTTTAATCAAATATTCGCTAGAAACCAGTTTTGTGTCATAAGTAACTTTAACCACTTCGGTGTGATTGGTGATATTTGAATTGTCTTTATTAGTTAACACTTGTTGATAAGTTGGATCATCATAATCGCCACCCGCATAGCCAGAGATTACTTCAAGTACGCCGGGTATTTGTTTAAAATTCTTTTCCACGCCCCAAAAGCATCCCGCCCCAAAAACGATTTCTAATAACACAACTTTTCTTCCTGATTAGTGTTCACGCGTTGCACTAAAGGTGATGTTTGGATGTCGCTCCTCGGTCAATTGCAGGTTGACCATCGATGGTGCAAGGTAAGTTAAAACCCCTGCAGAATCTACTGCAACATTATTACCCGCTTTTATTTTGAGTTGCTCAATGTCTTTTTCATCGCCCGTTATCCAGCGCGCTGTCGCAACGGCAATGGTTTCAAATTGGCAGTCCACCCCGTATTCATATTTCAAACGATGGGCGACGACATCAAACTGCAAAATACCCACTGCACCCAAAATTTGAGAGTTATTAATCAGTGGACGGAATACTTGTGTTGCCCCTTCCTCTGACAATTGATTTAAACCTTTTTGCAGGGCTTTGGCTTTCAGAGGGTCTTTTAAAACCGCACGACGGAATAACTCTGGTGCAAAGTTAGGAATCCCCTTAAAACTGAGTTTTTCCCCTTGGGTAAAAGTATCGCCAATGCTAATACCACCGTGATTGTGGATGCCGATTACATCACCTGCATACGCAACCTCGGTAGACGAGCGCTCACGCGACATAAAAGTTACCGCATTGGCAATCTTGATTTGTTTGCCCGTGGCAACTTGTAAAACTTTCATACCTTTTGTATATTTACCGCTAACGAGTCGCATAAAGGCAAGTCGGTCATGATGTTTCGGGTCCATATTGGCTTGGATTTTAAACACAAACCCCGTGAGTTTATCTTCCTCAGGCTTGACTTCTCGCACATCTGATTCACGATTTTGTGGCGTTGGTGCATATTTAAGAAACCCATCTAAAAGATTTTGAATGCCAAAGTTTGAAATCGCAGATCCAAAAAATACAGGCGTTTGTTTTCCTGCTAAAAATTCATTAATATCAAAAGGTGTCGTCGTTTCACGAATTAATTCCACCTCTTCACGCATTTCAGTAACAACATCTATCCCTAAAATTTTATCTAATTCAGGATTGTCAACCCCGTCAACAATAACCTCTTCACCAATCTCAGAATTCTTTCCTGTTTCGTACAGATAAATTTTATCATCCAATAAATGCACCACCCCTTTAAATGCTTTACCCATGCCAATTGGCCAAGTAATCGGCGCACACTCAATATTTAAAACCGTTTCCACTTCGTCCAATAATTCAATCGGCTCTTTACCCTCACGGTCTAATTTATTAATAAAAGTTAAAATCGGCGTATCACGCAAGCGACAAACTTCCATCAATTTAATCGTTCGCATCTCCACACCTTTGGCAACATCAATCACCATTAATGCCGAATCTACCGCCGTCAATGTGCGATAAGTATCCTCCGAAAAATCCTCATGCCCTGGTGTGTCTAGTAAATTAATAATATGATTGTCATAATCAAACTGCATAATTGATGAAGTAATAGAAATACCTCTTTCTTTCTCCATTTCCATCCAGTCAGAAGTCGCGTGCGTACTTGCCTTTCTCGCCTTAACACTCCCTGCCGTTTTAATAGCACCTGCGTATAACAACAGTTTTTCTGTTACCGTCGTCTTACCTGCATCAGGGTGGGAAATAATCGCAAAAGTGCGTCTTTTTGAAACTTCGTTCATGCTATTCTTTGATAATAAGCGCTACGCCTGCTTCATCAAACATTTGTTTTGAAAGTTTGACACTGTCATTCCAGTTATCCAATTCTTTGGATTTTTGGATGATAACTTTTTTGATGCCGACTTGAATGATGCCTTTGGCGCATTCTGAGCAAATTGGTAATCCATATACATATAAAGTAGCGCCATCTAGCGAGGTGCCTGAGTAAGTGGCATTGTAAATTGCATTCATTTCGGCATGAACAACGAATTTGTATTTAGTATCACGGTCATTGTAACGCGCTTCGGTATCATCAATACCACGAGGAAAGCCATTAAAACCTTGAGAAAGTACTTCTTTTTTACTACCAACAGTAACAGCACCAACTTGTGTCGATGGGTCTTTTGACCAAGTGGAAATTTCCTTGGCGAGGCTCAAATAACGCGCATCCCATTTTGTTATATGATTCATTGATTGCTCTCTTATCGAATCTTAATGGAAGCCAAGGCAACCAAAACTAAAATTAAGGTAATCATCCAAAAATGGACGATGATTTTTGGTTCAGAAACACCTTTTTTCTCGTAATGGTGGTGTAACGGTGCCATTAAGAAAATGCGGGTTTTGGTGCGTTTATACCAAAAGACTTGAATGATGACGGATAGGGTTTCGGCAACAAAGATACCACCCATAATGAACAGTAAGATTTCTTGGCGAACGATAATGGCAATGACCGCTAAAATTGCACCCAAGGCTAACGAGCCAACATCACCCATAAAGACTTCGGCAGGGTAGGTGTTAAACCACAAGAAGCCTAAACCAGCGCCAATCAGCGCAGCACAAATGACAAACATCTCACTGACGGCTGGCATAAAAGGCATATTTAGATATTCGGCAAAATGATAGTTACTACTGATGTAAGCAAAAATAGCCAATGCGCCGAGAATGAGAACGACAGGCATAATGGCCAAACCATCCAAGCCATCCGTTAGGTTGACGGCATTAGAGCTACCAACAATGACGAAATAAGAAAAGGCTATCAAACCAATTGTGCCTAAGGGTATTGCCAAATCTTTAAAGAAAGGAATGAGTAAATTGGTATCAATCGGATGTTGTGGGTTGTTTACTAGCCAAATGCCGATGCCAATGGCACCCAAAGATTGTGCCAAATATTTTTGCTTAGCGGTCAGTCCGTTGGAAGATTTTTTCTTAATTTTTAGGTAGTCATCAGCAAAACCAATACCACCAAAAATCAAGGCAGTGGAAATAACAATCCAAAGGTAGGCATTGTCTAAATTGCCCCAGATTAACACGCTACTAATAAAAGAAAATAAAATCAGTATACCGCCCATGGTTGGCGTACCCGCTTTAACTAAGTGCGTTTCAGGGCCATCATCACGCACCACTTGTCCGATTTGATATTGTTGTAAGCGCCTGATAAAGAAACGACCAAAAACCAAACTGATAGACAATGCCATTAACATCGCTAAAATTGCACGCATGCTCAAGTATTGTAAGACATTGAAACCCGAGTCCAATTGCGCTAGAAAATTCAAGATTTCTAAAAACATATTATTTATGTAAAGGTCTCTATTTAATAGAATTAAGTTCTAAGTTGAAAATTAACAAAGGGTTATTTTTAATTTCTTTGCCTTTGATTTGCGAATAACGCAAAATGACAGTGCGTGTTTCACCTACTTTCATTCCAGTTACAATTTGGTCAACAAGAGAACCTGTGCCAGTCTTAAATTCTAAGGATTGTTTTTTACGCATTTGCGTGCCATTTTCTAAATCAATTGATAAACTAATTTTAATCTTGTCACCTTTTTTGACTGTTTTTCCAGAGCCAGACTGATTGATTTGTATAAACCAACCTTTGCCCGAATCTTTTGCATTTTTGTAATTGGCTTTAACAAAGTTGATTAATTTTTCATATTTTTTTGCTAATTTTATTTTTTCTTTTGCTAAATTTTTTTGTAATTGCTTTTGAAATGCGTTTTCATCTGTTTGGAAATTCTTGGCTTTTTCGCCAATACGAATAATCTCCACTTTACGAATGAAGTCATCTTGTTTAATGCTATTTACCACACCAATACCCTTGGTTACTCGACCAAATACAGTGTGCTTACCGTCTAAATGTGCTGTGGTTGTATGGGTGATAAAGAATTGAGAACCGTTAGTATTTGGACCAGAATTAGCCATTGATAAAATCCCTGGTCCATCATGTTTTAAATCTGTAAATTCATCGGCAAACTGATAACCTGGGCCACCCCTGCCATTGCCAAGTGGGTCACCGCCTTGAATCATAAAGCCTTGAATAACACGGTGAAATTTTAAACCGTTATAAAAAGGTTTGCCTAATTGCTTATTAGAGTGTTTTGTGCCTTCTGCCAAGCCGACAAAATTAATTACTGTTAATGGGGCTTTTTCATAGGCAAGTTTGATAAGGATATCACCTTGATTGGTATGCAAGTTTGCATACAGTCCATCGCTTAGTTTTGCAGACGCTTGAACAGAGATGAATAAGATAAAAAACAGAAATAAAGTGCGGATAATTTTCATTGATTAAAGCCATATAAATAAAGTTATTATGTTACCAAAAATACATCCTTTAATCAGTTAAAATATGCATCCAAAGAGTAAATAAACCCACACGGAGTTCAGTATGTCATTATTAATTACCGACGAATGTATCAATTGCGATGTTTGTGAACCAGAGTGCCCAAATGAAGCGATTTTTATGGGTGATGAAATCTACGAAATTGACGGTGATAAATGCACTGAATGTGTCGGGCATTTTGATGAGCCACAATGTGTTGAAGTTTGCCCTGTTGACTGTTGTCTGCCTGACCCAGACCGCGTTGAAACGGAAGCGGAATTATTGGCAAAAATTAAATAATAAGCGATAAAAAAGGCAGTCAATTGACTGCCTTTTTTATTGTTGCTTTAACAAACTTACTTACCAAGCGTCTCTTTAAGTGCCGCCAAACATAAAGTAATATTTTCTTTTCTTGAGGAATGACCCATCAAGCCAATACGCCATACTTTGCCTGCATAAGCGCCCAGTCCCGCACCGATTTCCAAATTGTAATCATTTAACAAAGTTGCGCGCACTTGTGCATCATCGACACCTTCTGGAATAAACACAGCATTTAATTGAGGCAAGCGGTCTGCTTTGTCAACCAAGAAATTAATACCCATCGCTTCCAAGCCGTCACGCAATATTTCGTGATTGCTCTGATGACGCGCCCAAGCATTTTCCAAACCTTCATCTGTCAACATTACCAGCGACTCATGCAAACCGTATAAAGTGTTAACAGGTGCAGTATGGTGGTAAGTTCGTTTTGCACCTTCACCCCAATAGCCCATCACTAAATTAAGGTCTAAGAACCAAGAAGTTACCGGCGTTTTACGATTACGGACTTTGGTTAAGGCGCGCTCGTTAAAACTGACTGGTGAGATACCTGGCATCGCCGACAAGCATTTTTGTGTGCCTGAATAAATCGCATCAATTTCCCATTCGTCTACTCGTAATTCAGAGCCGCCTAACGAAGTTACTGCGTCAACAATAGTAATGCAATCATTCTCGTGTGCAATTTTGCAAAGTGCTTGTGCATCAGAACTGGCACCCGTTGAAGTTTCCGCATGTACAAATGCCAAGATTTTTGCATCGGCATTGTCCTTCAATGCTTGCTCAACTTTATCCACAGAAACTGCCGTTCCCCAGTCATCATTAACAATAATTGCTTCACCACCAAAACGCGTAACATTCTCCTGCATACGCATTCCGAACACGCCATTGATACAAATCACAACCTTATCACCTGGCTCAACCAAATTCGCAAAACAAGTCTCCATTCCCGCAGAACCCGGCGCTGATACTGGCATCGTCAATTCGTTTTCAGTCTGAAACGCATACTTCAACGCCTCCTTAGTCTCGTCCATCATTCCCACAAAAGCAGGGTCAAGATGACCAATTGTTGGTCGTGCCATCGCCGACAAAATGCGTGGATGCACATCACTTGGGCCAGGGCCCATTAAGGTTCTTACAGGGGGGTTAAATGATTTCATAATGTTTTATAGGGTTAATAAATTCAAAGAAATCATTATAATGTCTTAGTATGTCAATTGTTTACGAATTATCTCACACACTGCCTAAGGGTATTGTGAGTAGTTTTTGTAGTTATTATGCAAACATTATCAATCACCTTTAAAAAATCAGACGATAGATCTAAACCTAAGGTTTTCTTTAGTAATTTATTCTATAAAATTTCATCTAACAGCATGTGTGAAAATGTTGACTTATGAATTATTTTTTGTAGAAGTTATACGCCAAAAGACTCAATAGAAAAATACACTGAAAATCACTCTAATCCTGAGAAAATAGTAGTAAATCGAATGTTTTAAGTTATTTTGATTTTAAAATGATTAATAATCAGAAACAATGGATAATGATATGTCAAAATATAGTCAGTAATAGGTTTTACAATTAACTAGGAGAATTGATATGATTACAATATCACCTGAAAATATGACAGTGGCAGAGAAATTATCTGCTATGGAGGTAATTTGGAATGATTTATGTCAGCATAGTTCGTTTGAATCGCCTGATTGGCATAAGACTGTTTTGAGTTTGCGTGAACAACAGCGTGCAGAGGGTAGTCAACCCCCTATGAATTGGGAAAAAGCAAAACAACAAATACGCAATAAGGTTCAATGAACATAAAAATATTGCCGAGTGCCAATGATGATTTACTCAATGGCTATCAATTTTATGAACAACAGCAGCAAGGTCTAGGGGGTTATTTTCTTAATAGTTTATTCTCAGATATTGATTCGTTACTTGTCTATCATGGTGTGCATTTAGTTCTGTTTGAAAAATACCATCGTTTACTTTCAAAGCGATTTCCTTTCGCTGTTTACTATACGATTGAGAACAAAGTAATTATTATCTACGGCGTATTTGATTGTCGAAAGCAGCCTGCTTGGATAAAAAGTAGATTTGAATAGTGGATATTATTCAACAATTACAACACACACTGCCTAAGGGTATTGTCATCACTGGCGAGGAGAGCACACGCCCATTTGAGTGTGATGGCTTGAGTGTATATCGTCAAAAACCTTTAGCAGTAGTGCTTCCTGAGAGTGTTGAGCAAATTAAACAAACCATTGATATTTGTCGTGAGCATAAAACACCAATTGTAACACGCGGGGCAGGCACTGGATTGGCAGGGGGTGCGATGCCGCTCTCAGAATCGGTGGTGTTGGGGCTTTCAAAACTGAATAAAGTTAAATCTATTGATGTAGAAAAACGACTGGCGGTGGTTGAGCCAGGCGTTAGAAATATCGCAATTAGTGAGGCGGTGGCAGAGTTTGGATTGTATTATGCCCCCGATCCATCCAGTCAGATTGCTTGTACGATTGGGGGCAATGTTGCGGAGAATTCGGGCGGGGTGCATTGTTTGAAATATGGCTTGACGGTGCATAATATTGAAGCACTCAAGGTGCTCACGATTAATGGCGAGGAATTGAGTTTAAGTCGTGAAGACGAAGGTTTGGGTTTGTTGGCATTAATGAATGGCTCAGAAGGCTTGCTGGGTATCGTGACTGAGGTTAGTGTCAAACTCACGCCAACGCCTGAATTAGCACGCGTGGTAATGGCAGGCTTTGATTCTGTGCGTGATTGTGCCAATGCAGTGGCTGATATTATCAAGGCAGGGATTATTCCTGCTGGGTTGGAAATGATGGACAGTTTTGCCATTGAAGCCGCCGAAGGCTTTGCCAATGTTGGTTACCCACTTGACGCAAAGGCGTTGCTGCTGTGCGAATTAGACGGCACGACCGAACAAGTACAAGCAGAATTAGATACCGTGCTAAAAGTGTTATCAAACGCATCATCGTTAAAGGTTTCCGAAAACGAAGAAGAGCGACTTAATTTATGGAAAGGGCGCAAATCGGCATTCCCTGCAGTAGGTAGATTGTCGCCTGATTATTATTGTATGGATGGCACTATCCCCCGTCGTCATTTGGCAGATATGTTGGAGAAAATTAACGAACTAAGTAAGAAATATCAACTCAGAGTAGCGAATGTTTTTCACGCAGGGGATGGTAACCTGCACCCACTTATTTTGTACGATGCCAATGTTGCAGGGGAATTAGAAAAAACCGAAGAATTTGGCACAGAAATCTTAAAACTTAGCGTTGATATGGGTGGCAGCATTACTGGTGAACATGGTGTGGGTGTGGAAAAATTAAACGCCATGTGTCATCAATTTAACAACAAAGAATTAGAAATTTTTCATAAGATTAAGGCGGCATTCGACCCCAAGTTATTGTTAAACCCTGGCAAAGCCGTACCCGAATTACATCGCTGTGCGGAGTTGGGTGCTATGCATGTGCATCACGGCAAATTACCCCACCCAGAATTGGAGCGTTTTTAATGAATGCAATAAAAAACCCAACGCACGCACGCATTCAACAATTACAAACTTTGGTTAAGGCGTCTAGCAATTTACATATTAACAGTGCATTGTTAGATTATTCAGGCGTGGTGGAATATTACCCCGAAGAGCTGGTTATGACCGTGCGAGCAGGCACACCCATTGCACAGATTAAAAAACAACTTGAAAGCAATAACCAAGTTTTGCCTTTTTACACCGATAACGACAACACGAGCATTGGCGCCGTGTATGCCAATGGCGGGCAAGACTTGTCAGATAGCGTGTTAGGCGTGCAAATTATTGACGGCAACGGCGAGCTCTTAAATTTTGGCGGTCAAGTGATAAAAAATGTCGCTGGCTATGATGTCGCGCGTTTGTTGGTTGGCTCAAAAGGGCGTTTGGCAATCATCACCCAAATCAGTTTCAAAGTCCTACCAAGCACTTATGTTGGCAAATTGTCCCCGCCCATTAAAAACAAATCCAGTTCAACATTACACAATGAGATTGAACAAAAGTTAAAATTTGTGTTTGATCCTAGGGGGATTTTTAAATGACACAATGGCAAAAAGTTAAAATTGGCGATTTGTTTAATCTTGAAATGTGGTTTGGATGAACAAAAAAGCCATTGTAACCAAAGTTGAAAAATTGCTTGAAATTTGCGATAAACTACAAGCTAAAATTACTACTAATCAAACTTATACCGAGCAACTAATGCAAGCAGTGCAACCGATTAAATTAACGACTTAAAAAAAATATGACTAAAAACCTAGCGATATACCAAAATGAAAACGGTGCGATTGAGTTAAAAACCGACTCAAATGCTGAGACTATTTGGGCAAATCTTAATGAAATTTCAGCCTTATTTAATGTGGATAAATCTGGTATATCTAGACACATTAAAAATATTTATCAAGAAAATGAATTGGATAAAAATCCAACAGTTGCATTTTTTGCAATAGTTCAAAAATAAGGTGATAGAGAGGTTAAAAGAGAGGTAGAGTTTTATAATTTGGATAAAGAAAATGCTACAAATTAAATCAACGGTTTAATAAAATATGACTACTAAAAAACAATTTATAGAATGAATCAGTGTTAAGAACTGAGATTGAACAGAAATTAAAGCAAGTATTTGACCCTGGGGATGTTTTTAAATGACACAATGGCGAATAAGCTCGAAAAGCACTAAATACATTCGGCTTACTGTTAAAATTGTTGGGTTTTTTTTGGTAGTAAAATGGGGTATTTAAAAGCGTTGGATGAGTTGGAATATGAAATTTATAGGAGTGTTTTGTGGTGAATTTTGAAAAACTAATAGATACTTCCTTTGTTGATATAAGTATAAATCCAGCATTGCTATCTATTGATAAAAAACATGTTCTTAGTTTGATCAATGATTTTGAAAGTGGAAAATGGAGGTACGACAAATTCCAGAATTATATTTGGGACAACATTGCGGAAACAGCCTTATCTAAAAATGAAAGAGATAAGCTCATAGAAAAGCCCAACTCCGCATTAATAGAGTCTGCGAAGAAGTTACGCATAACCAGTAATGACACTATTGGCAAGGGTAGTGAGTTATGTGAAATATTGCTTTATGGCATTATGAAAGACTATTACTCTGCCCTGCCTATCGTTCCTAAAATTTTTTACAAACAAAACTCTCAAGACAACGCAAAAGGTGCGGATAGTGTTCATATAGTTATTGAAGATAAGGGTAATGACTTTTCTTTGTGGTTTGGTGAGGCTAAATTTTATAAAAATATTGATGGCGCTATTGATAGCGCAATAGGATCTGTTGATAATTTTCTTAGAAACGACAATCAAATAAAAAAAGAAAATAGTATTATTACATCGGTTTCTGATATTGATAATATGGGTTTATCTAGTGAGTTAGTGGAGAAAATAAAATCTACTTTAAGTGGTGAAAATTCACTTGACAACATAAAGCCAAAAATCAATATTCCAATTTTATTATTGCATGAGTGTGATATTACAAAGAAAGAAAACGAACTTACAGAAGAGTATAAAAATAAAATGATTTCTTCTCATAAGAAAAAAGCCAATAAATATTTTAAAAAACAAGTTAAGGTAATGTCTAATATTTTTAAATATTCAAATATTAAGTTTCATTTAATATTATTTCCAATTCCTAATAAAAGAGATATTGTCGATAGATTTATTAGTAATGCAGAGTATTATCGGGCACCATAAAAATGGATATTTTCAAAAATTGCCAAAATATTAATAGTCTAATTTCTTCTAATGAAGAAGAGGCAAGAGAAAAATTGATTAAATTATTAGATTCTTGTAATTGGGATATAAGCCAAGATGATGACGCAATTGAATACAGTCATATTATTAATAACCTTATTAGACAACTTGGACTTTATCCGTATTTGAATATATCAACATCTTCTTGGCAAGAAAATTTTATTTACGAGGCTTTCAAAACAGATGTTGGTGACGACAAACCAATAACACTACATAGAGAGCAATCATCAGTGCTAAAAGATTTGATAGATGGTAAAAATTTGGCAATTATTGCCCCCACTAGTTTTGGGAAAAGTTTTATTATTGATGCTTTTATAGCGTTAAAACAGCCTAAAAATATTGTAATTATTGTTCCAACAATCGCATTAACAGATGAAACAAGAAGAAGGCTACAAAAGAAATTTTCAGATCGATATAAAATTATTACCACTTCGGAAATAGAGTTAGGTGAAAAAAATATTTTCATATTTCCGCAAGAAAGAGCCCTGCATTATGTAGATAAAATAGCAGAGTTAGATATGCTTGTAATTGATGAGTTTTACAAGGCTAGTGCTGATTTTGATAAACAAAGATCTACTTCGCTGTTGAATGCTATTTTAAAACTTGGGGAAAAGTCCAAGCAAAAGTATTTTTTAGCACCAAATATTTCAGAGATTCAATCAAATCCTTTTACAGAAGGTATGGAAATAGAGCGTATTGATTTCAATACTGTTTTCTTGAATATTCATGACACCTATAAAACCATTAAAAACAATGACAAAAAATCGGAATTATTAAAAATACTAAACAATACAAGAGACAAAACTTTAATTTATGCTGGAACATTCACTCAAATAGCCAAGCTATCAGAAATAGTAAGAGATGATTTTCCTGATTTAGATAGTGATTTACTTAATAATTTTTCACAATGGGTTGCTACAAACTACTCTCAAGATTGGGAGCTGGTTAATTTAATTAAAAAAGGAACGGGGGTACACAACGGTAGATTGCATCGCTCATTAAGCCAGATTCAAATTAAATTATTTGATAAGGATGATGGACTTAAAAATATAATTTCAACATCTTCCATTATTGAAGGAGTTAATACATCAGCAAAAAATATAATTTTTTTTGGTAGAAAAAACGGAAATTCAAATTTAAAATATTTTGACTATAAAAATTTAATTGGTCGTGGCGGACGAATGTTTAAGCATTTTATTGGTGAAATATATTTACTTGAAAAGCCACCAGAAGAAGAGGGGGTGCAATTGTCTTTAGAAGTGCCAAAAGAATTAATTGATGAAAATAATATAGAAAACTTTACTAATAATAATTTTCAAAAAGAGGCTATTGATTTTTATGGAAAAATGAACAATAAATTAGGAGGGTTGGTTTATAAAAAATTGCGTAGACAGTCTTTTTTTGAAGAAAATAACTGGACTTTAATAGAAGCGTTAGCAGATGATATGATAGAAAAACCTGGCGAATGGAATGGGCTTAACTATTTGAATACTGTCAATACGGGACACTGGGAAAGGCATTTGTACAAAGTATTAAAAATAGCAAAAAGAGGGCCATCTGGTGAGTTAGTAAAATTTATTAAAATATCTCCTTTAGGCTGGGATAAGAGTATTCCAAATTTGATTAACAAACTTGATATTTCAGTTAATAAATTTTTTGAATTAGAAAAAAAAGTCAGCTTCAGTGTTTCAAATATATTTAATTGTGTCAATATTTTACAGAAAGAAATATTACCAAATTTAAATACAGATATATCTCCATTTACTACAAAACTTTCTTATGCATTCTTACCAAAAAATGTATATTTACTTGAAGAATACGGCTTACCTAGAATGATTTCTAAAAAAATACATTTATCTGGATTGATAAACTTAGAAAATAACGATAGAAATTTACATTCTATTATCGATAATTTTAACGAAGTAACTTGTGAAAAAATTATTCAACAGGTTGAAAGTTTGGATGATTTTGACAAATATATTCTAAAATATTTTTTTAATGGCATCAAAAGGTAAGATATGAAGACTACCCCACTCATCATCTACCAAACCGAAGATGGAAAAGTCAAAATCGAAACGCATTTTGAAAATGAAAGCGTTTGGCTTACTCAGCAACAAATAGCAGTGCTTTTCGATAAAGATAGGAGTGTTATCACCAAGCATATTGGCAATATTTTTAGTGATGGAGAGTTGGGACAAAAAAGCAATGTGCAAAATTTGCACATTGCAAATTCGGATAAATCTGTTAAGTTTTACAATCTTGATGTGATTATTTCAGTGGGTTATAGAGTCAAATCTCGTCAAGGAGTGCATTTTAGAAAATGGGCGACGGCACTTATCAAAGAGTATTTGATAAAGGGCTTTGCAATCAACGATGACCTGTTAAAAGAAGTTGGCGGTGGAAACTATTTTGATGAATTATTGGCTCGTATTCGTGATATTCGTTCGTCGGAAAAGGTATTTTGGCGTAAGGTTTTAGATGTTTATGCCACAAGTATTGATTACGATTCCAAAACAGAACAATCTATCAAGGTGTTTAAAACCATACAAAATAAAATGCACTGGGCAAGTCACGGGGAAACAGCGGCTGAAACGGTCTATAAACGAGTAGATTCGTCAAAAAAAAATATAGGATTAACCAATTTCAAAGGCGAAATACCGTCAAAGAGGGAGGCTGAAATTGCTAAAAATTATCTTGCAAAAGACGAGTTAGATATTTTGAACCGAATGGTAACGGCATTTTTGGAAATTGCAGAAATACAAGCCTTAGACCGCACACCAATGTATATGGCTGATTGGATTAAGCAGTTGGATGCTTTTTTGAAAATGACCAATAAGGATATTTTGCAACATTCTGGGACTATTAGTCATCAACAAGCCATTGAAAAAGCACATCGTGAATATGGAATTTACAAAGAGAAAACAAACAATAGAATCACACAAGTTGAAAAAGATTTTATTAAACAACTTGAGGGAAAAGTTAAAGACTTGAAGTAATAAGGCTTACCAAAGAAAATGCAAACTATTGACATTAAAAACCTAAAAGCCAACGACATCATTCGCAAATGCGTGCATTGTGGATTTTGTTTGGCGACTTGCCCAACTTATCAACTGTTGGGTAATGAGCTAGACTCACCGCGTGGGCGCATTTATTTGATTAAATCGGCTTTAGAGAATAATGATACTTCTGTCAACAGCCTGCAACATTTAGACCGATGTTTAACTTGTCGTTCGTGTGAAACCACTTGCCCATCGGGGGTGGAATATGGGCAGTTGATAGATATTGGCAGGGCGCTTGTTGAGGAAAAACGACCACTATGGCAAAAGGTATATCGCTCTACTGTGCGACAGTTTTTAACCACGCCAGCGTTGTTTAATAGCGTTGGATTTTTGTTGCGCCATTCTAAAATTCAAACGCCCGTTATTGAGCCGAAAACTTCTAAAAATAAAGTTTTATTATTAGGTGGTTGCGTGCAGCCCACTTTGGCACCAAATATCAATCATAGTATTAAAAATATCCTAACAAAATTAGGTTATGAAATAACAGAAACCCCGCAAAAAGAATGCTGTGGTGCTATTGACCAACACCTAAATGCACATGAGAAAGCCCTCAAAAAAATAAAAATCAATATTGATACTTGGTTATTGTCAGACGCAGAAACCATCATTTCCAGTGCCAGTGGTTGTGGTTTAATGGTTAAAGACTATCCAACTTTATTCGACGCCTCAGACCCATATCAGCAAAAAGCGCAACAAATTGCCAACAAAACCCAAGACATTGCTGAATTTTTAATTGACAAAGACCTGTCTCAACTTAACTTGCAATCCGCTAACCTTTCATACCATGAACCTTGTACGCTACAACACGGGCAACAATTGGGCGGTTTGGTCAGCGCACTACTCAAAAAATTAGGCTATCACGCCACCCCTGTCAAAGACGCACACCTGTGTTGTGGATCTGCTGGCACCTACTCAATATTTCAGCCTAAACTTGCGAATCAACTAAAAGCCAATAAGCTCAAAAATCTACAAGCCAACAATCCAGACCTTATTGTTACCGCAAACATCGGTTGCTTGATGCATTTGCAAAAGGGCACAAAAATCCCTGTGAAACACTGGGTTGAATTATTAGATGCAAATCTCTCTGAGGAGACCACTGCATTAACCTAGTGCGACTTAGGGGGTGCAGAAAATAGTGCATTTTTCACCCAAAAATGAGGAGAATAGCCAGTTATTTGACGAGTTTTTGGGTGAAAAAGGTGCTGTTTTATGTGTTTCATAAGTTGTGGTGGGTTAATGCAGTGGTCTCCTGAGCCTAAAACCCACTAAACCCATACCATTGCGGAAATAGTATTAAACTCAATAACACGGTAACTTGAATGATAATAAAGGGCATAACACCTTTGTAAATATCAGTGGTTTGGATGGATTTTGGGGCGACACCTTTAAGGTAAAAAAGGCTAAATCCAAAGGGCGGCGTTAAGAATGAAGCTTGTAGATTCATAGCGATAAGGATGGCGAACCATTGCATATCGATGCCGAGGGAGAGGGCGATTGGATAGAATATTGGGACGATGATAAGGGAGATTTCTACGAAGTCAATGAAGAAGCCAAGGATAAGAATGACAGCCATTGAGATAAGAATAAAACTCATTTCTTTGGCGGGTAGACCGTGAATAAATTCCTCTACCAAGATATCGCCACCGCTGTAAGTGAATACCATTGAAAAGGCGGTGGCACCGACTAAAATGGCAAATACCATAGAGGTGATTTTAACAGTTTCAAGACTGGATTGATAGACGATATCCCAATTTAATCGGCGGTAGATTAGTGCCAATAATAAGGCACCGACAGCACCAATTGAAGCAGATTCTGTTGGGGTGGCAATGCCTGAGAAAATTGAGCCGAGTACCGCAATAATGAGACTGATGGGCGGCACAATAGCTTTGGCAACCCGCCAATACTTACCTGCACTTGGGTTACGGCTTAGGGTGGCAGGTGCAGCGTCTTTATCCCAATAGGCAATTGCCAGTACATAGACGATATAACTACCGACTAAGACCAAGGATGGCATCACAGCACTGCGGAATAAATCGCCGACGGGTACGCCAAGTACATCGGCTAAGATAATAAGAACAATGGAGGGTGGAATGATTTGCCCCAAGGTACCTGAAGCGCAGATAACCCCCGTGGAAAGTGTCTTTTTGTAGTTGTGTTTGAGCATTACAGGCAGGGAAATCACACCCATGGCAATGACGCTAGCACCAACGACGCCTGTGGAAGCGGCGAGTAGCGAGCCGACTAGAATAGTGGAAACGGCTAAACCACCGCGAATGTTGCCGAATAAATCGCCCATCGCCTCAAGCAGTTGCTCTGCCAGTCGGGTTTTTTGTAGTACGATGCCCATGAAAATGAATAATGGAACTGCCATTAAAATAGTATTTTCCATGACGCTCATAATACGATACGGCATAAAGCCGAATAAATCAATACCCTCGCTAAGCGTGCCAAAAATAACAGCAACACCTGCAAAAGTAAAAGCGACGGGGAAGCCGACCATTAATAATAGCAAGGTGACGGCAAACATAATCAAGCCAATCATTGTTTTAGCACCTCAACATTATCTTTAGCAAATAATCCGCCAGAAATAATGACCAAAATAAAACTGAGTGGAATGACACTTTTAATGACAAATCGATGGGTTAAGCCGCCAGGGTCGCCACTTTGCTCATTAATTGCGTATGCCGAATAAGCGAAGTCAATACCATAATAGCTGATTAGCAAACTGATTGGCAAGATGAAAATTACAAAGCCGATTAGATTGATGATTGCCTGCTTTTTCGCGGTAAATTTTGCATAGAAAATATCTACCCTAACATGTGCATCCGTCTGCAAGGTGTAGGCAATACCCAATAAGAACATAGATGAAAATACATGCCATTCCATTTCTTGCAGGGCAATGGACGAGTTATTAAAACCGTAACGAAGCCAAACATCAATAAAGACATTGGCAATTGTCAATAACAACAGCCCAACAGTCAGCCTTTCTAACCATTGGGTATATATTTTACGCAAAGACCTTTATTGCTTAGATTGAGAGTTTAAGTAAGCTTGATCGGAGATTGCGGTCCAAGCGCGTATTTTCTTCAAATAATTAGCCTGAGATTCAATGATTTTTTTCGAAAGCGGGTTATTTGCAGCTAACTTTTTAAGTAATTTGTCATTTGCAGCTCTAAGTGCATCAAATACAGGCTTAGGAAAGGTTTTAACTTTGATATTTGGAAAATCTTTTTTCATGCTTGCCCAGTTTTTAGCGCTTTCGTGTTCAGATTGATCATACATTTGATAAGCTGAAAGTTTCATCGCTGTAATCAAGATTGTTTGTAAATCTTTTGGCAGCGAGTTGTATTTTTTTAGATTAATTAGAAATTGTAATTCTGTGCCAGGCTCATGCCAACCTGTGTAGTAGTAAGGGGCAATTTTATGAAAACCCATACGAAAATCCAATGAAGGGCCTACCCATTCTAATGCATCAATTGTGCCACGATCAAGTGCTGTGTAGAGTTCGCCCGCTGGAATATTGGTAGGCTTCGCACCAACTTCTGACATAATCTCACCAGCAAAACCTGGGATGCGCATTTTTAAGCCCTTAAGATCATTAACTGAATTGATTTCTTTTTTAAACCAGCCACCCATTTGATTTCCTGTGCTACCACCAATGACTGATTTTAATCCGTGTTTGCTATAAACTTCGTCCATTAATTCATTGCCACCACCATATTCAAACCAAGCATGCTGTTCATCAGTTGTCATGCCAAAAGGCATTGAGGTGAAAAATAAAGTATTAATGTCTTTACCTTTCCAATAGTAAGAGCCTGAGTGACCTAAGTCATATTGACCTGATTTGACAAAGTCAAAAATACCTAAGGCTGATTTGTGTTTGTTTTTAGAATCAATACGGATTTTTAAGCGACCATTTGACATTGCCTCTGCTAATTTTTTAAATTTCTTAGTTGCATCGCCAAAAATCGGGAAGTTACTCGGCCAAGTTTCCGCTAATTTTAAAGTATAAACTTTGTCGTTGTGGCTGTGACTGTCACTCTGTTTTTTATCATTGTTAAACCAACCTGCGTTAGCAGTTGTAACCATTAATATAGTCGTTATAAATAATTGAATTAATTTTTTCATTTTTCTTCTCCTCGTGTGTTTATTTTAAGTTGCGCCATAATAGCACGATTGTTAGAATTATAATCTTTAAAAGTTTGAATATCTGTAAAATTTTTCTTTAATAAGTCGATAATTGCTTCTTGCTGATTGTACCCATGTTCTAACAGTAAAAAACCCTGCGTATTTAAATAAGTAGGCGCTTGATTAATAATTATTTTAATATCTTTTAAGCCGTCTTTCCCAGAGGTTAGCGCACTAATAGGTTCATAGCGTAAATTAATTAAATGTTCATCTTCTTCTTTAATGTAAGGTGGATTAGAAATAATAAAGTCAAAGGTTTGATTTGGCACGGCTTCAAACCAACTACCTTGTTGAAAGTTGATTGTCGTAGTGGCATTTTTCTTTGCTACTCTAAGAGCGTCAATGGAAAAATCGGTGGCAGTGACTTGCCAATGTGGATTTTTGTCTGCTAAAGTTACAGCAATAACCCCGCTACCTGTGCCTAAATCTAATAAAGTACAAGGCTTGTTTTTGAATAAATCCAAAGCAATATCAATTAAGAGTTCGGTTTCAGGGCGGGGAATTAAAGTGTCGGGCGTGACTTTGAAATCTAAATGATAAAAGCCTTTTTTACCACTTAAATAAGCAAAAGGCGTACCATTTTGTCGTTGTTTAATGAGTGCATCCAAAGTTGTTTTTTCCGTATTACTTAGCATGCTGTTTGTATGTGTTATCAACCACGCATGACTTTTTTGCAGTGCCAGTTCCAATAACGGCGTGATGTCGGTAAATGGGCTTTTTAAATAATCATTGATACTACGAAGTTTTTGCATCAATCCAATTTTTAAGGGCAACAATCAAACCCAAACCAATAAATGCACCTGGTGGTAACACAGCCAATAGAGTGCCTTGATAGCCCTCAAATACCGTTACACTGAGCGTATCACCAAGGCTACCTAACAGTAACGAAGACTGGTCAAATAGCGTGCCAGAGCCGATGAGTTCACGCATTGCTCCAAGGATAATCAACACGATTGAAAAACCAATGCCCATCATTAATCCATCCAACGCTGATTTGCCCCAGGTATTTTTACTGGCAAAGGCTTCGGCCCTGCCTAAAATCGCACAATTAGTAACAATGAGTGGCACGAAAATACCAAGTATCAAATACAAATCATAAAAATACGACTGCATTGCCAGCTCAACAATGGTCACAAATGATGCAATCAGTAAAATAAATACGGGAATACGGATTTCCTTGCGAATATGATGACGAAAAATTGAAATCGTTGTATTTGACGCCACCAATACAAAAGTTGTCGCCAGCCCAAGACCAATTGCATTAACAATATTATTCGTTACTGCCAATAACGGACATAGCCCCAATAAAGCAACTAAGGCTTGATTATTATTCCATAAGCCATTTTTGGCAATTTTGATGTAATCTTCCATAGGGCTGATTATATCAATGAACGCCTACGAAAATACAATTTCGTCATTAGATAAACCGCCGTAAATGGTGGATCCAGGCAAAAATTCACCTGACAATATCTTTTGTGACAGTGGATTTTCTAACAGTTGTTGAATGGTGCGTTTCAGTGGTCGGGCGCCGAATACTGGGTCGTAGCCTTTATCGACAATCAGGGTCATCGCCTCATCGCTCAATTCAAGTTTAAGGTCTAAATCTGCCAAACGCGATTGTAGAATTTCCACTTGTATTTTGGCAATGCCTTTGATTTGTTCTTTTTCAAGGCTATTGAAAACCACGATTTCATCAATACGATTAACAAATTCTGGGCGGAAATGTTCGCTGACAATTTGCATTAATTCGTTGCGCATATCCTTGCCTGGATTGTCTTGTATTAAATGTGAACCGAGATTTGAAGTCATTACAATCACCGTATTTTTAAAGTCAACAGTGCGACCTTGTCCATCGGTCAAACGCCCGTCATCAAGGACTTGCAAAAGAATATTAAATACATCTGGATGTGCTTTTTCAACTTCATCTAATAAGATGATAGAATAAGGTTTACGACGCACAGCCTCGGTTAGCACGCCACCTTGTTCGTAACCCACATAGCCTGGCGGTGCACCAATTAATCGCGCGACCGAATGTTTTTCCATAAATTCACTCATATCCACGCGCACAATTGCCTGCTCAGTATCAAACAAAAAGTCCGCAAGTGCCTTAGTTAGCTCAGTTTTACCCACACCCGTCGGTCCCATAAATAGAAACGAACCATCAGGGCGATTAGGGTCAGATAAGCCCGCACGAGATCGACGAACAGCATCGGCAATGACCTCGACCGCCTTATCTTGACCGACCAAGCGCTTGTGGATAATGGACTCCATTTGCAAAAGTTTATCTTTTTCGCCTGCCATCATCTTATCGACGGGAATCCCCGTCCATCTTGCGACAATGTGAGCAATTTCATCTTCGGTTACCTTATTACGCAATAGTGTCATTTCTTCTGTATCGGCAGACTCAGCTTCGGTAATTTTGGCTTCTAATTCAGGGATTTTTCCGTATTGTAATTCACTCATTTTTGCCAAATCATTATCACGGTGTGCCGCTTCAAGGTCGGTTTTTGCTTGCTCTAATTCTTCTTTGAGATGTTGTGCGCCTTGCACCACAGATTTTTCTTTCTTCCAAACTTCTTCAAAATCGGCGTATTCTTTTTCGAGTGTTGAGATGTGTTTTTCCAATTCTTTAAATCGCTCTTTTGATGCTTTATCTTTCTCTTTTTTTAATGCCATTCTTTCAATTTTAAGTTGCACCAACTTGCGATCAAGCTTGTCCATTGCTTCGGGTTTTGAATCAATTTCCATGCGGATTTGTGAGGCAGCTTCATCAATCAAATCAATCGCTTTATCAGGTAATTGCCTATCGGTAATATAACGCTGAGAATAGGTAACTGCAGCAATAATCGCAGGGTCAGTAATCTCCACACCATGGTGCACTTCGTATTTTTCCTTTAGACCCCGTAAAATTGCAATGGTATCTTCCTCGGTTGGTTCATCTACTAGAACTTTCTGAAAACGGCGTTCCATCGCCGAATCTTTTTCAATATATTGACGATATTCATCCAGCGTCGTCGCTCCCATACAGTGCAAATCTCCTCGTGCTAGTGCAGGTTTGAGCATATTGCCAGCATCCATTGAACCCTCGCCTTTGCCCGCACCCATCATTGTATGTAATTCGTCAATAAATAAAATCACTTGTCCTTGTTCGCTTTCAAGATCTTTGAGTACGGCTTTCATTCTTTCTTCAAATTCGCCTTTATACTTTGCACCCGCCACTAACGCTGCCATATCTAGCGACAACAAGCGTTTGCCTTTCACACCTTCAGGTACTTCGTTATTAATGATGCGTTGTGCTAAACCTTCTGCAATTGCTGTTTTGCCCACACCCGGTTCGCCAATTAACACAGGGTTGTTTTTTGTGCGTCGTTGCAGAACCTGAATTGCACGACGAATCTCACTGTCTCGCCCAATAACAGGGTCCAATTTTCCATCCTTTGCTTGCTTGGTTAAATCCAATGTGTATTTATTGAGAGCATCTCTTTGTGTTTCTGCATTCTGGTCATTCACGGTTTTTCCTCCTCTTAGTTTGTTAATGGCATCTGCTAGAGATTTTTTATTAACCCCTGCGGTTTTTAATAATTGGGTTGTGGTGTCGTTGCCATCAATAATAGCAAGCAAAAATAACTCGGTGGATAAATAAGTATCGCCTTTTTCCGTGGCTAATTTTTCCGTCAAATTAATCAACCGTAATAAATTCTGAGAAATACCAATATCGCCATTCGGTGTGTTTATCACAGCCAAATTATGAATTTCTTTGTCTGTATTTTTTTTCAAAAGACCCGTATCAACATTGATAGATTTCAGTACATTACTCACACTTGAGGCGCTATCATTTAGCATTGCACTTAATAAATGCACGGCTTCAATCGCTGTATTATTTTTGCCAATCGCAATTGACTGTGCTGAAGCAAGGTCTTGTTGAAATTGTGAAGTTAGTTTGTTAATGTCCATAATTGTTTAAGTTTTTTCTAAGTTATCTTCTATTTATGGGATGATATTGCGATATTCAAGCCAATCACTAAGATATTATGTTAAATTTAGTCCTGTTCGAGCCAGAAATCCCCAACAACACCGGTAGCCTTATTCGCCTGAGTGCCAATATGGGGGTGAGTTTACACCTGATTAAACCCTTTGGATTTGAAATTACCGACAAGCGATTAAGAAGGGCGGGCTTAGACTATAAAGAATTGGCAAATGTTACTGAATATGAGAATTTTCAATATTATTTAGAAAAAGCCAACCCGGAACGCATCTTTGCCGTGAGTTCCAAAGTTAAACAAAATTACGCCGAAGTAAAATACCAAGAGGGCGACTCCTTCCTATTCGGCCCAGAAACACGGGGTTTGCCACAGGAGATATTAAACCAATACAAAGGCATCACTCTACCAATGCAGGCAAATTCTCGCAGTTTAAATCTTTCCAATTGCGTCTCCATCGTCGCCTACGAAGCATGGCGACAAATCAACTTTCAAGGCGCAAAAAATGTATAAATTCATCGCCCTAATGCTACTTTCATCCGTGGTCAGTGCCAACAGTTGCGTCGTCTTGCTATACCACCACTTCTCCGACACCACCCCCAAATCCACCAGCATCAGCCCCGCCTTATTCGAGCAGCATTTGCAATATCTAAAACAACATAATTTCAAAGTATTAAAACTCAACACAATGCTAGACTTATTAGACAGCGATAAATTACCAAACAAATGCGTAGTGCTAACCGCCGATGATGCCTACCAATCCATTGCTGACAACGCCTATCCCTTGCTCAAAAAATACCTAATGCCAATGAGCGTATTCGTCTCCACCAATCCAGTAGACAAAAAATACAACGCCATGATGTCATGGCAACAAATGCGCCAAATACAAGGCAACACCATCCAGTTTTACAATCACAGCACCGACCACACCCACTTTTTAAGCCTAAACAAGCGTGAGATTTCCACACAAATCCAACAAGCACAAAAACGCCTTAACCAAGAATTAGCAAAGTGCGACAACTGGTTTTCCTGTCTCCCCTACGGCAACGACACCACCCCCCTCATCTTCGCCTACCCCTACGGCGAAGCCAGCCCCGCCATTATGCAACAAGTCCGCGACCTAGGTTTCACCGCCTTCGGACAACAATCTGGCGTCGTATCAAAGATGAGTAATCGCCAAAACCTCCCGCGTTTCCCCATGGCAGCACATTACGCCAAAATGCCCAGCTTTAAAACCAAAGTCAACACCTTACCCATGCCCATCAAACCCAACCACAAAAATCCAATCTTCACCCAAAACCCACCCACACTAACACTAACATTCCTCACCCCCTTAAACAAACACCAAAAAGCCAACCTAAACTGCTTCGCCAACGGCGGCGTAGAAATGACTTGGAACAGCAACAAAAGCGTTAAAATAACCGCCAAAACCCCCTTAACCGCCCGTCGTAGCAAATACAACTGCACCATGCCCAGCAACCAAAAAAACCGCTATTATTGGCACAGCATCCAATGGATTAATCCAAAAGTCAAAGAGTAATTGCGTATAATCAAAATTTCATCATTGCAAACAAGACAAAGAATATGAAAGACACAAAACAAAAATTATCCAACTTAACAATATTTCTACACTGGACAACAGGCTTAACCATCATCACACTAGCAGTCATCGGTGTTTATATGAGTGAAAATGAAGCATTTGAACTCTACCCCATTCACAAATCAATCGGCGTTTTAATTTTCGCTCTCATCATCATTAGAGTTTATTGGCGTTTTGTCAATGGCTGGCTACAACCCGTTACCCAATACAAAGCCATCGAACACAATTTGGCAAAAACAATCCACTGGGTGTTAATCATCGCCACAGTTGTCATGCCAATCTCAGGTTTTATCATGTCTGGTGCAGGCGGCTACGGTGTCTCAGTATTTGGTTTAGAAATCATCGCAGCACAATTTGACCCCATCGCCAAAGAAGCCATCCCCCACAATGCACAACTCGCTGGATTTATGGCACAAACCCACGAAATAGCAGGCTGGACGATAATTGTTGCCATTGTTCTACATATTACAGGCGCTATTAAACATCATTTCATTGACAAAGACAACACTTTGAGAAGAATGCTAGGCAAAAATTAGGCAATGTTTAGTCGCCAAAATCTAGCAAGAAAATCTAATCCTTGACATAGCCAAAAACTTGTGGATAATCCAACTTATGAATTTAAATTATAATACCGCACCGCATAAGTCGCCGTTGCATTCGGTTTATTTAGACCGTAAAAGCCCTCTAACCCCCCTTAGTAAATCCCCAGCCACGCTTATTTGTGGTTTTTTTATCATTGTTCTCAACCTATATCAGCAATTATTCAGCATTCTCCGGTTATCCTTAGCACCCTATCTTCACACCGCAAAAGTTTTGCCAAGCACCTCAGACCTCGCACCGCACGCCATATTTTTACCCACCAAGTCCACAACCCTTACTGCTAAAGCATTTACCTTTTTTAAATCAACGGAGAAACCCCATGGAAAGCAAAATTTACACAGAATTTAACAACCAATTACAAATAATGGACACCTATATTTATATCACTCCCGAGAAATAAACCGAACTCGGGCGGGGCGGTGCACAACTTGACAAATTCAACCTCTACGGCGCCCTCGGTGCCTTTGGCGTTAGTCTTTCCTTTGCCATCACCTAGCCCCCGACACGCTCACAAAAATATAAGGTATAATTCCTCAAAATTCAACAACAACAAAATCACTTTATAATTTATTCTAACTAAAGCATATTATGAATACTATCAGCAAACTCTCTCAGTTTATTATCATCGCTTTTTCTCTACTGCTCTCCGCACAAGCGTTGGCAGAGAATTCTGCACTCCTTACTCGTGTTAACAAAACCACCTTAACAATTAATTATTATGATTGGCTAATTGTACAACATATTAACAGCCCTCAAAAAGTCAGAATTATTGGTAGTAACGGCAAGTATTATGCTGGATCTGCCACTGAATGGGTGCAACGCAATGCTACATGGCCTGAAAACCAAGGCAATGGTAATATTAGTTGGACTGAGCCAGCCTTGGCGGAGATGGATAAAGACAAAGTAAGAAGTGCCACCATTACAGTTTCTGCAGATGCTTATTATTCTGATAGTGGAGGTAATTTTACTACTCTTTCCACTAATACTATAAGTCTTGATTACGATCGCCCTATCGCATTATTGAATACAGCGTTTGATATTGAAGAGGGCGCAGGAAAATATGCAGTTTTAGATCCTAACCAATTTGATGTAACCTTTGCAATTGTTAGTGAAGGTAATAGTCATTTGTTTGAGATTGTGAACGATAATCAAATCAAATTTAGAAATGTACCAGATTATGAAACCATCGCACAAAAGACTTATCAACTAAAGATAAAAATGACCAAACCCAGTCGGACTGAGGTTATTGAAGATATTACTATTAATCTAAAAAATATTGCTGATACTGACCCAAGTGATATTACTTTTACTGTCCCTGACACAAGTTATATAGAGAAGCGTGCAGATGGGATATATTACATTAAAGAAAATATACCGGTAAACACCATAATTGGGTCAGTCACAGTTGTTAATGCTGATCCGTTGCCTGAGTCTTACGGTTTCCAGTATCAGGATGTTGGCGGCGTTAATTATTCTTTAAAAACAGGTAATAAATTTTGGGTTTCTAAAAGCCTTGATTATGAATCTAAAACAACGAATTATGAGACTATAAATATTTATCATAATGACCTTAGCCTTGGGTTATTGATTAGCAAAAGATTCAACTACCAGGTTGTAAATGTTAATGAAAAAACAATTAACATTGCCGACCAAGTTAGGTCGGTTGCTGAAAATGCAGACATAGGGGCGAGCGTTGGGGCGGTGATTACCACTACTGGCGATACAACAATCACGGGTTATAGTATTGAGAGCGGTAATGATGATGGCATTTTTTCTATTGATACTAGTGGACAAATTATAATCAATGATAATAGTAAACTGGACTATGAAGATACACAAACTTATTCCATAGGAGTTAAGGTTTCGGGCGATGATGCGGATGATAAAACGGCAACAATAACGATTAATATTGATAACATTTCTGAAAATATAATTGTTATTAATGATCAGCAGATGGAAGTTCTCAAAGCCTCTGATATAGGTGTTGTTGTAGGAACGGTAGTACTTAGCAGTGGCACGGTAAATGCTTGGAGTATTGTTAATGGAACGGATAGTAGTTATTATCAAATAGACAATAATGGAGTAATCAGCGTAGCAGCAAAGTTAGCAGACAGCGTTACTACACATAGTATTACTGTGCAAGCTGATGGCGAAGATGCCAACCCGACCACAGCAACAATAACGATTAAAGTAACTGCTAACGCTCATCCACCTAAAATTAGCAATACTGATGTAACGATAGACGAAGGCACTATTCAGGTTTTGACTATCACGGCATCTGATGCAGATTCGGTGGCAGAAGGTCAAGTATTAAATTATGAGATTGCTGGTACTGATGTTGGTGCATTTATACTTAATAATCAAGTGGTAAGTTTTAGGGAAGCACCTGATTACGAGAGCAAAGATAGTTACAGTCTTGTTTTAAAGGTAAGTGATGGGGTTTCTGAAACCCAAAAAAATATTACGGTTACTATTAACAATATCCACGAAAAAACGATTGAGATCGAAACACAAACAAGAATGATTGATGAAAATTCAGTTTTGGGTACTGATGTTGGCGATAAGCTTATTATCAAAGGTATAGTGGAAAGTTTTTCTATTGTTGGAGGTAATTCAGCAAACTTATTTAGGATTGATAGTAGTGGACAAATTAAAGTTTCTAATACTGGACTGGACTATGAAGGCACGAAAACTTATGCTTTGACGGTTAAAATTACAGGGGCAGATGCGGACGATAAAACTGCTGTTATTAATATTAATGTTGCCAATGTTAATGAAAAAATTATTGCTATTGTTAATAATCAAAGCAGGAGCATTGTAGAAAACAGCATAATTAATACGCCTGTTGGCGATAAGATTGCCACGATTGGAATAGTAACTGGTTTTGAGATTACACAAGGTGATACTAATGGCATATTTACGGTGGACAACACTGGGCAGATTAAGGTGGCTAAGTCAGAGGTGGATTATGAAACATTAAACACCTATTCGCTTAAAGTAAAGATTACAGGGGAAGATGCAGATGAAAAAATGGCAATGATAACTGTGAGAATTGACAATGTCTTAGAAAATACTATTGGGCTTAATGCTAATCAAGTTTTCTATGTTCCACAAGGTCAATCGAGGGGTTCTACTGTTAGTACGGTAAAGACTAGTGCAACAATTAACGCTGTTAAGCAGTTTACAATTCTTAATGGAAATGACGATGGTTTCTTTTTTGTTACATCAAGTGGGCTTATTACTCTATTAAAGGATGCACCAGCAACAGTACAAGATTACATTTTACAAATTGAAATTAAAGCTGACGATGCTCCATCTGTTATTGGCGACATAGAAATTAAAGTTAGTAATGACAAGCCAGCTGTTAGTATCACTTCTTCTGCCGCTCTAACCGCCGATGAGGGCGCAGCAAACACCGACTACACCCTGGCAGCCAGCGACGCTGACGCCATCTTTAGCATCGTTGCGGGAACAAATACTGGCAATTTATTCACCCTCAGCGGCACTACCCTTAGTTTCAACGGCAGTGGTATCGATTTTGAAAGCACCGCCCAACCCAAAACCTACACCGTCAAAGTCAAAGCCACCACCGACAATTTTGGCACCGACGCCGACCAAAACGCCGAACAAACCATTACCGTTAACATACAAGACATTAACGACGAAACTCCAACCGACATTAGTCTTTCAGGCGATCGCACTATCGGCGAAGGAGGCATCTTTATAGGTGCAGCAATAGGCACACTAACAACCACTGATGCTGATGCTAACAATACCTTTACTTATACGGTTGACAACGATGATTTTTTCGTTAGAAATGGTAACAAGTTAACCATCAAGAATGCCCTTGATTATGAAACCACCCCAAGCATAACGCTTAAAATCACCGTTAATGACGGCGCAGGGCATACTTTTGAGAAGGAATTTACCATTACCGTCAACGATATTGACGACACTGCCCCAACCAACATCCAACTCACAAACACCAACCTCGTTAAAGACCAACCCGCTGGCACCCTCATCGGCACCCTTAGTGCTAATGATGTTGATACCGACGACGACACTCTCTCGTTCAGCGTCCCCACCAACGATAATTTTGTAATCGAAGGCAAACAACTCAAAACCAAAAAAATAATCACCGCACTAGGCGACATAACCATTACTGTTACCGCCTCCGACGGCGCTAGCACCACCACCCAAGACTTCACCATCAGCGTTACCAATAACGCCAACCCCGCTGACATCACCAACCCCGCCACCATCAGCCGTGATGAAGGCGATAGCCTTACTGCCCTTACCATCACTGCCATTGATGATGCCAACACAGCATTTACCTACGGCATCTCTGGTGCAGACGAAGGCTTATTTGACATTAACGGTGCAGTGGTTACCTTCAAAACTGCCCCCGATTTTGAAAGCAAAACCAGTTACGCCCTGATTTTAGAAGTTAATGATGGCTTATCCACCACCACCCAAGCCATTACCATCACCATTAATAATGTCAACGAAAACAATATTACCATTGCCGCTGGCCAAATCTTTTCCGTTAATGAAAACTCAGCCGTTGATACAAGAGTTGGCACAGTTGTTGCCACAGGCTTCCCAGTACCAACCTTTAGCATTACCAGTGGCAACGACGCTGGTTTATTCAAAATCAACAACGCAGGACAAATCGATGTTGCAACTGCCAATTTAGATTATGAAACCACCACCAGTCACACCCTTGAAATTACCATCGTTGGTACGGACGCAGATACTAAAAAAGCAGATGTATTAATTAATATTAATAACTTAGCAGACACTGCTATTGAACAAAACCCAACCGTTACCATCACCGGTGGTGGCATAGTATCAACAAATACCCTCATAGAACTCGTCGCCACAGGCACCGACCCTGATGGCGATGATAGTGCGTTAACCTATGCGTGGACACAAACCGATAGCACAGGTATTACTATTACCTTAACTAACCCCACCACCAAAACTGCCAGTTTCACCACCACCGAAGCCATGGACGCTAAAACCTTTACCTTTAAAGTAACCGTAACCGATACTAGTGGCAAAACAGGCGACACAACCGTTAATGTTTCCCCTCTCAATGCGTTTGCCATTACCACCGATGATGTTAGTGTTGCTGAAAACCTAAGCGAAGAAATCACACTAACCACCAACAAAGGCAGTGCAACCTTTAGCATTACAGGCGGTGCAGACCAAGCCAGTTTCTCATTAAACGGCGCCAAACTAACCTTTGCCGCCACCGACTACGAGGTAAGAACCGACAAAACCTACGAAGTCCAAATCAAAGCCACCAAAGACGGTGAAGAAGCAACCAAAACCATCATCGTTACCCTACAAGACCTCAACGACGAAACTCCAACCGACATTAGTCTTACAGGCTCTCGCACTATCAGCGAAGGTCCCGCCTCTGCAGGTTTAATAATAGGCACACTATCAACCACTGATGCTGATGCTAACAATACCTTTACTTATACGGTTGACAACGATGGTTTTCTCGTTACAGCTAGTAACCAATTAGTCAGCAAGAATGCCCCTGATTATGAAACCACCCCAAGCATAACGCTTAAAATCACCGTTAATGACGGCGCAGGGCATACTTTTGAGAAGGAATTTATCATTACCGTCAACGATATTGACGACACTGCCCCAACCAACATCCAACTCACAAACACCAACCTCGTTAAAGACCAACCCGCTGGCACCATCGTTGGTACCCTTAGTGCTAATGATGTTGATACCGACGACGACACTCTCTCGTTCAGCGTCCCCACCAACGATAATTTTGTAATCGAAGGCAAGCAACTCAAAACCAAAAAAATAATCACCGCACTAGGCGACATAACCATTACTGTTACCGCCTCCGACAGCGTTCGCACCACCACCAAAGACTTCACCATCAGCGTTACCAATAACGCCAACCCCGCTGTGATTAACAATACCAATGTAACCCGTGATGAAGGCGCTAGCCTTACTGCCCTAACCTTTGATGTTAGCAATACACCAAGTAGCGAAACCTTAACTTATAGTATTGACGGCGCTGATAAAGCCCTTTTCGTTTTAAACAACGGCGTGGTTACCTTCAACAACGCCCCCGACTACGACAGCCCTGCTGATGCTGGCGGCAACAATGTTTACAACCTAGTCCTAAAAGTTAATGATGGCTTATCCACCACCACCCAAGCCATTACCATCACCATTAATAATATCAATGAAAACACCCTCACCATCAACAACCAAACCCTTAGCATTGCTGAAAACTCAGCCGTTAATGCGGTAGTTGGTAGCGTTATCACCGAAGGCACCCCAACTGCTTTTAGTATCACCAGTGGTAATGATAATGGCGCTTTTGCCATTAACAACACAGGACAAATCACCGTGGCTGATGCCAGCAAACTCGACTTTGAAACTGCCACTAACCAAACCATTGAAGTAACCATCACTGGTGCAGACGCCGATACTAAAAAAGCCAATGTAGTAATTAATATTAATAACGAAGCCGACACCGAAGTCGAGCAAGCCCCAACCGTCAGTGCAGGCAGCAACATCACCACCAGCATCGACAAACTCGTTACCCTAACCGCCACAGGCACCGACCCTGATGGCGATGATAATGCGTTAACCTATGCGTGGACACAAACCGACAGTACAGGTATTACTATTACTTTAACCAACCCCAACACCAAAACTGCCTCGTTCACCACCACGGCTGAGATGGAAGGCAAAAACTTTACCTTCAGCGTTACCGCCAGCGACGGCACTTTTAGTGCCAGCGACGGCGTAAAAGTTAAAGTCAACAACGCCGAAATCATTGCCCTCACTGTGCGTAAAGAAGGCAAAGCGGCGGCCAAGGTGTTACTCGCCAGAGTTAGCAAAACAGCAATGAGCAGGCTCTCATACCTGCGTCATAAGCAAAACAAACAAAGTAACTTTAATGTCAGTGGCTTTGTTAATGGCATTCAAATCCAGTTTGCCAACAGCGACCTTAACACAGCGTTTAATCAAATACTCAGTGCCAATGGTATGTCTAGCACCATCGCTATGCCTAATCGCAAAATTAATCGTTGGGATACTTGGACAAGTGCCAAAATCGTGATTGGTAAAAGCAATGGCAGTGGCAATAACCAAACCAAGTTTAATCTTAAATCCTTAAACATCGGTATGGACAGACGCATCGACACCGCCAAAACCCTAGGTTTCGCCCTTGGTTTTGGCAAGGAAGACCGCACTGCTACGGGCACAGATTTCTCAGGCGATATTGACACCACGCAATGGAGTCTGTCTACTTACGGCGCGCTAGAATTAGACAAACAAACCAGCCTTGAAGCAGTTGTCGGTATTGCCAAGGGCAAGCACAAGGTAAAATCTACCACCAACCCAAGCACGGGTCAAAGTAGCAATGGCTATTTTGCCTCTATCGCTTATCGTGGTGATATACAAACCCAATTGCAAAGCACAAAACTCAATCTTTCCCCATATGCTAGATATGACATCAGTCGCATCAAAATGAAAGCCAACGATGTCCTAACCAGCAGCGAAACCGCCACCGACGAAGCCCTCGCTGTTGGTATTGATATAAACAACGCCATCAACTACAAAAACGGCAAACTCAATCGCTTTGCGAATATAGAATACAAATCCGACATTCGCCGCAATGGAACCGACTACATCAGCCAAAATGCACAGCAAGAAATAACGCTGAAGTTAGGACTAGATTATCAAGTTAAAGACAGTAGTGTTTCTATCAACTACGAACGCGTTCAATCCACCAACAACAAAGCCCACAGTGATGGTATTGAAGGGGCTGTGCGTTGGAAGTTTTAAACAGGTTTAAGGTCGGGGGACACGGGCTTCATAACTCTCCCCGATAGCAGGTTGGACATGCTGGTCTAACCTTAAAAAGGACAATCTTAGGATTGTCCTTTTTTAATGAGGCAAATACCCTCGTTCCCACGCTGTGCGTGGGAATGGGTGTTATGGGTTGGTTAGTTTTGTGAGTGTGTAGGCGTTGTTGAAGTCTTGGATGTTGGTGATTTTTTTGCCTGATAGTTGCACGGCTTGTAAACTCAATGCGTTGTTGCCAGTGGCAATAACGCATTGTTGCTTGTTGTGTTTAATAACTTCGCCGGGGTGTCCGTTGCCTTCAACGGCGACGGCTTCAAGGATGCGCAATACTTTGGATTCAAATTTGTTACTTGTTGCGACAGTTTGGGCGATGGGGTAGGGGTTGAATGCTCTGATTTGGCGGTTAATTTGTTCGGCGGATTGGTGCCAGTCTATCCACGCTTGGTCTTTTTTAAGTTTTTTAGCGTAGGTGGCGCCCGCTTCATTTTGCTTTATGGGCGATAGGTTGTCGAAGTCTGTTAATGCTGTAATAATAGCGTTGGCACCGAGTGTGGCGAGTTTGTCGTGCAAAGATTGTGCGGTGTCGGTATCGGTAATCTCGCAGGTTTTTTCTAGCAAAATATCGCCTGTGTCCAATCCTTCCTCCATTTGCATAATATTGACTCCCGTGGTTTTATCGCCTGCCAAGATAGCGCGTTGAATCGGGGCAGCACCTCGCCAACGAGGGAGTAGCGAGGCGTGAATATTCAAACATCCGTGCTTTGGGGCGTTTAATACGGGTTTTGGTAGCAGTTGACCGTAAGCCACGACTATCATAATATCGGCATTGAGTGCGGATAGGGTTTTTTGAGTGTTCTTATCTTTTAGGCTTTCTGGTTGAAAGATGGGCAGATTATGCTCTAAGGCTTTTTGTTTGACGGCACAGGCAGTTAATACGCGACCACGACCTTTGGGGCGGTCGGGTTGGCAATAGACAGCGGCAATATCATGTCCAGCATTGATGAGGGCGGTTAAAACACCGACTGAAAACTCAGGGGTGCCTGCAAAAATAATTCTCATGCTATTTTAGGTTGTTGCGAGCGGTTTTGATGGCCTGTTTGACTTGGTTTGGTGCGGTGCCGCCAAAATGGTCACGCGCGCGTAGTGAGCCTTCTAGCGATAGTACATCAAACACATCGTTTTCAATACGAGGGTCAAATTCTTGTAACGCTTCCAAACTTAACTCGCTTAAATCTTTTTGCATTTTTATTCCATAAGCAACCGATAAACCCACCACTTCGTGTGCGTCACGAAATGGCAAACCTTTTTTCACCAAATAATCTGCCAAATCGGTGGCAGTGGTATAGCCTTTTTTGGTGGAGTTATACATATTGTCTCGTTTTGTTTGAATGGTCGGCACCATATCGGCGAATACGCGCAAGCAAGCCTTAAGCGTATCAACCGTATCAAACAGGGGTTCTTTGTCTTCTTGGTTGTCCTTATTGTAGGCGAGTGGCTGTGATTTCATAATGGTTAGCATTGAGGTTAAATTACCATATACACGGCCTGTTTTGCCACGCACCAACTCTGGCACATCGGGGTTTTTCTTTTGTGGCATAATCGATGAGCCTGTGCAAAAACTGTCTGGTAATTCAATAAAATCGAATTGTGCGCTTGACCAAAGAATGAGTTCCTCAGAAAAACGCGACAAATGCATCATAATAATACTGGCTGTTGATAAAAACTCTATGGCAAAATCACGGTCACTAACGCCATCAAGCGAGTTGTTGCAAATGCGTTCAAAGCCTAATAATTCAGCGGTGCGCGTGCGTTCAATTGGGTAAGTTGTGCCTGCCAATGCGGCACTGCCAAGGGGCATTGAGTTGAGTCGCTTACGACAATCAATTAATCGTTCAGCATCACGAGACAGCATTTCAAAATATGCCATCATATGATGACCAAAACTCACAGGTTGGGCGGCTTGTAGATGGGTAAACCCAGGTAATATGGTGTTGATTTCTTTCTCAGCCAAATCCAGTAATGCTATTTGCAAGCGTTTAATTTCATCATTAATGTCATTAAGTTGCTCACGCAAATATAGGCGAATATCGGTGGCTACTTGGTCATTGCGCGAGCGACCAGTGTGCAATTTTTTACCAGCATCACCAATCATAGCGACTAATCGTGCTTCAATATTCATATGCACATCCTCCAAGTCAACAGACCATTCGAATTTATCGACTGTGATTTCTTCAAGAATGTTCGTCAGACCATCGACAATCTGTGTTTTTTCGTCTTCAGTTAATAGCCCAGCTTCGCACAACATCGTGGCGTGGGCGATTGAACCTTGAATATCATACGGGGCAAGAATTTTGTCAAAAAATACCGATGCACCAAAAATTTTGACGAATTCGTCGGTTGATTGCGTGAAGCGTCCGCCCCAAGATTGATTGGTTTTACTCATAAAATTCCTTGTTTATTCAATAGTTTATCTAAATCTGTCCAATAGGTTTCTTCACTAGCAACGCCAATGATTTTTTCTAATAATTGTCCGCGGGCGTCGAATAATAACACCGTTGGATAAAAATCTACATTGTACCTGTGCGCAAATACATCGCCATCGATTTGTGAGCCGTCAAAATCATATAATGCCAAACTTGAGTCTATTTCTATCTGACGAATAACGAGTTTGTCCGTGTATTCTTTGAGTTCAATCATTGGGTCAAAAACTTCGTTAATTACAAAATGACACCAAGGGCAATCTTCCAAATGCATCAGCACTAAAATCGCCTTTGCTCGCTGTTTTACTTGAAAAAGGTTTTTTGCCGGTGGAATACCCATAGTTTTTTGTTAAAATGACTGCTTATATGATTTTAAATCAATTCTATGCAACAAACAATCAAAATTGCAACACGCAAAAGTCCACTCGCTCTCTGGCAAGCCGAACATGTTAAGGTAGAATTAGAGCGTCACCACCCAGAATTAAAAGTGGAATTGGTCAAGATGATGACTAAAGGTGACCAAATTCTAAACTCTCCTTTGTCAAAAATTGGTGGAAAAGGATTGTTTATCAAAGAGTTAGAAATCGGAATGTTAGAGGGAAAAGCAGATATCGCTGTACATTCAATGAAAGATGTACCTTACGAAATCCCTGCAGGATTTGAGTTAGGGGCAATTCTTGAGCGCGAAAATCCATTTGATGCATTTGTCTCAAATAATTTTGATAGCATTGCTGATTTGCCACACGGGGCAAAAATCGGCACTTGCTCTATGCGTCGTATCGTGCAACTTAAAGCCATTCGTCCTGATTTAGAAATCTTGGATTTGCGTGGTAATGTTAATACACGATTGAAAAAATTAGATGACGATGAATACGACGGCATTATTTTGGCGTGTGCAGGACTGATTCGTTTAGGTTTTAAAGACAGAATCAAGCAGCAAATCTCTACCGAACAATCTTTGCCCGCCGTTGGACAGGGTGCAGTCGGTATTGAAATTAGAGAAAATGACGAAGAAATTTTAGCTTTAATTGCACCGCTTGTGGATCAGAAAACGACTGATAGAGTCAGCGCTGAAAGGGCAATGAATGCTCGATTGGAGGGCGGCTGCTCTGTGCCAATTGCAGGATTTTCAACCATTACTGATGGACAAATAACCCTTACGGGCTTAGTGGGTAATGTTGATACTGGTGTAATTTTGAAGCACGAAGTATCTGGAAGTGTGGATAATGCAGAGGCATTAGGCGTGCAGTTGGCAGATAAATTGATTGAAATGGGTGCGTGGGAAATTTTAGGAATTAACAAATAGGAAAAAAAATATGTTTAGATTTATTGAAAAAAGTTTTTTAAAGACAGTTCAAATTATCATTTTGATATTTGCAGCTATTGTATTGATTATGGCAATTACTTTAGGTTATAACAAAATTAGTGTCAAAGATGAAAAGGCGGATTTTCCTGTGATTAAATTGGCTGATTACCAAAAAATGCGCACCAACCAGGAAAAACAAATCGCTAAAAATTTAAGTGATAATCAGAATTTTGAACAAAAATTTAATTCATATATTGACGATATTGTCAGTGCATTAAGCAACTTTCCAGATCAAGTGGTTGATAAGAAAGACCTGAAGCAAAAGGTTAAAGTTTCAAGCAAAATTAAAACCAATCAATATTCTCAATCCGTGCAATTGTCTTATGTGGAATCTTTGGCAAAACTTACTAATCAAGTGGCAACCGTTGGCATCAAGGTGAATATTGATGAATTGACCAGTTGGCATGATCAATCTTTTTTCCAACAAATACAGAAAAAAAGCAAAACTAATTTTGTGCATATAGGTTCACTGCGAATTGAAAGAGGCGTTTATTCTGCACTTTGGAATGCGTTGACGATTTTTGCAATGTTGGTGATTATGCTTGCTGTTTTGCGTATTGAACAAAACACAAGAAAATAATATTATTCTAATATCATTAGCACCTTTGGTGCATTCATATTAGTAGCATTTCTTAAATTAGGTGTCATACTAATAGTGCCAGATATTGGTGCGTGAAGTTGATATTTTTTTAGTTGATTTTCGGCAATTTTGATTTTGATGTTATGGGCCTCTAATTCACGCCTTGCTTGATCAAAAATCAATTGTGCAATCTCTAAATCTCTATGTGGAGAAACCAAACGGTCGTATAATTCTTGTGTTTGTTTCAGTTCTAATTGTTTGTCTTTAAAATTCTGTTGATAGGTTTTTTGCAACGCTTTTAAATAGTTTAATTCTAATTTTGCTTGTGCATCATCAATTTGCACGAGTAAATCTCCTTTTTCAACATGGGTTCTAACAGGTTTAATCATGGTAATTTCACCAGAAACCAGTGGATATATTTCTAAAGCCAAGGTGTTAAAACTAATAAATAGTAAGAGTAAGATTGGTTTGATTTTCATTGTATTTCTCCAGTTAGTAAGGCAAGTTTTTCAAAGGCAATCACAAAGTCAAATTGATTTTTGCTAAGTTTGTATTCGGTATTAGTGAATTGGGTTAGAGCTTCTCCAATATCACTTGCTAATTCTAATTCGTATTTTGCCCGAGCACGCTCAAGATATAAATCACGATATTCCAGTTCAGTCGTTAGTGACTTATGTATCTGTTTGAGTTCATTAAGCTTAATCCAAAGTGCAAATACTTGAGAAGATAGAGTGCGTTTAAATTGTTCAATTTCTATTTTAATTTGTTTAATTTTCAAATTAAGTTTGGCGATGGTTTGTTGTTTGACATTATTAGTGCCAAAAGGCATGGTTAAATTGACACCATAGCGTAAGTTACCATATTTATCTCGCAAATAGGCTTGCTCCCCTATTCTGACATTACTTTTGATAATCACGCCATAATCACCTTTATGGCGACTAAATTGATGTTTAAGCGAAGATAAATTTTGCTGCATAATTTGTAGCACGGTATTGTTTTTGAAAGCATTTTTTCTTAATACATCAAGTGCAGTAATTGGTTTATTAAAGTAGTGTTTTAGTTCAGGTTTAACCAAATCATCGGGACGATTTTCGTAACTAACGCCTAAAATATCTGCCAATTCTGCACGCTTGAGAATTTGCTGTGCTTCGATTTTAATGCGCTGACTCACATCTAACTGGGTAGAGGCTTGTTTTTGTAATAATTCTACTTCTGAAGCCTTGTTAATGTCAAAATCATCTTTGACATTGTTGGCTCGAATGGCAGAAATCGCTAGTCGTTCAAGGGTAGTTTCAAGTTGCATATCTACCAAAATAACATCAAAAAAGCGACGCATAATCTCAATTTTATTTTCTTTTTTTATATAAACTAAATTTTGTTTAGTATTGATAATTTTTTGCTGCGTAGCATCGGCATTAATATTGGCGTTTTGTTCAAATAATACTTTTTCAAAATGAATAAATGTATGTGAATCATTAATATTATTTGCATAATCATCTCTTCGTGCTAATTGTAAATCTACCGTGCTTTTTAAATCAAATTTTGATTGAATGGTTTCTAAATTAAGCGTATTTTCATCTATATTTAATTGTTGTTTTTGCACCGCCAAACTGTGCTTTTCTCCAATTTTTAACGCCTGTTCTAAGCTCAAAGGATTGGGGATTTCGCTGGCAAATGTAAAAAAAGACAATAAGGCAAAAAGTCCAATTATAAATCTTTTATTATTAATTATATACATTATCTATGTTTACGCTTATAGCGAATAAATTTTTCATTTTTATAAGCGCCTTCAACAAAATATTTTGCCAATAGTAAAAAATCTTTTTCATTGGCAAAACCTGTGTGACGCACCACGCGGTTGCCTTTTAAATCAAAAAAGGCCAACACAGGCGTGGCGCCGATTTTGTTGTGGTGCTTGGCAAAAATTTTCTCTGGTAGGGTATCACCGTTAAAATCGATCAAATCTAAACTGGACTCTACATCCACTTCAAAATTTAAAAAATGCTTTTTAAAATAATCAATAATAGGTTTTCGATTTAGTACATGACGGCGCATTTTTTGACAAAATGGACATTCTTCCATATGAAAAAAGATAAAAATACCGTCTTTTTTGGCGTCAATAGCATCTTCTAAATTTTCGCTATAATCATTAAAATTTTGATCAAATATCGAAACTTTTTCTTCAGCAAAGCTTGATGTGCCTAATAGCAAAAAAAATATTAAGTGAATTATTGTTTTCATATAATCATTCTTTTATTTTAGATTGTATAGTAACATACAAGTTTAAGAGAATAATTAAAAAATTAGCCTAAATTTATCTTCTGCAAAGTTTTTTCCATTAATTTGTAGTTGAATTTTATATTCTCCTGGGTAGAGTTTTCTGCTACTCATCACTCTAAATAAATGCTTTTTCTGAATGACAATAAGCGCATTTTCTTTTAAGGTTATTTTTTTGATTTTAAATACTTTTTCAGATTTTCTTTGATTATGGGTTGGGTAGATAATTTTGTAATCGATCATCAATTTTTCATCTTGTTTGGTTTTAATAGTAAAACTAAAATTTAGATAATTTCCAAGTGTAATTTGCACCTCTTTGCATTCAAAATTTTCAATACTAATCTTTGGATTGGATTGATACCCCAACATTGCCAGAGCGTTTTCATTGCCTTGTTTTACCAAGGTTCTTAATGAATGTTGCATAAGGAAAATAAATTCTTTTTTATTTTTTTGTCGGTCTTCTTTTTGCCATTTTTCCAAGGTTTTTATCACTAAATTGGCATCAAATTTGGCGATATCGTTAAGATGATTGGCAACTGAACGCACCACAAACCGTGTTTTATCAAAATACAAAGTATCTAAAATTGCTATGGCTTTTTGATGCTCAAATTTAATACCAATGCACCAGGGTAGCCTAGGGCGTAAGCCTTCCGATGCTAGGCGTCGTTGATGATAGTTGTTAGATTTTGACATATTTTTCATAAAAACAAAACTTTCATCAGGGTACTTGTTGATAAAGTAACGGATTGCATCTTCACAACTAAAGCGTTTAGTCATTTGCGCTAAGGCGTTAAAAGAAAGGCTTAAATATCTATTTTCCAGTCCATTTTTAGCGACGAAATCAGCCAAAGGTGCAAAGATAAAATCCCCAAAATCATCATCAGTTTTATCTGGGTCAAGCTCTCTTGGCAGGGTTTTGAGTAGGATAATCAAAGCACCTTCAAAATCACCTGGCAATTGCCTTTCCAATTGTTCTCGGATGCAGGTAATGCGTTGTTTGAGTTCTAAATTTGGAAATTCTTTAATAATTTGACTGACAAATTTATCTGCTTTAAATGTTGGATAGGCGCCGGTAATTAGTACTGCTAAGTATTCAACTTTTTGTTGATTAAAAAGTGCATCTTTTAAGGAAAATTTTTCTACCATTATGAGACCACTGAGTTAATGCAGTGGTCTCATTGCGTCTCAAATAAGGCGTCAACAAAGTCCTTGGCAACAAATGGCTTAAGGTCATCAATACCTTCGCCGACACCAATATAGCGAATCGGTAATTGCAATTCATTAGAAATCGCAAAGACGATACCCCCTTTGGCAGTGCCATCAAGTTTGGTAACGCTAATACCACTAAGTATCACGGATTTGTTAAATGCTTTGGCTTGATTAAGTGCATTTTGACCTGCGCCGCCGTCGACTACTAGCATCACTTCATGTGGAGCATCTTCGTTTTGTTTGCTAATAACGCGTTTGATTTTTTCCAATTCTTGCATTAAATTATCTTGCGTATGCAAGCGTCCTGCGGTGTCGGCAATCAGAATGTCAATCTTTTTAGCTTGTGCGGATTGATAAGCATCAAAAATTACCGAGGCTGCGTCTGCACCAGTATCTTGAGCAACGACTGGTATATCATTACGCTGACCCCATACTTTAAGTTGCTCAACGGCAGCGGCACGGAAAGTATCGCCAGCAGCTAGCATGACTGATTTT